>SHVZ01000057.1 GCA_009694025.1 Alphaproteobacteria bacterium | reverse complement strand
TCGCGGCTCTTCGCGGTCTCGGTCGTCCGTGAGAGTTCACCTGTCGACCGCCGCCAATGCGCCGCGATGACGTCCGCTTCTCGACGACTCCGGTCGCCGGATCGAGAGAATGCATAGGACCGCTCATGGATAGAAGCTGACATCACGTCATGCCCCCCGGCTCCCTTCACCCCACCCCGATCTCTTTCAGGAACTCGTCCGTCGTCCGCTGGCGGCAATAGCCCTTGATCGCGCGCAGCGTAAAGTCGTGGCGCTCCTGGGTGTAGGTCGCACAGGCGTCGGTCACCAGCGTCACTAGATATCCCAGGTCGCAAGCGCTGCGCACCGCGCCGTCGATGCACTGGTCGGTGACGATGCCGGAGACCACCAGGTATTTGGTGCCGAGGTTGCGCAGCACATAGTCGATGTTGGTCGAGACGAAAACGTTGGAGGAAGTCTTCGGCAGCACCATCTCGTCGTCGCCCGGCCTGATCGCGTCGATCACCTGGGCGTCGCGGGAGCCCGGCGGCACGCTGAAGCCGGTGATCTTGTAGTCGAGCGAGCGGTCGCGGCCGTCCCTGGTCAGGTTCTGGATCACCGTGTACATGACCTCGATGCCGGCCTTCCGGCATCCCGCCTGGAGGCGCTGCATGTTCGGCACCACGCGGCGCTCCATCTCGTCGAAGAAGTAGCCCAGCTTCTCCTGGAAGACCTCGGGCGAATGGTGGGCGAACTCGCTCCCGTCGCGGACCGCGCAGTAGTTCTGCACGTCGATGAACAGCAGCGTCGTATGGGCCGGCTCGACCGCGATCTCGCGGCTGGTGGGGTGGTTCATCGTCGGTTCCTTCAATAGGTCTCGGCGTAGCGGTCGCAGCACGCCTTCTCGTCCAGGCCGGCCAATGTGGCGAGCTCGCCCCGCTTGTGCACGAGGTAGGCGTTGTGGAAGGTGGCGCCCATCCAGACGCGGGCTTCGGCCGAGGCTTCGAGCGCGTCGAGCGCGGCACCTAAGGTCGCCGGCAGCGGCGGCCCCTCGGCCGGGATCTCGAGTGAGCGCCGGATGCCGTCGACGCCGGCCCAGACCATCGCGCCCAAGGTCAGGTAGGGGCTCGCCGCCGCATCGGCGACGCGGAACTCCACATTGAACTGCCTGTTCACATCGGGCCCGGGGATGACCGGGCAGATCCGGATCGCGGCCCCGCGGTCCTGACGCTTGACGTCGGCATGGGTCGGCGCCCAACGGTTGGGCCTGAGCCGGATGTAGGAGACCGACGCCGGTGCGGTGATCGCGCAGAGCGCGGGCATGTGATGCAGCAGGCCCGCGGTGAAGTGACGCGCCAGCTTGGTGAGACCGAGGGCGTCGTCCGGGTCGTGGGTCGCCGGCACGCCATAGGCATCGCGAAAACTGAAATGCACGTGCACGCCGTTGCCGACGCCGGCGGGATCGAGGATCGGCGAGAAGATCGCGCGGTGGCCGAGCCGGCACGCGGTCGCCCGCGCCATCTCGCGCGCCACCACCGCCCGGTCGGCCGAGCGCAACCCTTCCGCCGGCGCCACGGTGAACTCGTACTGGCGGGCACCGTATTCGGGGAGGAAGGATTCCGGCTCGGCGCCGGCCTGCCGGAGCGCGGCGGTGAACGCCTCGGCGAACACGCCCTGCCGGCGGAACGCATCCAGCGAGTAGGACTCGCCGGGAACGCTCTCGACGCCGGTATAGACGAACTCGTGCTCGAAGGCCGAGAGCAAGGTCACGCCGGCCGTCTCCTTCAGGGATGCCAGCGCGCGGCGGGCGAAGTCGCGGGGGCAGCATTCCCAGGCCGAGCCGTCGAGCCAGCGGATATCGCCGAGGAAGAAGTGCTCGTTCGCCGACCCGTCGCCGAAATCGACCCGCGCTTCCGCCGCCGGGTCGGGCACCAAGATCAGGTCGTCCTTGGTGCCGAACGGCGTCGCCGGGATCTGGGAGAAGGCGTTGATCATCGAGTTGGTCGGGACCCAGCCGACGCCCGTCCGCATCCGCGCCGGGAGATCGCGGGCCGGGAAGCCCTTGCCGCGGACGCGGCCGGACATCTCGCAGGTGCAGACCATGATCAAGGGTTCGCGATTCATCCGGGCTTGAGACTCCTGTCGTTCCGACCTCGCTGCGCTCGGCCCCCACCCCATCCCTCCCCCGCCTGCTCCGCAGTCGGGAGAGGGGGAAAGATGCGTCGTGTCCCCTCTCCCGCGCGACTGCGCGGGGGAGGGATAGGGTGGGGGCCGAGCGCAGCGAGGTCGTCGCCATCCACCGGGGCGCGGTCGCTAGGCTACCTAAAATCCGTCGCCGCCGACAAAGCTTTGCGGGACAACCAGGCGCTTGCCAAGGGCGGAGCCGGCACGCGACAGTCTCCTCCTCTCATCCCCGCGCCTGAAAGCCCCCGCCATGACCGATCTCTGCGACCTCTCCGCCGTCGAGCTGCGCCGGTTGATCGGCACCAAGGCGATCTCGCCGGTCGAGCTGCTGAAGAGCTGCAGGAAGCGCATCCGCCAAGTGAACCCGACGCTGAACGCGGTGACCTCGACGATCTGGCCGCGCGCCGAGAAGGAGGCGAAGGCGGCGGAGGCGGCGGTGTTGCGGGGCGACTATCTCGGGCCGCTCCACGGCCTGCCGCTCGGGGTCAAGGATCTCGAAGACGCCGAGGGCCTGCCGACCACCATGGGCTCGCCCATTCACAAGAAGAACTTCCCGAAGAAGGACGGGTTGATGGTCGCCTCCTGCCGGCGGGCCGGCGCCATCGTCGTCGCCAAGACCAACGTCCCCGAGTTCGGCGCCGGTGCCAACACCATCAACCCGGTCTGGGGCCCCACCGGCAATCCCTTCGATCCCAAGCGCATCTGCGGCGGCTCGTCGGGCGGCTCGGCCGTCGCGCTCGCCACATCCATGCTGCCGCTCTGCACCGGATCGGACACCGGCGGCAGCCTTCGGATTCCGGCCGCCTTCTGCGGCGTCGTCGGGGTGCGCGGATCGCCAGGACTGGTCCCTTCGGAAAGGCGCGGCCTCGGCTGGACGCCGCTCTCGGTGCTGGGCCCGATGGGCCGCGACACCGCGGACGCCTCGCTGATGCTCTCGGCCATCGCCGTCTACGACAGCCAGGATCCGTTCTCGCACCCCATGGGCTCGCACTTCGCCGAGCTCCGGCCCCTCGACCTCTCAGCACTGCGCGTCGCCGTCACCGAGGATTTCGGCTTCTGCCCGGTCGACAACCGCATCCGCAAGACCTTCCGCGATCGCGTCAAGCGCTTCCGCTCGGCCTTCGCGACGTGCGTCGAGGCGACGCCCGACATGGGCGAGGCCGACCGCGCCTTCGAGGTCTTGCGCGCCGTCAGCTTCCTCGCCACCCACAAGGAGAACTACGAGAAGCGCCGGCACCTGCTCGGCCCCAACCTGATCGCCAACTACGAGGAGGGGCTCCGCTATTCCGCCGGCGACGTCGCCTGGGCCCATGCCGAGCAGACCCGCATCTTCCGCCGCGTGCAGGATTTCCATCGGGACTTCGACCTGATCCTGTCGCCGACGGTGGCGGTCCCGCCCTTCCCCTGGACCCAGCTCTATGCCGATCGGATCAACGGCCAAAAGCTACGCACCTACTTCCACTGGCTGGCGCTGACCTATGCGATGACGCTCACCGGCCATCCCTCGACCTCGATCCCCTGCGGGCTCGAGCCGACGGGAACGCCCTTCGGCCTGATGGTGACGGGCCCGCACGCCGCCGACCGCTTCACCCTGGAGGCCGCGCGCGCGCTGGAGCAGCTCTTCGCCGGCGATCCGGTGTTGCGCCGGCCGCTGCCGGATCTGAAGAAGCTGAGCCGGAAGTAGCGGGATAAGCCACCGCCCCTCGGATCGCGTAAGATCGGCGCCGTGAGCTTGAGGCGCTGGATCACGGCCGAGCCGACGCGGATCGTCACCGCCGCCTTCGCGCTGGTGCTGGTCGCCTCGGCGATCGGCATCGGCCTGGTGGTCGAGCGCGACTTGCGCCATGCGCTGACCGAGCGCCAGGACCTGGTCGAGATCGCCAAGGGCCAGCTTGAGACCAAGGTCCGGCGGATCGAGGACCTCATCGTCGTGCTGCGCAGCCACGCCGAGAGCTTCCTTCGCGAGCGGCCGGCGGACGGGGCGGGGCCGCGCGATCCCCGCGTTTCGGAGTGGCTCGCCGGTCCCCTCGACGGCATCCACAGCTTCGACCGCGCCGCGCCCGCCGAGCGCGGGTCGGAGATGGGCAACCTGATGGCGTTGAGCGACGAACGCGCCCGGGCGGCGGGTTTCGAGCGCGACACCCAGGGAGGTGTCGCCCAGGATGCCGATCTGGCGCTCGATCTCACCCGGCCGATCCGCGGTGTCCACGAGCGGAGCAACTCCGTCGGCTCGATCTACGTCGCCACGCCGCGCGGCGTCGCCTATGCCTATCCCTGGCGATCCGCCGGCGACCTTGCCTTCGACGAGTCGTTCTTCCTCTACGATCTCTATCAATACGGCCATCCGTCGGCGAACCCCGGCCGGACCACCTATTGGACGCCCGCCCATAAGAGCGGCACCCACCTCGGCCAGGTCGTCGCCCATGGCGTACCGATCTACGAGCGGGGCCGCTTCGCCGGCGTCATCACCATGGAGGTCGCGGTCTCCGACCTCCGGGCATCCCTCCGATCCGCCGACGCCAAGGGCCCGCTGCTGCTGGTCGACGAGCGGCGGCGCATCCTGGCGGACACCGCCTCCGGCGCGACCGAGATGCCGAGCCTCGCCGAGCGCCTGCCTGAAAGCCTGCACGGGCCGGTTCTCGGCGCGCTTGCCCGCCGGCCGGTGGGCCAGACGGTCGGCGACGATGTCGCGGTCACCCACCACCGCCTCGACGCGGCGCCGTGGATCCTGGTCGAGATCCTGCCGCTCCGGCGCCTCTACATGGATGTCGTCGGGCTCTACGCCCCGCCGGTGGCTGCCTATCTCGGCATCCTGGTCGCGCTCTTCCTGTTGACCCACGTCGTCATCGGCCGCACCTTCGGCCAGGCAAAGGCCGCCAATGCCGCGCTCGACATCGCCCGCGCCAGGGCCGAGGAGGCGACCCAGGCCAAATCCTCGTTCCTCGCCATGATGAGCCACGAGATCAGGACGCCGATGAACGGCGTGATGAGCATGGCCGAGATGCTGGAGCAGACCCGGCTCTCCTCCGACCAGCGCTCGATGAGCCAGGTGATCCGCGCCTCGGCCCAGGCGCTCCTGACGATCATCAACGACATCCTCGACTTCTCGAAGATCGAGGCCGGCAAGCTCGACATCGAGGCGGTCGCGTTCTCGCTGGTCGAGGCGGTGGAGGACGCGGGCGAGCTGATCGCCGGCCGCGCCGACGAGAAGGGCCTGACCCTCGTCGTCGACCTCGACCCCGAGATTCCCGACCGGCTGATCGGCGATCCGGCCCGGCTCCGCCAGATCCTGCTCAACCTGATGGGCAACGCCGTCAAGTTCACCGAGACCGGCGGGGTCACGCTTTCGGTCGAGCGGGCGGCGGAGGCGGGGCGCACCGAGCGTCTGCGCTTCGCGATCGTCGACACCGGCATCGGCCTCGACGCGGAGCAGCGCGGCCGCCTGTTCCAGCCCTTCCAGCAGGCCGACACCTCGACCTCGCGGCGCTACGGCGGCACCGGCCTCGGCCTCTCCATCTGCCGGCGCCTGGTCGACATGATGGGCGGGACCATCGGCGTCGAGTCGACGCCGCGTGTCGGCTCGACCTTCTGGGTCGAGCTGGCCTTCCCCGTTGCCGACCCCGCGCGTGACCGGCCGGAGCCGGCGATCGCCGACGCGTCGGTGACGGCGGTCGGATTCGCCGGCGCGGAGCGGCGTGCGCTCGAACGGCTGCTGGCCGCCGCGGGCATCGCCGCCCGGTTCTCCCCGTCGGACGAGGTGTCGACCGCGACCGCCGGGACGCGTCCCGACCTCTTCCTCCTGGCCGGCGGGCCGGACCCCGCGGCGACGCTCGCCCTCGGCAGCGCGCTCGCGGCCTCCGGCCTCAAGGTCGCGCTCGCCGCCCCCCGGGCGATGGTGTCCAGCCTGTCCCAAGGCGACCGCAGCGATTTCGTCGCGACGATGACGCTGCCGCTTCGCCGCCGCCGGCTGTGGCATGTGGTCGCCGCCGTCCTCGGCCGCGCCGACCTGGACGAGGCCGGCGTCGCCGGCGCCTCGGAGGAGACCGGCTTCGCCCCGCCCCCGGTCGAGGAGGCGCGGGCCGCGGGCGCCCTGGTCCTCGTCGCCGAGGACAATCCGACCAACCGCACCGTGATCGCGCGGCTCCTCTCCCGGCTGGGATATGCGCACGAGATGGCCGAGAACGGTCGCGCCGCGCTGGCGTGGATCGACGCCGGCGGCGGCTTCGGACTTCTCCTCACCGACTTCCACATGCCGGAGATGGACGGCTTCGAGCTGACGGCGGCGGTGCGCGCCGGCGAGGCCGCCAACGCCGACGGGCGGCGCCTGCCGATCGTGGCGCTGACCGCCGATGCGCTCGCCGGCACCGAACAGCGCTGCCGCGATGCCGGCATGGACGGCTACCTCACCAAACCGATCGACTCGCGGCTCCTGTCGACGACACTTGCCCGCCTCCTGCCGCAGGCGCTGGCGCTCCGTCGGAGGGCGGCCGCGGAGTCGCCGAAGGCGGCGGCGCCGGCCGTGCCGCCGGTCGACCCCCAGGTGCTCGATCTCCAGCGCGTCGTCGAGGCCTTCGGCGGCGTCACCGCCGACGCGCTCGGGTTCCTCGGCGGCTTCGCCGCCCAGGCCCGGCGCTTGGCCGAGGCAGCGGCAGCGGCGATCGAGGCCGGCGACCGGCCGGCGGCCCGCCATCACGTCCACGCGCTCAAAGGCGCGGCGCGCTCGTCCGGCGCCACCCGGCTCGGCCAGCTCGCCTCCGACATCCAGGACTGCCTCGACGGCGACGACCTCGACTCGGCCCGGCTCTTCGCCGGCGGGCTCGCGAAGACCGTCGCGGAGCTCGCCGACGCCGTCGCCTCCCTTCCCGAACCCGTATGAGGCCATGTCATGGCACCGACTCCTTCGGATTCCTACCGTGGCGTCACCGTCCTCGTGGTCGAGGACGAGCCGCACACGCGCACCCTGATCAAAAGCCTCCTCCATCAGATCGGCGTCGCCTCGGTGGTCGAGGCCGGGAACGGCGAGGAAGGCCTCGAAGAGGCGCTGCGGACGCGGCCGACCGTCATTCTCTGCGACGTGCACATGCAGCCGGTCGACGGGCGGAAGTTCCTGAAGACGCTGCGGGCCCTCAAGGTCCGTTCGCTCGCCGTGACCCCGGTGATCTTCCTCACCGCCGACGCCCAGGCCGACACCGTGCTGTTCGCCAAGGAGCACCGCGTCAACGGCTATCTGGTGAAGCCGATATCCCTGACCGAGCTCAAGACCCGCATCGACGCGGTGCTCAAGGGCACCGCGCCCGGGTGAGCGACGGCTAAAGGTTCGCCAGTCCCGTCGGCCCGCCCTTCTTGCGGAGGCCGTCGTGGACGTCGATCCAGTCGACCCGGTCGGAGAAGTAGATGTGCGCCTTGGGCGCCATGCCGACGTCGCCCTCGAAGAGAGCGCGCGGGACGTGCATCTCGTCGGCGTAGGTCTCGTGGAAGAAGAAGAGCTGGCTGCCGCAGGTCCGGCAGAACCGGCGCGTCGCCGGGCCTGAGGACTTGTAGGTGGCGATGTTGTCCTGCCCCTGGGTCAGCGTCACCGCCGCCTTCGGGTAGCCGACCCAGGTGACGTAGCCCGCGGCATGCGCGCGCCGGCACATGGTGCAGTGGCAATGCGCCACCCACTTCGGCGTCCCCGTCGCTTCGAAGCGGACGGCGCCGCAGAAGCAGCTTCCCACCGCCATCATCCCCTCCCTCGTGCTTCGGAAAAATGCTATCACGCGCCGCCATGGCAGAAACCGCCGACTTCATCGTCATCGGCGCCGGCATCGCCGGCGCCTCCGCCGCCTACGAGCTCGCGAGCGATTCCCGGGTGATCGTGCTCGAGCGCGAATCCCAGCCGGGCTACCACACCACCGGCCGCTCGGCCGCGCTCTTCACGGAGACCTACGGCAACCGGGCGATCCGCGCGATCACCGGCGCCAGCCGCGCCTTCTTCGAGACGCCGCCCAGGGGCTTCTCCGAGCATCCGCTGCTGACGCCCCGGGGCACGCTGCTGATCGGTCGCGCCGACCAGGAAGCGTCGCTGGCGCTGGCGCTCGCCGAAGGCCAGCGCACCCTCGACGCCGTCTCGATGATCGGCGGCGACGAGCTCGCCGCAAAGGTCCCGTTCCTCAAGCCGGGCTACGCCAAGGCGGCGGTGTGGGAACCGGACGCCCGTGACATGGACGTGCACGCGATCCACCAGGGATTCCTCAAAGGTCTTCGCGCCCGCGGCGGCAAGGTGGTGACCGACGCCGAGGTGATGGGCCTTGCGGTCGACGGCGACTGGTGGGTCGAGACCCGCGCCGGGATCTTCAAGGCGCCGGTGGTGATCAACGCCGCCGGGGCCTGGGCCGACGTCGTCGCCCATATGGCCGGCGCCAAGGCCGTCGGCCTGGTGCCGAAGCGGCGGACCGCCTTCACCTTCGACGTGCCGGCGGGCGTCGCCGTGGAGAAGGTGCCGGCGGTCATCGACGTCGATGAGACCTGGTACATCAAGCCGGAGGCCGGCCGCCTTCTCGGCAGCCCGGCCGACGAGACGCCGTCCGAGCCCTGCGATGCGCAGCCGGAGGAGCTCGACCTCGCCATCGCCGTCGACCGCATCGAGCAGGCGCTCGCCTTCGGCGTCGGCCGGCTGCATTCGAAATGGGCGGGGCTCCGCTCCTTCGTCGCCGACAAGTCGATGGTGGCAGGTTTCGCGAAGAAGACGCCCGGCTTCTTTTGGCTCGCGGGCCAGGGCGGCTACGGCATCCAGACCTCGCCGGGGATGGCCCGGATCGCCGCCGACCTCGCCCGCGGGCGCTCCTTGCCTCAGGACATCGCCGACCGCGGCCTCGATGCCGCCGATCTCTCGCCCAACCGCCTGAGCCTGGAGGTCTGACATGGCCGTCGCGATGGTCAACCCCGACCTCGACAACCCGGCGCTCGACCCGGAGCTCCGCAAGATCGACGATCTGTTCGTCCGCAGCTACTTCGGCAAGGACCTGGAGACGCTCCGCACCATCCTCGATCCCGGCTTCACCTTCCTCGACGGCGCCGACGGGCGCGAGGTGAAGCGCCCGGATTTCGACCGTACCTGCCTCGCCCAGCCGCCGTTCCGCAACCTGGTCCATGACCAGACCCACACGCGGATCGACGGCGACAGCGCCGCGGTCGCCGCCCGCAACCGCTACGAGCGGCTGATCGACGGCACCTGGGTCGCCTTCAACACGCGTTATGTCGATGTCTTCCGCCGCGTCGACGGCCGCTGGCGCTGCTTCTTCGCCACCGTCTACAAAGTCGCGAAGTAAGCGGCCGTCAGCCGCCGCCTGCGAGCGCCGCCGGCTGGAGCGTGGTCTCCGACGGGCGGTCCTGCCCCGCCGCCGGCAGCACGCGGCGGGCGGCGTCGGGGAGCGACGTCACCGAAGGGGGCGCCGTCAACTCGGGCGGCGGCGGCATGTCGTCGGCCTTCGGCGCGAGCCAGAAGCCGACGGCGATCGGGCTCGCGAGGACGGCTGCGAGCGCCACCCGCAAGGCCAAGCGACCATAGCGACCACCGAAGCCGTCGCCGGCATGTTCCATCAAGTTCGTCATTCGCGGCCTTGCCCTCCCCCTTGGGCGTCGGCGCGGGATTGGGCCCCACTTCCTTTGGTGTTCATACCCGGCCGCCGCACCCGGTCAAGGGTCATGTGTTTCGCTGTGGACGGTTCCAAAACCATGAATATTCGTAAGAAGTTATAGGACACTTGTCATGTGTCAAATTAGGAGTTTTGAAATTACTTCATTTTTATCAATATATTACAGACCAAAGCTAAGATGACCTCGGCACTCTCGCGACCTTGCAGCCGATGATTCGATTCGCTGCACCCGCGAAGGACTGGCGCAGCGCAGCACGGCCTTGCTAGGGTGCGCGGCCTTTCGCCGACCCCTGCCGGATCGGACCCACCGATGGACTTGAAAGCCCATATCCGCGGCGTTCCGGACTTCCCCAAGCCCGGAATCCTCTTCTACGACATCTCGACCCTGCTGAAGCACCCGCAGGCCTGGCAGGTGACGGTCGACCGGCTGGCCCAGACACTCGCACCGCACAAACCCGATCTCCTTGCCGGCATCGAGTCCCGCGGCTTCCTCCTGACCGCGCCGCTCGCGCTCAAGCTCGGCTGCGGCTTCGTCATGGTCCGCAAGAAGGGCAAGCTTCCGGGCAAGACCAAGTCGTTCACCTACAAGCTCGAATACGGCTCCGATACCATGGAGGTACAGGCCGACGCGATCGCCCCCGGCCAGCGCGTCGTCGTCCTCGACGACCTGCTCGCGACCGGCGGCACGCTGGCAGCCGCGATCGGCCTCGTCCGCGACATGGGCGGGATCGTCCCCGCCGCCGCCTGCATCATCGAGCTTGCGTTCCTCGGCGGCCGCAAGCGGATCGACGTGCCGTTCACCGCGCTCGTCTCCTACGACAGCTGACGCGAGTCCGGGCCGCCGCTCGACCGCGATTGATTTCCACGGGCGATCCCGGCGATAACACTCCGACCCGCGACGGCGCCCGGGTTTGAGCCGCGCGGTCATCCCCGACCCATGCTCCCCATGGAGGCGCCATGACCCGCTCGTCCATCGTCGCCGCGGCCCTCGCCGCCCTCGCCGCCCTCTCCCCGGCGCACGCCCAGGACAAGGTCACCAAGACCACCAACTGGAAGGCCCAGGCCGAGCACGGCGGCTACTACCAGGCGATCGCCAAGGGCATCTACGCCAAGTACGGCCTCGAGGTGACCATCCGCCAGGGTGGGCCGCAGGTCGATTCGACCCTGCTGCTGCTCTCCGGTCGCAGCGAGTTCCACATGGGCGGCAACTCCGACAACGCCTTCGCCTTCGCCGAGAAGAACCTGCCGTTCCGCGCCGTCGCCTCGATGTTCCAGAAGGATCCGCAGGTCATCATGTCCCATCCCGGCGTCGGCAACGACACGCTGCCGGCGCTGAAGGGCAAGAAGATCCTGATCGGAAAGGCCGGCATCGTCAGCTTCTATCCGCACCTGAAGAAGCTCCATGGCTTCACCGACGAGATGATCGTCCCCTACACCTTCAACATCGCACCGTTCCTCGCCGACAAGCAGATGAGCCAGCAGGGCTATGCCACGTCCGAGCCGTTCTCGGCGATGAAGGGCGGCGTCACGCCGGTCGTCCATCTGCTCGCCGACTACGGCTACCGCACCTACTCGACCACCATCGAGGTCGCCCAGAAGCTGATCGACGAGAAGCCGGACCTGGTGCAGCGCTTCGTCGACGCCTCGATCCTCGGGTGGAAGGATTACCTCTACGGCGACCCGAAAGCCGCCAACGAGATGATCAAGAAGGAAAACCCGGAGATGACCGACGATTTCCTGGCCTTCGCCATCGACGGCATGAAGAAGTACGGCATCGTCGACTCCGGCGATGCCAAGGAACTCGGCATCGGCGCGATGACCGAGAAGCGCTGGCGCGAGCAGTTCGACGACGCGGTCGGGCTCGGCATCTACAAGCCGGGCATGGATTTCACCAAGGCCTACACCACCCGCTTCGTCAACAAGCGCGTCGGCCTGTAGCCGGCGCATGGACCCGCTCGTCCGGCTGACGGGCGTCGCCAAGCGCTTCCCCAACGGCACGCTGGCGGTCGACCGCGTCGAGCTCGCGATTCCGGCCGGCAGCTTCGTCACGCTCTTGGGCCCGTCCGGCTGCGGCAAGTCGACGGTGCTCCGCATGATCGCGGGGCTGGTCGAGCCGACCGCCGGCCGCATCGACTGGCCGGGGCTGCCCGAGGCGGAACGCCTCGGCGGCCATCCGGAGCTGGGTTTCGTCTTCCAGGAGCCGACGCTGATGCCCTGGGCCAGCGTCGCCGACAACATCCGCCTGCCGCTCAGGGTCGCGGGCCTGTCCAAGGCCGAGGCCGAGCCCCGCATCGCCGAGGCGATCGCCATGGTCGGCCTCGAGGGATTCGCGCATGCGTTCTCGCGCGAGCTTTCGGGCGGCATGAAGATGCGGGTCTCGATCGCCCGCGCCCTGGTGACGCGCCCGAAGCTCCTGCTGATGGACGAGCCCTTCGCCGCGCTCGACGAGATCACCCGCTTCAAGCTCAACAACGACCTGCTCGGGCTCTGGCGGCAGCTCAAATGGACGGTGGTGTTCGTGACGCACAGCGTCTTCGAATCCGTCTACCTCTCGAACCGCATCCTCGTCATGTCGGCCAGGCCCGGGCGTATCGTCGACGATCTGCCCATAGATGCGCCTTATCCCAGGGACGACGGCTTCCGCGTCTCCGATGCCTATGGCGACCTCTGCCGCGTGGTCTCGCGGAGCCTGCACCACGCGATCGCCGCATGAGCGAGGACGCGCCCCAGCCCCGGCGGCGGCGCGAGCCGCTCTGGCTCAAGCTCGGCGCGCCGCTGGTTATCGGCGTGCTGGCGCTCGCCGCCTGGGAGGCGCTGATCTATTTCAAGGAGATCCCCTGGTACATCCTGCCCGGGCCGATCAAGATCACCGAGACGCTGATCCGCGACTGGCACATGCTGTGGCCGTCGCTGCTGGCGACGCTGCGCGTAACCGCGCTCGCGCTCCTCGTCGCCGTGGTCGGGGGATTCTCGCTCGCCGTCCTCTTCGCCTCGGCCCGCTGGATCGAGCTCAGCCTCTTCCCCTATGCGGTGATCCTGCAGGTGACGCCGATCGTCGCCATCGCGCCGCTCATCATCATCTACGTCGACAACCTGACCATCGCGCTTCTGATCTGCGCCTGGATCGTCGCCTTCTTCCCGATCCTCTCCAACACCACGATCGGCCTCAACTCGGCCGACCACAATCTCCTCGACCTGATGCGGCTCTACGGCGCCAAGCGCCGGCAGGTGCTGTGGTTCATCCGCATCCCGGGCGCGCTGCCGTTCTTCTTGGGCGGCCTTCGCATCTCCGGCGGCCTCGCCCTGATCGGCGCCATCGTCGCCGAGTTCGTCGCCGGCGGCGCCGGGGCCGGCTCCGGTCTCGCCTTCCGCATCCTGGAGGCGAGCTATCGGCTCGAGATCCCGCGCATGTACGCGGCGCTGTTCCTGATCTCCGCCACCGGCATCGTCATCTTCCTGGCGTTCACCGTGCTCACCAATCTGCTGCTCGGGCGCTGGCACGAGAGCGCGATCCGGCGAGAGGGTTAGTAGCGGCGCATCTCGTCCCGACTGCGCTGCAGGAAGCGGCGGACGGCAGGATCGGATTCGAGGCCGATCGCCCGTACATAGGCCTCCTCGGCGCCGGCGGTGTCGCCCGATCGCGAAAGCAGCTCGGCACGCGCCGCCCAGTAGGGCTGGTACTCGGCGAGCCTTGGATCGCCCGAAACCGCATTCAGCGCGGCGAGGCCGGCCAACGCGCCTTCGGTCTCGGCGACGGCGACCGCCCGGTTGATCGCGACGACCGGCGAGTCGGTGATCGCCTGGAGCGCGTCGTAGAGCTGCGCGATCGCCGCCCAGTCGGCGCGCCCCGTGCGGCGGCGCACGACATGGGCCGACTGCACCGCCGCCTCCAGCTGGTAGCGCCCGAACGCGCGCCTTTCGCTGGCGCGGAGCAACAGCGCCTCCGCCTCCTCGATCAGCGGCTGATCCCAGGCCGCCGGGTCCTGATCGGCGAGCGGCACGTAGTCGCCCTTGGCATCGCGCCGGGCGCTCCGCCGCGCCTCGGCGTGGAGCATCAGGGAGAGGAGGCCGAGCGCTTCCGGCTGCTCCGGCAGGAGCCGGACCACAAGCCGGCCGAGCCAGATGCCCTCCTCGGCGAGGTTCCGCCTGCGGACCTCGGTCGCGGCGGGATCGGACCAGCCCTCGGCGAAGGCGGCGTAGATCGCATCGAGGACCGCCTCGAGCCGCCCCTCGAGTTCCTCCCGCTCCGGCACGCGGAATGGGATGCCGGCCTCGCCGATCCGGCGCTTGGCGCGGGAAAGCCGTTGGCCCATGGTCGAAGGCGCGACCAGGAAGGCGGACGCGATGGTCGCGGCATCGAAACCTAGGATTGTCTGCAGGATCAGCGGGGCTCGGATGCCGGGATCGATCGCCGGGTGCGCGCAGGCGAACATCAACGCGAGACGATGATCAGGAATCTGCACCTCGTCGGCCGCCGCCAGCTCCTCGGCCACCAGCTTGAGGTCGCCGGTGGCGTCGGCCGCCGTCCGCTGCCGCCTGACCGCATCGATCGCCCGCCGCCGCGCCACCGCCAGCAGCCATGCCTCGGGCTTGTCCGGAACGCCCGAGGCCGGCCAGTCGGCGAGCGCCGCGGCGAAGGCGTCGGCGAGCGCGTCCTCCGCCGCGGCGACGTCGCGGGTCCTGGCCGCGAGAAAGGCGACGAGCTTGCCGTAGCTCCGGCGGGCCACCGCCTCGGCGGTCGCCCGGGCAGGCGCGTCGTCCCCTCGCGTCATCGCCTCTACATCATCGGCCAGACCGGCCGGACCTCGATGGTGCCGTAGTTGGCGCCGGGGCAGCGGGCCGCCCAGGAAAGCGCGGCGTCGAGATCGGGAACGTCGATCATGTAGAAGCCGCCGAGCTGCTCCTTGGTCTCGGCATAGGGTCCGTTGAGCACCTTGGTCTTGCCGCCGGCGACGCGCACGGTGGTCGCCGCCGATGTCGGCTTGAGGCGCTCGCCGCCGCGGATCACGCCGGCCTTCTGCATCGCCTCGGTGTAGGCGCCGTAGGCGGCCGACATCTTGTAGGTGTCATCCTTGCTCGCCGATTCCATCCCGGCTTCGTTTCCGTAGATCAGCAACAGGTACTGCATGGTTGTGTCCCTCGTCTCTTGGCGGTCGAGCTCATGCTCGTCACCCCGATGACGTTCGAACCGGCCGGGTTTCGACCGGCGCCGAAAAAGAAATCCTACGCCGCCGGCTCGTCCAGCACGTCATAGCGGAACTCGAACTTGACCGGATCGAGGACGACCATGGTGCGGAACTTGGCGACGTCGGGGTTGGAATAAAGGAAGCGCCGGGTGAAGGCCTCGTAGGCGGCGACGTCGGGCACCTGCACCACGAGGGCGAAGTCCGGGGCGCCGGTGACGAAGTAGCATTGGCGGACCGCCGCCTCCGCCAGCGCCGCCCGCTTGAAGTTGTCGACCATGTCGATGCGGTCGCGCTCCAGCGTCACCTCGACCAGGGCGGTCATGTGGCGCCCGGCATAGGCGGGGTCGAGCACGGCGACGTCGCCCTGGATGACGCCGGCCTGGCGGAGCCGCCGGACGCGCCGAAGACACGCCGGGGGCGAGATCCCGGCGATCTTCGCCAGCTCCAGGTTGGTGACGAGGTTGTTCTGCTGGAGCTGGGTGAGAATCCGCCGGTCGACGGCATCGAGATCGATCATGGATTCCATAATTGACCAGATTTCGGAATCCATGGTCTGAAATTCGCCCGAATCCGAAATTTGCCGGGGAAGGCCGGGGGCTAGCATGGGAGTATGGCAGGGGATGAATCCGGGACGCGGGCGGTGACCGCCGGGGCGGTCGGGGCCGCCGCCCGGCGCCTCGCCCCCCACCTCTCGCCGACCCCGCTCGTTCCCTCGCCGGCGCTCTCCGATCTCCTCGCGGCCGAGGTCTGGCTCAAGCTGGAGACGGCCTCGGAAATCGCCTGCTTCAAGCTCCGCGGCGCGCTCAATGCGCTGCTCGCGGCCGAGAGCCCGACAAGCGCCGTGACCTCCTCGACCGGCAACCACGGCCAGGCGGTGGCGCTCGCCGCTCGCCGCCTCGGGCTCGCCTCGGACATCTTCGTCCCCGATAACCCCAATCCGGTGAAGGCCCGGATGATCGAGCTGCTCGGCGGCACGCTGCATGTCGGCGGCGCCGACATCGACGAGGCCAAGGACCGGGCCCGCGCCCACGCGGCAGGAAGCGGCGGCATCTTCGTCGACGACGGCGAGAACCCGGACCTGATCGCCGGCGCCGGCACCGTCGGCCTCGAGATCGGCAAGGCCCTCGCCGACATCGACGTCGTCTACGTGCCGATGGGCTCGGGCTCGCTCGCCGGCGGCACCGCGGTCGGCCTCAAGTCGACGCAGCCGCGGGCCCGCGTCGTCGCCGTCCAGGCATCAGGCGCACCGGCGATGGCCGAGAGCTTCCGGGCTCGCCGTCCGGTCGAGCGGCCGATCGCGACGCTCGCCGACTGCCTGGTCTGCCGGGTGCCGGCGGAAGCGGCCCTTGCGACGCTGCTCACATCCGTCGACGATGCCCTGGTCGCGACCGACGCGGAGCTGATGGCGGCGCTCCACACCTATCTCGCCCGCGCCCATGTCCTGGTCGAGCTGGGATCGGCGGCGGCGCTCGCTGGCGCCTGGGCGGAGCGCGTGGCAAACAAGGGGAAACGCATCGTGCTGATCGTCTCCGGCGCCAATGCGGTTCCTGACCACGTCGCCGAGGCGCTGAGGACGCCGCCGCTCGGCGGGGAGTTCGGCCGATGAGCGGCGCAGAGGCGTCGCGATCGCCGCGGGGCCGGTTCGAGACCTTCGACGGGAGAACGCTTAACATCTGACCACCAAGGAGGAGCAACGAGCGATGTCCAAGATCATCCGTACGCGCGACTGTCCGAAACGAGCGATCGACTCCGGCAAGGGAGCCGTCGCGATCATGGCCGTCGCCGCCGCGCTGGCCCTGCCGTTTCCCACCGAGGCGCAGACGCCGAAGGGGGGCGGGACGCTGAACCTGGCGACCAACCAGACGATCAACGTGCTCGACGCCAACACCACGTCGGTGACGATCGTCCGCACCATGCACGAGCACACCCACGGTCAGCTCTATGTCTACGACTCGAAGTACGCGCTGATCGCCGATCTGGCCGACAGCCATACGATCAGCCCCGACAGGAAGACCTGGACCTTCAAGCTGCGCGGCAACGTCGTCTTCCACGACCAGAGCACGCTCGACGCCGGCGACGTGGTGGCGTCATGGAACCGCTTCGTCGCGGTCTCCCCGGTCGGCAAGCAGACCTCCAAGGGCGTGACTGCCGTCAAGGCGACCGATCCGATGACGGTGGTCTTCGAGTTCGAGGCCGATCCAGGGCTGTTCCTCGAGAACATCTCGAAGCCGCACACGATGTTCAAGATCTACCCCAGGGAGATCGCCGAGAAGGCTGCGGACCGGGCGCTGCACTTCGAGGAGATGATCGGCACCGGGCCGTACAAGTTCGCCCAGTGGGAGCGCGGCAAGTCGCTCACCATGGAGCGGTTCGACAAATACGCCGCCGACCAGCGCCATCCCGGGCCGAACGGGCTGGGCGGCCGTAAGACCGCCTATCTCGACAAGATCGTGTGGCACTTCGTCGCCGAGGCCGGCGCCCACGAGGCGGGCCTGCGCTCCGGACGCTTCGACATGGCCGACAACATCCCGCTCGAGATGAAGGAGAGCCTGGAGAAGGAGAAGGGCTTCACCGGGACGGTGATCAAGCCCTTCGCCTGGATCAACATGATGGTGAACCATCACAACGCCCCGATGAACGATCTCCGGGTCCGGCGCGCCGTCCAGATCGGGCTGGACCAGAGCCTGATCATGCTGGCGGCGATCGGCAATCCCGCGATGATCCGCCTCTCGCCCGGCATCGCCTTCGACGAGCAGGAATGGTCGAACAAGGAAGGCAGCCAGTACTACGCCAAGAACGACAAGGTCGAGGCGAAGAAGCTGCTGGCCGAGGCCGGCTACAAGGGCGAGCCGGTCACGATGATGACGACCCGCACGATCGAGTACATGTACAAGTCGGCCGTCGTCATCCAGCAGGAGTTGCAGAGCATCGGCATGAACGTCAAGCTGGAGGTCATGGACTGGGCGGCCCTGCTCGGCCACATCACCAACAAGACGCTGCGGCCGAAATGGCACCTGACGAGCATGGGCCACAGCCTTCGCCACGACCCGACCGGATGGGACCTCAACTTCCGCAGCGACCAGTGGACGCCCCACCAAAACGCCGAGATGGACAAGTGGCTGGACGCCCTCGGCCAGGAGCGCGACTTCAAGAAACGCCACGCCGCCTTCGCCAACATCCAGAGGATCTTTCACGAGGACGTGGTCAACATCAAGCACGGCGACTTCTTCGCCTGGCACGCGCACCGCGACTACGTGAAGGGCTACACCAGCTTCGAGGGCTTCATTCTCTGGAACGTCTGGCTGGACAAGTAGGCAGAGGAGGACCCGGACCGGGATTGCAGGCGGGATATCGGCGATGACGATGTTCCTGACGCAACGCGCGCTCGCCCTGCTCCCGGTCCTGTTCCTGGTCATCGTCATCGCCTTCGTCGTCCTGCAGCTCATTCCGGGAGACCCGGCGGTGGTCATCCTCGGCATCGAGGCGACGCCGGAGCGCGTCGCCCAGATGCGCACCCGTCTCGGCCTCGACCTGCCGCTCCACGAGCAGTTCCTGACATATCTCGTGAGCGTCGTGCGCGGCGACCTCGGCCGCTCGATCTTCCTCGACCAGGCGGTCGGCCAGGCCATCGTCGAGCGCGCGCCAGTCAGCCTGATGCTGGCCGCCATGTCGCTGTTCTGGGCGATCCTGTTCGGCATTCCGGCCGGGATCGTCGCCGCCACCCGCCGCGGCTCCGCCGTCGACGATTTCGTCATGACCGGCTCGCTGCTCGGCATGTCGGTCCCGAGCTTCTGGCTCGGCCTCAACCTGATCCTGGTGTTCGGCGTCTGGGTCCGGTGGTTCCCGACCGGCGGCTACGTCGCCGTCTCGACCGACCTCGGCGCTGCCATCTGGCACATGATGCTGCCGTCCCTCAGCCTGGGCTTCATCCAGATGGCGCAGATCGGGCGCATGACCCGCTCGGCCATGCTGGAGACGCTGAGCCAGGACTACATCCGCACCGCCCGCGCCAAGGGCCTCAGCGAGTTCGTGGTGGTCGGCAAGCACGCGTTCCGCAACTGCATGCTCAGCATCGTCACGGTCGTCGGCCTGATCTTCGCCGAGCTCCTGGGCGGAGCGATCATCACCGAGCAGATCTTCAGTATTCCCGGCATCGGGGAGATGGTCATCACCGCCGTGGCGCAGCGCGACTACCCGATCATCCAGGGCGCCCTGGTCATGGTCGGCGCGATCTATGTGCTGATCAACTTCCTGACCGACGTCGCCTACGGGCTCATCGATCCCAGGGTTCGCATCGCATGACCGGCAGCCCGGCAGCCGCCGCCGCGGACGCGATCACGCCCCCCTCCCCGAGCGAGCTCGGGCGGATGCTGCGGAACCGGCAGTTCGTCTTCGGCCTCCTGGTTCTGGTCCTGCTCTCCGTCGCCGCCGTGTTCGCCCCCTATCTCACGCCGCACGCGGCGACCGACGTCGACGTCATCAACCGGCTGAAGCCGCCGAGCCTCCGGCACTGGTTCGGCACCGACGGCTTCGGCCGCGACGTCTACACGCGGGTGATCTTCGGAGCCCGCACCTCGATGATCGCCGGGCTCTTCACCATGCTCTTCACGGTCTTCGTCGGCGGTGCGATCGGCATCACCGCCGGCTATTTCCGCGGCGTCTTCGACAATGTCGTGATGCGCCTCATGGACGCCATGATGGCGATACCCGCGATCCTGCTGGCGATCGCCTTCATCGCCATCCTCGGCAGCGGCCTGACCAACGTGGTGATCGCGCTCTCCGTCGCCTATGTGCCGAGGCTTGCCCGTATCGTCCGCAGCGTCGTGCTGACCGTGCGCGAGCAGCTCTACGTCGAGTCGGCGCGTGCGATCGGCGCCGGAACGCCGCGCATCCTGATCCACTACGTCCTGCCGCAGATCGTGCCGACCATGCTGGTGCAGGGCAGCTTCATCGTGGCCTATGCGGTGATCGCCGAGGCGGCGCTCAGCTTCCTCGGGATCGGCACCCCGCCGCCGGCGCCGAGCTGGGGCAACATCCTCAGCGACGGTCGCTCCTACCTCTCGCTGGCGCCCTGGGTCACCGTTTTCCCGGGGCTTGCCATCATGGCGATCGTGCTGTCGCTCAACCTGCTCGGCGACGCCCTCCGCGACATCATCGATCCCCGCCTGAGGACGGACCGCTGACCATGGGCCAGCTCCTGGCAGGGGAGTCTAGGGGATCGTCGACGGGGGCCTCCGGGCTAGCGCCCGACCCGCGTCTTCATGTCTTCGAACGCCTGCGTGAGCGCGGCCATCAGCACGGGCTCGCCGGCGTCGTGGCCGGCCTCGATCACCCAGCGGAGATCGGCTTCGGGCCAGGCCTCCTTGACCTCGAAGGCGTTCAACGGCCGCGTCACCACGTCGTAGCGCCCCTGCACGATGATGCACGGCAGGTGGCGGATCTTCCCGATGCCGGCGAGAAGCTGGCCGGGCTTCACGAAGAACTTGGCGCCGACATAGTGGAAGAACATGCGGGCGCCATGGAGCTTCTGCTCGAGGCTGGCGTCGGGCGCCTTCGCCGGCGTGCGGAAGCTGGCGATGCGGGTCGAATATTCCCAGAATGCTTCCGCCGCCGGCACGTGGACCTTGGGATCGGGATCGAGGATGCGCCGGCGCCTGATGGAGCAGCAGCCGGCGGTGAACCTGGGACAGGCGGCATCGCCGGAAGCCTGGCGGAAGAACGTCATCGGCATGGTGTCGACCCATCTGCCGGTGTTCTGGAACGTGACGAAGAACTGACGGGTTAAGACCACGGTCCCTCGCTGAGTGGCGTAACGCTCCCGCTACGATCGCTGCGCGATCGAGCTGCCGCGTTCCGCCGCTCTGGGACTTCCCGAGCGGGACGACGCGGCAGTTCGATTGCGGAGCGTAGCGGAGCAATCGTAACGGAAGCGTCGGACCACTCAGCGAGGGCCCGTGGTCGTTATTCTTGGCGCCGCGACCCCAGCAGCCACCGGCAGAAGACGAACGCACACAGAGCGCCGGCGAACTGCGCCAGGATGAACAACGGCGCGTCCATCGGCCGAATTCCGGCGAAGGTGTTTGAGAGGCCGCGCGCGATCGTCACCGCGGGGTTGGCGAAGGAGGTCGACGCGGTGAACCAGTAGGCGGCGACGATGTAGAGGGCGACCGCCGGGGGAACGGCGTCGGCGCGCGCCCTCAGCGTCACGAGGATGGTCGTGACCAGCCCGAAAGTCGCGACCCACTCGGCGACCCACTGCCCGGGTCCGCTGCGGACCTTCTGGCCGAGCTGCAGCAGCGCCTGGTCGAACATGAAATGGGCAAGGAGGACGCCGGCGACCGCGCCGAGGATCTGGGCAAGCGCGTAGAGGAGGCCCTCTCTCGGCGCGGTCTCGCCGCGCAAAGCGAAGACCAAGGTGACCGCCGGGTTGAAATGCGCGCCGGAGATCGGGCCGAACTGGACGATCAGCACGTAGAGGATGGCGCCGGTCGCGATCGTGTTGCCGAGCAGCGCCAGTGCCGCGTTCCCTCCGGCCAGCGACTCCGCCATGATGCCGGAGCCGATCACCGTCGCCAGAAGGAACGCGCCGCCGATGAATTCCGCGGCGAGACGGCGGGAGAGCTCAGGCATTTTCGGCCGGCAGGCGTGCGCCGATCCGGGCGACCTCGCGCTCGAGGGAGAGGCGGTCGAGGGCGTCGAGGCGGAGACCGGCGAACAGGCGAAGCCGCCCCTGCATCGCAAGGAAGGTGTCGCGGAACGCCTTCCGCCTGACTTCGGTCGGCCCGGCGACGGCGGCGGGATCGGGAAGGCCCCAATGGGCGGTCACCGGCTGGCCCGGCCACACCGGGCAGCTCTCGGCGGCGGCCTGGTCGCAGACGGTGAAGACGAAGTCCATCGCCGGCGCATTCGGCCCGGCGAACTCCTCCCAGCTCTTGCTGCGGAGATCCGCAGTCGGGAGCTTCTGCTCGGCAAGGAGCGCCAGCGCGAGCGGATGGACCTCGCCTTTGGGGGATGGCTGCCGGCGCTGTGGGCCTGGAAGCGGCCGGCGCCGATGCGGTTGAGCAGCGCCTCGGCCAGGATCGAGCGCGCCGAATTGCCGGTGCAGAGGACGAGGACGTCGAAGGCCCGGACCATCGGCGCCGGGCTCAGGCCGGGACCCGGCGGCGGCAGCTTCAGCCGCCGCGCGACGGCACCCGCCGCCATCCCGTCGGGCCCGGCTGCGACCAGGAGGCGGAACACCCCGAGACGTGTCTTCTGCGCCAGCGCCGACAGCGCCTGGACCATCCTCGTCGATTCCATAGTTCTGGAAATATCAAACGATGGAGGCGAGCGACAGCCACGCTTTCGCTCTCTCATATTGACACATTCAAATTCATCGATATATTTGAGGCCATGGACACCGCCCTCATGATGAAAGCGCTCGCCGATCCGGCCAGGCTCCGCATCGTCGAGTTCCTGCGCCGGCCCGACGCCGGCTGCTGCGTGCTCCCCGACCGGGTCTGCGCCTGCGACGTCGAGACCCTGCTCGGCCTCTCGCAGCCCGCGATCAGCCACCACATGAAGATCCTGACCCAGGCAGGCCTGGTCAGCGGCGAGAAGCACGGCCGCTGGATGTACTACCGGCTCGAGCCCGCCGCCTTCGCCCGCCTCGTCGCCGCCCTCACCCCGTTCTCGACCTCTCCCGCGCCGGCGCCCCGCGCCGGCGCCGCCTGACGGAGAACTCCCATGCGCTCGCTTCCCATCGCCGTCATCGGCGCCGGCCCGGTCGGCCTTGCCGCCGCCGCCCATCTGCTCGAGCGCGGCTTGACGCCGCTCGTGCTGGAGGCCGGACCTTCCGTCGGCCACACCGTCCGCCAATGGGCGCATGTGCAGATGTTCTCGCCCTGGCGCTTCACCCTCGACCGAGCCGCGTGCCGGCTGTTGGAGGCGTCCGGCTGGACCGCGCCGGACGCCGACGCCGTGCCGACCGGCGGCGATCTGGTGACGCGCTATCTGGAGCCGCTGGCGGCGCTCCCGGCGATCTCCCCCCATCTCCGCTTCGATGCGCGGGTCGTCGCCGTCGGCCGCCGCGACTTCGATAAGGTCACGACCGCCGGCCGCGAGGCGCAGCCTTTCGTTCTCGACGTCGCCAACGCCGGCGGCACGACATCGCGGATCGAGGCGGCGGCGGTGATCGACGCCTCCGGCACCTGGGTGACGCCGAACCCGGTCGGCGCCGGCGGCCTGCCGGTACCGGGAGAATCCCTGGCCGCCGACCGCATCGCCTACGGCATTCCCGACGTGCTCGGCCGCGGGCGCGACACCTATCGCGACAAGGCGGTGATGGTGGTCGGCAGCGGCCACTCCGCCTTGAACGCGCTGCTCGAGCTGGCCGAGCTGCAGGTGGCGGCACCGGCGACCCGGATCCTCTGGGTTTCGCGCCGCGAGCGGATCGAGAGCGCCTTCGGCGGCGGCGAAAGCGACGCTCTGCCGGCGCGCGGCGCGCTCGGGCTTCGCGCGAAGCAAGCGGTCGCCGACGGCCGCATCGAGGTGCTGTCGCCGTTCCGCGTCACCCGGCTCGCCCGCCGGGCTGACGGCAAGATCGGCGTCGAGGGCCGGCTCCGCGGCCACGCGCACACCGTCGCCGCCGACCGGCTGATCGTCGCCACCGGCTTCCGCCCGGATTTCACGATGCTGCGCGAGATCCGCCTCGACCTCGATCCTTGGCTGGAATCGACCCGGGCGCTCGGGCCCCTGATCGACCCCAATTTGCATAGCTGCGGCACCGTGCGCCCGCATGGCGCCAGCGAGCTCGCGCATCCGGAGAAGGATTTCTACGTCGTCGGCATGAAGAGCTATGGCCGTGCGCCGACCTTCCTCCTGGCGACGGGGCACGAGCAGGTGCGCTCGATCGCGGCAGCGCTGGCCGGAGACCACGAGGCGGCCGCCCGCGTCGAACTCGAGCTGCCGGAGACCGGCGTCTGCAATGCGACTCCGTCCATCGGCGCTGCGCTCGCCGTGGAGGACGCGGCGGCGGGCTGTTGCGGCGGCCCGGCGCCGGCCGAGGCGGATGCCTGCTGCGTCGCCGACGTCGAGGCCAAGGCCGCCGGTACCGAGGGCTGCGGCTGCGCCGCGCCCGCCGAGATCGCGACGGCGAAGGCGCCGGTCGCCGCGGGCGCGGGCTGCTGCCGCTGAAGCCCTGCGTCAGCGCGGTTGCGCCTCGGTCGCCTTGCGTTTCCGGCGGGCGCGGCGCGACATCATGTTGAGGCCCTCGACCAGCGCCGAGAACGCCATCGCCGCGTAGATATAGCCTTTCGGCACATGCGCGCCGAAGCCCTCGGCGATCAGCATGCTGCCGATCAACAGGAGGAACCCGAGCGCCAGCATGATGATGGTCGGGTTCGCCTGGATGAAGGCGGAAAGCGGCGTCGCCGCCACCAGCATCACGATCACCGCGACGACGACGGCGACCACCATCACCGGGATGTCGTCGGTCATGCCGACGGCGGTCACGATGCTGTCGATCGAGAACACGAGGTCGAGCAGAAGGATCTGGGCGATCGCCGCGCCGAAGCCGATGGCGCCGCGGCCGACGTCGAACAGATCCGGTTCGGGTGAGGGATCGACGTTGTGGTGGATCTCCTTGGTCGCCTTCCACACCAGGAAGAACCCGCCGGCGATCAGGATGAGATCGCGCCAGGAGAAGCCCCGGCCGAACACTTCGAACAGGGGCTCGGTCAGCTGCACGATCCAGGCGACGGTGCCGAGCAGCGCCAGGCGCAAACCCAGCGCCAGGCCGATGCCGAGCCGGCGCGCGCCGGCGCGCCGCGCCTCGTCCAGCTTGTTGGTGAGGATCGCGATGAAGATCAGGTTGTCGATCCCCAGCACCACCTCCATGGCGATCAAGGTTGCGAGAGCGACCCAGACCGTGGGATCGGCGGCGAGCACGAGCAGGGATTCCATGGGGGCTCCGACGGCGGCGGGATCCGGCGTCCGGGAGATGGCCTCGGGACCTTGAAAAAGCAAGGGAGATCAAGCCTTTCCGCCCAGAAAACGGCGCGGCGGGACGACTCCCGGCGCGGCAACCCCCCGATTCCGTGAACTCCTGTGTCGATGGCATTCCAGGTCGTTTGTTGACGGAGCGCCCCGTACGCGGGTACTAATGCTTGGTAATCGTCAGGCCCTAGAAAGGGGACCATGACTCTCGCCGTTGCCTCATCGGATCGCTCGCTGACGCGCCACCGCGACACTTCCGAGTCGGTATTAGAGACGGCGCGTCTGACCATCAGGCGGATGGGCCGGGGCGATGTCGCCCGCATCTTCGCCATCACCAGCCGTCTCGACGAACTCGATCTCTCGGCCTCTGCCCTCGATGAGGCGGGCCTGGAGGAGCTGCGCGAGCGGTTCGAGCACGAGTGGCAGACCTTCGGCATGGGCTACATGA
>SHVZ01000002.1 GCA_009694025.1 Alphaproteobacteria bacterium | reverse complement strand
ACTAAGGGGCCTCGTGCCCCGTCGAACCCAGATCCGCAACCCCCAGCCGAGCCATCGACATCAAACCGCGCCAATCGGGTGCCACCATGCCGCTCGTCCGCACCGCCCCAGCCCAGCTATCCCTTCGCATGGTGAATAGATCGGGTTAGTCCGGGAAGCCCGCCATCGCGCGGACATCGGCCGGGCTCCGTCCGGCCTGACGCAACGCCGCCAGCGTCGGCGCCGCGTCGCGCTTGGCGAGCCGGCGCCCTTCGGCGTCCACGATCAGCGAATGATGCTCGTAAGCGGGCGTCGGCAGGCCGAGCAGCGCCTGGAGCAGCCGGTGGACGTCGGTCGAGGCGAGCAGGTCCTCGCCGCGGGTGACCAGGGTCACGCCCTGCAGCGCGTCGTCGAGCGTGACGGCGAGGTGATAGCTTGCCGGCATCTCCTTGCGGCCGAGAACCACATCGCCGAAACGCTCGGGCTCGGCCGCGCGATCGCCGAGCCGACGGTCGTGCCAGTGGAGGTAGCCGGCGGCCGCGCGCGCCCGTGCCATGTCGAGGCGGAGCGCGTGAGGCCGGCCGGCGGCGATCCGCGCCCGCCGCTCGGGCTCGTCGAGCGCACGGCACGTGCCGGGATAGAGAGGACCGTCCGGCCCGTGCGGGGCGGCGCCCGACCGCTCGATCTCGGCCTTGATCTCCGTCCGGGTGCAGAAGCAGGGATAAAGGAGGCCCGAGGTCTCCAGGCGATCGAGCCCCCTCCGATAGTCGGCCATGCGCTGCGACTGGCGCCTCACCTCGCCGTCCCAGTCGAGACCGACCCAGGCGAGATCTTCGAGGATGCCGTCGACGAACTCGGGCCGGCAGCGCGTTCCGTCGATGTCCTCGATGCGGAGAAGAAAACGGCCGCCCGCATCGCGGGCGCGACGATGGCCAAGCAGCGCCGAATGGGCGTGGCCGAGATGGAGGCGACCGGTCGGGCTCGGCGCAAAGCGGGTGACGATCATGGCAGGACCGGTTCAGGTTGCCGGCCGGCGCGGGCGCCGTCTACAACTCTGCGCCATGCAAGACTCCTTCGCCCTCGACGGCCCGCGCCTGGCGGCACGCAGCGGCAAGGCCACGAGCCTCGTCATCCTTCTCCACGGCCTCGGCTCGGACGGCAACGACCTGATCGGGCTTGCGCCCCATTGGGCGTCGCAGCTCCCGGACACCGCCTTCGTATCGCCCAACGCGCCTTTCCCCTGCGACATGGCGCCCTACGGCTTCCAGTGGTTCAGCCTCCTCGACCGCTCGCCCGCCCGCATCCTCGGCGGCGTCCAGGCGGCGGCGCCGATTCTCGATTCCTTCATCGACCGTGAGCTCGATCGCCACGGCCTGGATGAATCCCGCCTCGCCCTGGTCGGGTTTTCCCAGGGCTGCATGATGTCCCTCTACGTGGCACCGCGGCGGGCGAAGCCGGTCGCCCAGGTGCTGGGGTATTCCGGGCGGCTGATCGGCGCCGAGCTTCTCAAGGCCGAGGCGAGGTCGAAGCCACCGGTGCTCCTGGTCCACGGCACCGCCGACCAGGTCGTCCCGTTCGAGTCCCTCGCCGCCGCCGAGGCGGGCCTCAAGGCTGCCGGCATCCCCGTCGAGATCCTGGCCCGGCCGGGGCTCCCGCACTCGATCGACGAGCAGGGTCTGGCTGAGGGCGGCAGGCGCCTCGTTCGTGCCTTCCGTAACGAATCTGCAAACAGGATCAAGCCGTAAGGAGACGCAGGCGCACCGCGATATATTGTGCCGCGCGACGAGATACGGTATGTAGATCGTCGGATTCCCGGCGGGATTATCCCGACCGGGCGCATCCGGCAGGAGAGTCGGCGTGGGGCATTTGTCGCCCGAAAGCTGTCCGGCGCTGGTGCTGAACGCCGATTTCCGGCCGCTCAGCTATTTTCCCTTGTCGCTGTGGTCGTGGCAGGACGCGGTCAAGGCCGTGTTCATGGGCCGGGTCAACATCGTCCATGAATACGAGCGCACGGTGCGCTCGCCGAGCTTCGAGATGAAGCTGCCGTCGGTCATCTCGCTCAAGGACTACATCGCCTCGGCGCGGCGGCCGGCCTTCACCCGGTTCAACGTGTTCCTCCGCGACCGTTTCGGCTGCCAGTACTGCGGCTACGGCTTTCCGACCCAGGACCTGACCTTCGACCATGTGGTGCCACGCTCGAAGGGCGGACGGACGACCTGGGCCAACGTGGTCACCGCCTGCTCCGACTGCAATCTCCTGAAGGGCAACCGGCTGCCGCGCGAATCCCGGATGCACCCGCGCATCCGGCCCTTCCAACCGACGGTCTATCAGCTCCAGGAGAACGGCCGGGCGTTCCCTCCGAACTTTCTCCACGAGAGCTGGCACGACTTCCTCTACTGGGATTCGGAGCTGGAGCCGGCCTAAAGCCGTTCCGACAGCCAGATCGCGAGGCGCGAAGCGCCCTTGATGGCCTGGGTCAGCACGGGGTAGCCCGGGGCGGTCTCGGCGCCGGCGGCAAGCGCGGCGTCCCGGTGCGCGACCTCGTCCTTGCGGAAGCTCTCCAGGGTCTCACCGAGCGCCCGTTCCTCGAGCCCAAGAGCGTCGATCTGGCCCTGGTAGTGCCGATCGATCACCTCCTCGACCGCGACCGTGCAGGCCATGGCGGCATGCTCGCCGAGGAGCGCCGTCGCCGCGCCGAGCGCGAAGCCGGCAAAGTGCCAGATCGGTAGCAACGCGGTCGGACGCGCCCGACGCTCGACCATCAGGCGCTCGAAGGCGAGAAGATGCTGGGCTTCCTGTTCCGCCATGTGCCGGAGCATCGGCGCGAGCGGTGACTTGCCGAGCACGGCGAGCTGGCCCTCATAGATCCGTTTGGCCCCGTACTCGCCGGCATGGTCGACGCGGAGGATGCGATCGACCAGCACCGCGCCGGAGGGATCGCCGGGCAGGCGCGGCGTCATCGGATCAGCGCCAGTCCGCCGCGAAGGCCGAGCGAGGCCAGCGCCCCCGACAGAAGGAAGTTCCACCCGGCCATGGAGACGCCGAGGAGCGACCTGGCGACCTCATCGCAGCGGACAACCGGCGCCGCCAGGAGCCGATCGCGGAGCGCGGCGGCGCCGGTCGCGACCGGGCCGGTCGCCCCGCAGGCCTGGGTTCCTTCCCACCAGCGGAGCTCGACACCGGCGTGATAGGCGCCGAGGCCGGCGGTGACGGCGAGCGCCGCCGCCGCGACCAGCGTCGCCCAGCCCGAGGCCGAGCCACGCCCCTGGCGGATCAGGAACACGCCCATCAGCCCGGCGGCGATGGCGACGGCATGCGGCCAGCGCTGCCAGAGGCAGAGGACGCAGGGCTGCAGCCCGCCCCAGTGCTGAAAGACGAGCGCGCCGAGGAGAAGCGCCGCCGAGCCATGGGCGAGGAGTGCCGGGGCGGCAGGCGGGGAGAGGAGCCTCATGGCTAGAAGATATAGCGCACGGCGACGAAGCCGCCGACCAGCACGATGATGCCGACCAGCACGACCAGGCCGAGCCGCTCCTCGACGAAGCGGCGCACCGGCGGCCCGAACCACCACAGCAGCAGTGCCACCGCATAGAAGCGGATGCCGCGCGACAGGATCGAGGCGGTGAAGAACTCCAGGAGGTCGAAGGACGCGGCCCCGCTGGCGATGGTCACCAGCTTGTAGGGGATCGGCGTGGCACCCTTGAGCACGATGATCCACCAGCCGTACTCGGCGAAGGCCTGCTCGAACTGCTGGATGGCGTCGCCATAGCCATAGAAGGTCAGAACCGGCCGGCCGATCGCCTCGAAGCCCCAATGGCCGATGGCGTATCCCAAGAGGCCGCCCAGGACCGAGGCGACGAGGCAGAGCGTCGCATAGGCGAAGGCGCGGTCGCGCCTGGCCAGAATCATCGGGATCAGCAGCACATCCGGCGGGATCGGGAAGACCGAGCTCTCGGCGAAGGAGACGGCGGCAAGCCACGGCACCGCGCGCGGATCGGCGGCGAGCCGCAACAACCGGCCATAAAGGGAGCGGAGCATCGGCATCCGGGAAGATAAGGAATCGGCGTCGCTGTCATAGAGGCGAGGCGGAGCGGCCGCAATCGTCTTCGCCTTCGCCGCTCCCTTGCCCCCAAGGCGGCCCCGCCCTATCGTCCGGCCCGGCGTGCCCCAGTGGCGAAACGGTAGACGCGGCAGACTCAAAATCTGTTGCCTGCAAGGGCGTGCTGGTTCAAGTCCGGCCTGGGGCACCATCGCATTCAAGCGTGGCGCCGGCGCGCGATCCGCGAATCTCCAGGCATCGTCCGCATCGGGAGGGGTATGTGAGGATCACCGCGGTCGACACGCAGCTGGCGCGCCTGCCGCTTCAGTACGGCGAATGGGGCGACACCTTCCACCGGGTCACGCATATCGAGATCATCGTCACGGACGTGACGACGGATACCGGACTCGTCGGCACCGGCTTCAGCCACACCTCGGGCGTCGGTGGCTTGACGCTGAAGTCGCTGATCGAGCGCGACCTCGGGACCCCATGTGATCGGCCAGGAGGTCGCCCCTCGCGCCCTCTGGCACAGCTGCTGGCACCACGTGCGCGATCTCGGCACCGGCGGCTTCACCACGACGGCGCTGGCGGCGATCGACATCGCGCTCTGGGATCTCGTCGCCAAGGAAGCCGGCAAGCCGCTGACCCACGTCCTCGGCGGCCAATGCCGCGACCGCGTGCCGGCCTACGCCAGCGGCATCAACCTGAACAAGTCCGTCCAGGAGCTCGTCGACCAGGTGAAGGGATGGAAGAAAGACGGCTTCAAGGCCTTCAAGGTGAAGGTCGGCAAGCCGGAGATCGAGGAGGATGTCGAGCGGCTGGCCAAGGTGCGCGAGGTCGCCGGCCGCCTCCCGGTCATGGTCGACGCCAACCAGGGCTGGAACATCGGCCACGCCGCCCGCGCCATCAACGCCTACGAACACCTGTCGCCGCATTGGATCGAGGAGCCGCTGCTCGCCGACGACATCGACGGCCATGCGAAGCTGCGGCGGCTGGTGACCAGCCCGATCGCCATCGGCGAGAACGTCTACACCATCCAGCAGTTCAACCAGTACCTGGCGCAGGGCGCCTGCGACTTCATCCAGGCGGACATCGTCCGAGTCGGCGGCATCACCCCCTATCTCGACATCGCCGCCCTGGCACGAGCCTGGAACGTGCCGCTGGCACCGCACTTCATGATGGAGTTGACCGGGCAGGTGCTGTGCTGCCTGCCGAACGGCTACATCCTGGAGAACATCGACGGCGGCTCCCTGACCGACCTTCGCGCGCTCGCCAAGCCGCTCAAGATCGTCGATGGCTACTTCACTCCGCCGAAGGTGCCCGGCCACGGCATCGAGTTCGACCGCGCGTACCTGAAGAAGCACTCCGTCACCTGAGCCAGGCCGTACCATGCCCCTGAGAGTCGGCGTCGCCGGCACCGGCCACTGGGCCGATACCGTCCACATCCCCGGCCTCAAAGCGCAACCGGCAGTGGAGCTGGTCGGCGTCTGGGGCCGCAGCCCGGAGACGCTCGCGGCGGTCGCCCGACGCCAGGGCATCCGCGTCTTCGCGCGCTTCGCGGACATGCTGGGCGAGGTCGACGCCGTCAGCTTCTCGCTCCCGCCGGCCATCCAGGCCGAGCTCGCTGTCGTCGCCGCCAATGCCGGCAAGCATCTGCTACTCGAGAAGCCGATCGCCCTCGCCGTCGACGCCGCCGAGCGCGTCGCCGCGGCGGCCGAGCGGAACCGCATTGCGACCGTCGTCTTCTTCACCCGCCGCTACGTTCCGGAATTCGAGCGCTCGCTGGACGCGGCGCGCCGGCGCCCCTCGACCGGCGCGCGGGTCCGCCAGCATACCGATGCGCTGCTGCCCGGCAGCCCCTATGCCGGCTCCGTGTGGCGCCAGGCCGAGGGCGGCGCGCTCTGGGACATCGGCCCGCATGCGCTCGCCACCCTCATGGCGGTCCTGGGACCGGTCGAGCGGATATCCGCGTCCCGCTCGCCCGATCGGATGACGCGCTTCACCGCCACGCACCGCGGCGGCGCGCAATCGGAGGTGTCGCTGAGCCTGCACACGAGCCCGACGGCGCTGATGAGCGAGTATCTTTTCCACGCGATGGACGGCGATTTCGCGCTGACGCTGCCGACCTTCCCGCGGCCGCAGGCGCTGGCGACGGCGGCCGGCGAGCTCGCCGCCAACGTCGCCCACGGCGAACGGCATCACCGCTGCGATGTTCGCCTCGGCCTCGAGGTCGTCCGCGTGCTCGCCGCCGCCGAGCGCAGCATCGCAACGGGTGTCCCCGTCGCGATCTAGCGCGCAGCTACACGCGGATCCAGGTCTCCGAGAAGGCGAGCATCGCCGTCGAGATCGAATGCCCGGCGACGTCGCGCGGCACCGGCTTGCCCGGAAGCCGCTTGCCGTTCACCGTCACCGAGGCATCGGCGCAGCCGACGAAAAGGCTCGGCATGTGATGCTTGCCGGTCGCCGACTTGTCCGGTGGGATCGCGAAGCAGAAGGGCTTGCCGAGGCCGGTCCATTTCAGCTCGATCGTCTCGCCGCCCGCCTTCACGATCTCGCTGTAGGTGCTGGCCGGGTCGCCTGCGGCAGCCACGGAATCGAGCTTCCGGTAGGTCATCCCCTTCAGGCCCGGCAGCCCCTTGTAGGCGCCGAAGTTGGCGACGAAGTCGCTGACCAGGTAGCGCGCCAGCTTCTCGTTGTCGTGGTAGCAGACGTTCGCCGACGACGCGCCGTCACCGGGCGCCTGCAGCAGCACCAGCGCGTGACCGCGCCCGTGCGGCGACAGCACGACGCGGAAGAAGCTGGCAAGCGTGACGAACGGTCCGTCCGGCTTCTCCTTCAGCGAGACGCCGGGATTCTCGCCCGACCACTCGACGGTACCCGGGAAGTTGATGGGATCGGCCATAGGGTCCTCCTTATCAGTTGGCCGGATTATGCATGAACAGAGGGCCACGCGAACCTCGTTCCACCGCCGCACCCGATCGGTGGCGCGAGGGGTCGCGATCTGTCACCGTCCGGCCGTCCCCGCCCGACATGCGCGAGCCGAGATGGCGCTTCCTCCCTGGCTTCCGCCGCTGGCGGCGGTCCTCCTGATGCAGATCGTCGCCGCCTTTCAGTTCCAAGCGATCTGGATCCTGGCGCCGGTCCTGACCGGTATCGCCGGCGTCGCCCCGGAGCGCGTCGGCGAGCTCGCGGGTTTTCTATCACTGGGCTCCGCCTGGTTCTTTCTCAGCGGCAACCCGGTCCTCCAGCGGCTGGGGTCGCTCAGGACGCTCCAGCTCGGCGCCTTGATCGCCTCGGCCAGCCTGCTCGTCTTCTTTGCGCCCTGGTGGCCGGCGATGATGGTGGCGGCGCTGATCGTCGGAGTCGGCTACGGCCCGACGACACCTGCCGGCAGCGACGTGCTCGCGCGCTATACTCCGCCACGCCACAAGAGCGCGATGTTCTCGATCAAGCAGGCCGGTGCGCCGCTGGGTGGCGCGATCGCCGGCCTCAGTCTTCCGACTCTCGCCGCGCTTGTCGGCTGGGAATTCGCTCTGGTCGCGACCGCCCTGCTGGGCCTCGTCGCCATCGCCCTCGTGCAACGGGTCCGGCGCGAACTGGATGCCGATCGCGACCAGAGCATCGCGCTCTCGCCGCTGATGCTGGTCGCGCCGGCGAACCTCCGCCAGCCGGTCGAGGCCCTGTCGCTGTCGCCTCGCCTGCCGCTGCTGACGCTCGCCTCGTTCTGCCTCGCCGCCATCCAGGGCAACCTCTTCTCCTTCGGCGTGACCTACCTGACCGAAGAGATCGGCCTCACCTTGATCCAGGCGGGGGCCGCCTCGTCGGCGATGCTGATCGCCGGCATGGCCGGCCGCGTGCTGATGGGATGGCTCGCCGACCGCACGGGATCGGCGATCGGGGTCCTGAAGACGCTTGCCGTCACCGCGACGCTCTCGACCCTGGCGCTGTCGTCCATCAGCCCGGACTGGTCCTACGGGGCGATCGTCGCGGTCTTCGCCGTGACCGGGATTGCGGCAACCGCTTGGAACGGCGTCTTCCTGGCGGAAGTGGCCCGCATCGCGCCCAGGGGCAAGGTCGGGATGGCGACGGCCGGCGCGGCCTTCTTCACCTTCCTCGCCTACACCGCCGGCCCCTTCGCCTTCGCCAAGGCCGTCTCCCTGGTCGGCGCCTACGGCCCGGTCTTCGCCGGCGTCTCCGGCCTCGGCCTCCTCGCCGGGGTGGCGCTGGTGCTGGCCGGCCGCCGCACGGAGCCGGTCGCCGGCTAGCGTCCGGCGAAGACGGGCTTCCGCTTCTCCATGAAGGCGCGCCGGCCCTCGATGTAGTCCTGGCTGGCGAAGCATTCGCGCACCAGCCGGTCGCACATCTCGAGGTCGCGGTCTTCGGGATCCTTCATCGCCTCGCCGACCATCCGCTTGATCGAGGCGACGGTCAGCGGCGCATTGCCGGCGATGGTGGTGGCGTAGTCCTTGACCTTGTCCTCGAGCTCGGCGTCCGCCACGACTCGGTTCACCAGTCCCATCGACGCGGCCTCGGCGGCGCTGAACTGACGGGCGGTGAAGAAGATCTCCTTGGTGAAGGAGGGGCCCACCAGGTCGATCAGCCGCTGCACACCCGGGAACCGGTAGCCGAGGCCGAGCTTGGCGGCGGGAACGGCGAAGCGCGACGCTTCCGTGCAGATGCGGAGGTCGCAGGAGATGGCCAGAGCCACACCGCCGCCGACGCAGTAGCCGCGGATCATGGCGATGGTCGGCTTGGTGAGGCTGCCGAGACGCTGGTAGAGGCGGTCGGTGGTGACGTTGTAGGCCTCGACCGCCTGCTCCGATGCACGCTCGCTCTCGAACTTCGAGATGTCGGCGCCGGAGACGAAGGCCTTGCCACCGGCTCCGGTCATGACGATCACCCCGACCTCAGCATCGCGCTCGAAGTCGTCGAGGATGGTCTCGGCCGCCTGCCACATCTCCAGAGACACGGCATTGTGACGTTCCGGGTTGTTGAAGATCATCCAGCCGGTGCTGCCGTCCTTGCGAGCGATCATTTTGTCGGTGGCCATAGGCGGTCTCCCTTGCTCGTTCGATGGATCGCGGCGGCTAGCGCAGCATGAACGACATCGCCGACATGCAGTTGAGGGTGCGGATGACGTTACGCATGGATCCCGCCGTAAAGGTCACAGCTTCCGGCACCGGACGCTCGGTGCCCGGCAGCAGCGACATCAGATCGGCGAGCGCGACGCTGTTGAGCTGGACGCGGACGGCGATCGGCGGCGGCACGCGGAGGGGCTTGATCTCCTTCACCCGTCCGACCGCGCGGCCTGCGGCGGCGCGGATCGCCTCGCGCGCCGCCTTGGGCGTCATCGACTCGGCGCAGGAATTCATGATCGCGCGCTTGACCTCGACGACCTCGGCGCCCGGGAACAGCGGACCGACCTCGGCCTTCAGGCAGTCGTCGCCCGAGAACAGGATCACCGGCACCCCGACCTCGCCGGCGTAGGCGCCGTAGAGGCCGGACTCGCCGAAATCCCGACCGTTCACGGTGACGCGGGCGAAGGCGAAGCCGTTGATGGTGTGGGCGAGGATGCCGTGCGAGCCAGCGCGGGCATGGAATCCAAGCGCGAAGACCCCGGCGAAGCCGGCGTCGAGCCCTTCCATCATCGACACCGGCTTCGGCTTGCCGGAGATCAGACGGGCGCGGCTGTCGAGGTCCTCGATCAGGAGGTTGCGCATAGGTCCGTGGGAATCGTTGACCAGGATCTCGGTCGCGCCTGCGTCGACGGCGCCGGCGATGGCGGCGTTGACCTCCGCGGTCATCAGGCGTCGGGCGCGCTCGTGCTCCGGATTGCCGGGGCGGCCCTGCTCGCCGTGAACGACCCCGGCCACGCCTTCGATGTCCGACGAGATGTAGATCCGCATTCGCTCTCCGTTCGCAGGGCCGGAACGGTAGGATGAAAGAGAGGGGATGGACAACCCGGGCCCGCCAACCGCCCGACGGCGGGGGTGGCGGCCGACGCGGCGGCGCGGCATGATGCCGGCGCCCCCTCCGATCGCCGATCTCCCGGAGTTCCCCATGCCCGATACCGCCCTGCCCGCGACCGACTGGCAGCAGGCTCCTTCCACCACCCGCTGGAATCCGGAGATCCTCGCCGAGGCGTGGGCTTACGCCGGCACCATCCAGACCTCGGCGGTCATGGTGGTCGAAGGTGGCCGGGTCGTCGCGACCTGGGGCGACGTCGAGCGGCGCTACATGTGCCATTCGATGCGGAAGAGCTTTCTCTCGGCGCTCTATGGCATCCACATCGAGGAAGGGGGCATCAGCCGCGGCACGACGCTGGCCGAGCTCGGCATCGACGACAAGGAAGGGCTGTCGGGCCGCGAGAAGGCGGCGACTGTCGTCGACCTGCTTTCGGCCCGCTCCGGCATCTATCACCCGACCGTGTTCGAGAGCCCATGGATGCGCTCGATCAAGGAGCTTCGCCACAGCCACGCCCCCGGCGTCTTCTGGTGCTACAACAACTGGGACTTCAACGTCCTCGGCACGATCTTCGAGAAGCTGGTCGGCCGCTCGCTGTTCGAGGAGTTCCGCGATCGCATCGCCCGGCCGATCAGCATGCAGGACTTCCGCTACGACGGCGAGCGGAAGGACGGCGAGTATGTGCCGGGGAACGAGACCGACCATCCGGCCTACCCGTTCCGCATGTCGAGCCGGGACCTTGCCCGTTTCGGCCTGCTCTTTCTCCGCGACGGCCGCTGGGGCGACAAGCAGGTCATCCCGCGGCGATGGGTGAAGGAAAGCACCGCGCCGATCTCTGAAGCCGGCAACGCCGGCGCCTACGGATACATGTGGTGGGTGGCACGGGCCGGCATCCACATCCCGGGCGTCATCCTGCCGGAGGGCACCTATTCGGCCCGCGGCGCCGGCGGCCACAAGCTGATCGTCATACCCGCGCACGACATCGTGCTCGTGCATCGCGTCGACACCGACGTGAAGGGCCATGAAGTGAAGACCCACCAGCTGGCGCCGCTGGTCGATCTCGTGCTCGCCGCCCGGCTCGGGCGCGGCTGGTGAAGGAAAGGACAAGAACGATGGCGACGCTTCTGACCGAACGCGGCCGCTTCGAGACGGGTGGCTTGAGCGATGGCGAGAGCCTGTGGGTCGCGGCCGCGGCGCTCGCCGAGGCGACCGGTTGGGATCTCAAGCCGGAGGGCTTCTGCCGCGACGCGGTCTGCGTGCCGCTCCCACCCGGCCGCGAATCCCAGTTCCGCCGCGGCGGCGAGGTCGATGCCGCCCGGCTCTGGCGCCACGCGGGCCAGCCGATCGTCGCCAGCCGCGACCGGGCGACCTGGTCGCTCGGCACCTCGGCCGCGCTCCGCGCGAGCACGCTCGAGAGCCTGGAGGCGCCGGACGTGGCGCTGCCGGACCTGGACGGCCGTATCCACCGGCTTTCCGACCATCGCGGCAAGAAGGTCTTTCTCTCGACCTGGGCCTCCTGGTGAGGCTGTCGTTTTGACTTGCCCGTGTGGCAGCACCTCTACGACGAACTCAAAGGTTACGGCTTCATGGTCTTCGCGGTCGCGATGGACAGCCGCGGTGCCGACGTGGCGCGACCGTGGATCGAAGCGGCGAAGTCGACCTACGTCTCGGTAATCGACGCCGAGCATCGCGTCGCCGACCTCTACAACATGGTGAACGTGCCGGAGGCGGTGTGGATCGACGAGGCCGGACGGATCGTCCGCCCGACCGAGGTTGCCGGCAGCGGCGACTACTTCCGCAAGATGGATCGCCAGACCCGCACGCTTTCGGATGAGGCGAAGGCGATGCGGGAGGAGATGCGGTCCGGCTACATGGCCGCGCTTCGCGACTGGGTGAAGAACGGCACGAAGAGCGCCTACGCGTTCGATCCGTCGGCGGCCCGCGCCCATCTGCGCCCGCAGTCGGAGGATGTGGCGATGGCCCATTGCTGGTTCCGCCTCGGCCGGCATCTGCATGCGATCGGCGCGACGAGTGAGGCCGAAGCCGCGCTCGCCGAGGCGAGCCGGCTGCACCCGGACTCCTGGAACATCTGGCGGCAGACCGGCGACCTCAAGCTCGAAGGGAAACCCAACCCCGACTTCTGGGCACGGGTCGAAGCGCTCGGAAACCGTCGCTATTACGACAAGATCGACATGCCGGGCATGCCGTGAGGCAGCGGCGATGAAACCGCATTGAAGGAAGGAAGCAACGACATGGCCGACATCCGCATTCTCGGCATCTCCGGCAGCCTGCGCAAAGGCTCGTACAACTCTGCCGCGCTCAAGACCGCCGCCGGCCTGATGCCGGCCGGATCGAGCCTGGAGATCTTCGACATCTCCGCCGTCCCGCTCTACAACGAGGATGTGAAGGCCCAGGGCTTTCCCGAACCGGTGCAGCGCCTTCGCGAGAAGATCGCCGCCGCCGACGGGCTTCTGTTCGCGACGCCCGAGTACAACTACTCGGTCTCGGGCGTGCTGAAGAACGCCATCGACTGGGCCTCGCGGCCGCCCCAGCAGCCCTTCGACGACAAGGCGGTCGCGCTCATCGGCGCCTCCGGCGGCGCCCACGGCTCTGTCCGCGCACAGTATCACCTCCGCCAGATCGGCATCTTCCTCAACATGCGCTTCGTCAACAAGCCGGAGGTGTTCATCGGCGCCGCCGGCACCAGGTTCGACGCCGCCGGCAACCTCACGGACGAGACAGCCAAGGGTTTGATCAAGGACCTCATGGCCGAGCTCGTGACCTGGAGCAAACGGCTCAAGAAGAGCTGAGCGCCGGCGGCCCGGAACGCGAAAGGGGCCCGACGGTATGACCGTCGAGCCCCCGATCTGGTGGAGCCAAGCGGGATCGAACCGCTGACCTCTACAATGCCATTGTAGCGCTCTCCCAGCTGAGCTATGGCCCCGAAAAATCCTTGGGCGCCCTGGGTGCGGCGCCGGTGTTCAGATAGTTCCCTGGCGCCCGTGGCGCAACAGGAAACTCCCCGTGCCGCCATCGGACGGTGGGAGCCGGCCCTAGCGCTCCCCCTCGTCCTCGACGTTCTCGATCACCTCAGCCATGTCGTCCTCGTCCTCGCCGAGGTCCGAGCCGTCCTCGATCAAGGCCTCGTCCCCTTCCGCGGCCTGCCCGCCCTCGGCTGCGACCTCCGGGGCCTCGACCGGGACCACGGGCACGACCACCACCTCGCGGACCTCCACCGGCTTCTCGGCAGCCGGCCGGGTCCGCCGCGACTTGGTGGCGGCGTCCGGGTCGTAGCCGGTCCCGCATTTGGGGCAGGCGATCTCCTGCTTCATCAGATCGTAGAAGCGCGCGCCGCAGCTATTGCACTGGCGCTTCGTTCCCCATTCCGGCTTAGCCAAATCTCAATCCTCCGTGGCCCGGAAAACGGCGTCTGCAGGGGCCGTTCATCAGGGCGGCGGGATTGCCATGGCCGCGCCCACCTGTCAAAAGCAAAATCGCGTGAGCCCGTCAGCCCAACCCGATCGAGCGTCGATGCCGCCCCCTTCCCTCGTCGTCGCCATCGACGGTCCGACCGCCTCGGGGAAGGGCACGCTGGCTAGACGCCTGGCCCGCCATCTGGGTTTCGCCCATCTCGACTCCGGCCTGCTCTACCGGGCGGTCGGCCTGGGACTCCTGCGGGTGGGAAAGGACCCGGCGGACCGGGCGGCGGCGGCCGAGATGGCCCGGTCCCTCGACCCCAGCGGCCTTGCCGACCCCGAGCTCCGCTCCGAGCGGACCGGCCACGCCGCCTCGGTGGTGGCCGCCGTCCCGGAGGTGAGGGGGGCCCTCCTCGACTTCCAGCGTCGGTTCGCTGCCTCGCCCCCCGGGGGCGCCCGGGGGGTCGTCATCGACGGGCGGGACATCGGGACGGTGGTCTGCCCGACGGCCGATGCCAAGATCTTCCTCGACGCCGGGGTCGAGCAGCGGGCGGCGCGGCGTGAGAAGGAGTTGCGCCAAAGGGGTGCGGCCATTATAGAAGGGGCCGTTCTGCGGGATCTTCAGGAGCGGGACGCGCGCGACCGAAATCGCGCCGTCGCCCCGCTCGTGCGTGCAGGCGACGCCTTCGTCCTCGATACCACGGACATGGACGCCGATCAGGCGTTCCGCGAGGCGCTCGCCTACATCGGCTCGCGGGGCTTTGGCGGACCGGGGGGTCCGGCCGCCGAGATGTGATGAACCGAAAGCCCGGCTCGAGACCAAGAGCAAGACCGGGCAGGACGGGACGGCCGCCCCTCTAGAGAGATCGGGGCAAGGAGCCGGACCCGGCATACGGAGAAAGAGATTCAAATCATGGCTACTGCCACCGCGGCCGCGGGTGCCGTCAAAGAGAGTTTTGCGGCTCTTCTGGAGGAGTCCCTCGGCAAGGCCGACAATCTGGAGGGCTCGGTCCTCAAGGGCCGCGTCGTCGCCATCGAGGGCGATATGGCGGTCGTCGACGTCGGCCTCAAGAGCGAGGGCCGCGTCCAGCTCAAGGAATTCGCCGCCCCCGGGCAGGCGTCCGAGCTCAAGGTCGGCGACGAGGTCGAGGTCTACCTCGAGCGCATGGAGGACAAGAACGGCGAGGCCCAGCTGTCGCGCGAGAAGGCGCGGCGCGAGGAGGCCTGGTCGCTGCTCGAGCTCTCGTTCAATGAGAACCAGCGGGTCACCGGCGTCATCTTCGGGCGCGTCAAGGGCGGTTTCACCGTCGACCTTTCCGGTGCCGTCGCCTTCCTTCCGGGCAGCCAGGTCGACATCCGCCCGGTCCGCGACATCACGCCCCTGCTCGGCACCCAGCAGCAGTTCCAGATCCTCAAGATGGACCGCCGACGCGGCAACATCGTCGTCTCGCGGCGGGCCGTTCTCGAGGAGAGCCGGGCGGAGGCCCGCGCCGAGCTGGTCGCCAACCTCAAGGAAGGCCAGATCCTGCAGGGCGTGGTGAAGAACATCACGGACTACGGCGCCTTCGTCGACCTCGGCGGCGTCGACGGGCTCCTGCACGTCACCGACATCGCCTGGCGGCGTATCAACCACCCCTCCGAGGCGCTCCAGATCGGCCAGACCGTCAAGGTTCAGGTCATCCGCTTCAATTCGGAGACACAGCGTATTTCGCTCGGCATGAAGCAGCTCGAGGCCGATCCGTGGGAGGGCGTCGAGTTCAAGTATCCGGCCAGCGCCAAGTTCACCGGCCGTGTCACCAACATCACCGACTACGGCGCCTTCGTCGAGCTGGAGCCGGGCATCGAAGGTCTGGTCCACGTCTCCGAGATGAGCTGGACCAAGAAGAACGTGCATCCCGGCAAGATCGTCTCGACCAGCCAGGAGGTCGAGGTAATGGTGCTGGACGTCGACCCGCAGAAGCGCCGGATCTCGCTCGGACTGAAGCAGTGCCTCGCCAATCCGTGGGAGGCCTTCCTGGAGAAGCATCCGGCCGGCGCCGAGCTCGAGGGCGAGGTCAAGAACATCACCGAGTTCGGCCTGTTCGTGGGCCTCCCCGGCGATATCGATGGCATGGTCCATCTCTCGGACATCGACTGGAACCGCCCGGGCGAGGACGCGATCAAGGACCACAAGCGCGGCGACTTGGTGAAGGTGAAGGTGCTCGACATCGACGTCGAGAAGGAGCGCATCTCGCTTGGCATCAAGCAGCTGAGCTCCGATCCGTTCGAGACCGGCGTGACCAAGCTGAAGAAGGGCGACGTCGTGACCTGCACGGTCACCGCCACCAGCGAGGCCGGGCTCGACGTTCTGGTTGGCGACGGCGTTCCCGGCTTCATCCGGAAGTCCGAGCTCTCCCGAGAGCGCTCCGAGCAGCGGCCCGACCGCTTCGCCGTCGGCGAGAAGGTCGACGCCAAGATCACCCAGATCGACCCCAAGACCCGGAAGCTCACCCTCTCGGTCAAGGCGAAGGACACCGACGAGGAGAAGCAGGCGATGGCCGAGTACGGCTCGACCGACTCGGGCGCCCGTCTCGGCGAGATCCTGGGTGCCGCGATCAAGAAGCGCGAGAAGGATCGCGAGCAATCCGACCCCGAGTGATCGGCCGGAAATCGGCCGGAATCGACGGCGAGGGGGCCCCAGCGGCCCCCTCGTCGTTTTGGGGGACGGAAAAGGCAGCAATCCGAGAGGCTTACCCCTTGACGGGCGAAGCCCGGTCGGGCAGGCTCTTCTTCCCGAGGGGCCAAGGGGTTTCCGGTCCCGACCAAAGACTTAGGCACCGACGAGACGGCGCGCGGAGCGACCAGGGGAACGTCATGACCAAGTCGGAACTGATCCTGCGTCTGGCCGAACTCAACCCGCACCTGTTCCAGCGCGATGTAGAGCGCATCGTCTCCACCATTTTCGACGAGATCGCGAAGGCGTTGGCGCGCGGCGACCGGGTCGAGCTACGTGGCTTCGGCGCCTTCTCGGTCAAGCGCCGGGCCCAACGCACCGGCCGCAATCCGCGCACCGGCGAGGCCGTCGACGTCGCCGCCAAGGCGATCCCTTATTTCAAGACCGGCAAGCAGCTCCGCGACCGCCTGAACGGCGAAGACACGCCCGAGGGCGCCAAAGACGCGGCGACCTGACGCGGATGGCCGGCCGTTCGGCCCTGACCCGTGCGCTCGGGGCTGCCGCCACCCTGCCGCTCACCCTGCTTGTGATCGACTTCGCGCTCTCCAACCGAGCGCCCGTCGCCATCGGCCTCTGGCCCTTCGACGACCTCGTGGAAATGCCCGTTTATCTTCTGGCGCTCGGGGGCCTCGTACTCGGCTTTCTCACGGGCGCGGCGCTCGCCGGCTTCGGGACGCTGTCGGCGAGGCTTAGGGCCCGGCGCGAGGCGAAGCGGGCCGAGACGGCCGAGCGGAAGCTCGCCGAGGCCGCCCGGGCGGCGCCCCGTCATCACCCGGCCCTGCCCCCCGCCTCTCCCGCATGACCTGATGCAGACCCTGGATGCGGCGGAGGTCGAGCGCCGCCTCGACTTTCCCTCTCTGATCGGGCGTCTGCGCGAGATGTTCCGCTCCGGCTGCGAGCTGCCGACCCGCCACCACCACCCGGTTCAGGTTCCGGGCGGGCCGGAGGCGATCCTCCTCCTGATGCCGGCTTGGCAGATCGGCCGCCATGTCGGGGTCAAGACGGTGACGGTGTTTCCCGGCAACGGCGCCAAGGGCCTGCCGGCGGTGATGGGCATCTATACCCTGCTCGACGGCATGACCGGCCAGCCGTTGGCGCTCATCGACGGGCCGATGCTGACGCTCAGGCGCACGGCCGCCGCCTCGGCGCTGGCCGCGTCATATCTCGCGCGGGCGGACGCGAGCCATCACCTGATGGTCGGCACCGGCGCGCTCGCCCCCCACCTGATCCAGGCCCATGCCTCGTCCCGGCCGATCCGCCGGATCACGGTCTGGGGCCGGGACGCCGGGAAGGCCCGCGCGCTCGCCGCCAGCCTCTCGACCAGGGGCCTTCCGGCGGTGGCGACCGACGACCTGGAGGCGGCCGTGCGGGTCGCCGACATCGTCACCACGGCGACGCTGTCGGCCGTGCCGATCGTCAAGGGTGCCTGGCTCAAGCCCGGCGCCCATCTCGACCTCGTCGGCGCCTATACGCCGAAGATGCGGGAGGCCGACGACGACGCCGTCCGCCGCGGACGCGTCTATGTCGACACCCGCGCCGGCGCCACCAGGGAGGCCGGCGACATCGTCCAGCCGCTCGCCTCCGGCGCCCTCAAGGAAATCATCGGCGATCTTTTCGACCTCACCCGCGACCAGGTGAAGGGCCGGGGCTCGGCCGACGAAATCACCGTCTTCAAGTCGGTCGGGACCGCGCTCGAGGATCTGGCCGCGGCCCAGCTCGCGGTCGAGCGGAGTTGAGGCTCAGGTCCGGCGGCGCATCGCCGGCCGCGGCCCGTCCAACACCTCGACCAGCCGCCTCGGCGCGACCGCCCGATAGCTCTCACCGATCCAGCGCTTGATCCGGTCGACCGGCGCCTCGTCGGCCGCCTCGAACGAGAACGACACCCAGCCGGACTTGCCGAGGCCGTAGCCGGTCGGCTTGGCGAACGGCTCGGCGAGCGCGTCGTCGCGCGAGTACGGCAGCTTGACCGAAAACCCGAGCGTGCCGTCGGCTGAACGCATGAAGACGAAGACCTTGCCCTTGACCTTCAAGGCCCGCTCGCCCCAAGGGAAATCCTCGTGGGTTTCAGGGAAGGTGAGCGCATGCTCACGCAAGATCGCCTCGATCCGATCGAGTCCTTTCTTGGCCATCACGATCCCTCCGCAACCTGCCGCATCGCCACCGCGTCCATGCGGCAGCGAATGTCCGTCAGCAGGGAAAACCCGACCCGCGCATAGAACCCGCGCGCCGGATTCTCGGCCTCGACCTGAAGCTCCAGGCGTTTTGCGCCCAGGGCGACCGCTCTTTGTGCAACCAATCGGATCAGGCGCCGGCCAAGGCCGCCGCCACGTTCATCGGGCGCGACATAGAGGTTGGCGATCGACACCGCGCGCTCGCCGCGCCAAGCGGCGTAGATCGGGTAGAGCTGGGCAAGGCCGACGGCCACGTCGCCGCGAACCGCGAGGATCACCTCGAAGCAGGGAGATGCCCCGAAACCGTCGGCGATCACCGAGGCTTCCGTCACCGGCGCGATCATCGGCGCGGTGCGATCGCCCGAGGCGGCGAGCGCCCGGATCAACCGGACGATCTCCTTGGCGTCGGACGGAATCGCTAGGCGGATCGTCAGCGCGTCCATGGCCGGGACCATACCCGGGCCATCCGGGGTCTGCTATAAGCCCCCGCAATGACCATGACCGCCCCGATCCGGCGCGTCTTCTGCGCCCTCGACACCACCGATCTCGCCTGGGCCCAACGTTTGAGCGCCGACCTCGCGGCGACCATCGGCGGCATCAAGCTCGGCCTCGAATTCTACGGCGCCCATGGCCCCGCGGGCGTCCGCCGCGTCGCCGAGGCGAGCGGCGCCCGCATCTTCCTCGACCTCAAGCTCCACGACATTCCGAACACGGTCGCCGGCGCCGTCCGCTCGATCACGACGAGCTGCCGGCCCTATCTCCTGAACGTCCATGCCGCCGGCGGGCGGGCGATGATGGAGGCGGCACGCGACGCGGCATCCGAGGCCGCGGCCAAGGCCGGGATCGAGCGCCCGCGCCTGCTCGCCGTCACCGTGCTGACCAGCCTCGACGACGCCGACCTGGCGGAGGTCGGCCAGCAGAGTCCGGCCCTCGACCAGGTGAAGCGGCTCGCCGACCTGACGCACCAGGCCGGGCTGGATGGTGTCGTCTGCTCGGCCGAGGAATCGGCCGCGCTCCGCACCGCCCATGGCCCGGACTTCCTCCTGGTGGTGCCGGGCATCCGCATGGCCGCGGCGGGCGACGACCAGAAGCGCGTGGTGACGCCGGCCGAGGCGATCCGCCGGGGCGCCAGCTACCTCGTCATCGGCCGGCCGATCACCCAGGCCAAGGATCCGGGCCAGGCGGTCGACGAGATCGCCCGCCAGATGGCCGAGGCGGCGTGATCGGCGCGCCATGACCGCCGTGGTCAAGATCTGCGGGCTCAATTCCGCCGAGACCGTCGCCGCCGCGATCGAGGGCGCCGCCGCCTATGTCGGCTTCAACTTCTATCCGAAGTCGCCGCGCGCGGTGACGCCGGAAGTCGCGGCGCGCCTGTCGGCTCCGGTCCCTAAGACCATCTCGAAGGTCGCGCTCGTCGTCGATGCCGAAGACCGGCTGCTGGACGAGATCGTCGAGGCGCTGTCGCCCGACATCTTGCAACTCCATGGCAGCGAGACGCCGGCGCGCGTCGCCGAGATAGCGAAGCGGACCGGGCGGAAGGTGATGAAGGCGCTGTCGATCGCCACCGCCGGCGACGTCGCCCGGGTCCGCGACTACGAATGCTGCACCGATCTCCTGCTGTTCGATGCCAAGCCGCCGCCGGGCGGCCTTCCCGGCGGCAACGGGCTCCCCTTCGACTGGAAGCTGCTTAAGGACGCGCGCTGGTCGGTGCCCTGGATGCTCTCCGGCGGCCTGACGGCGGAGAACGTCGCCGAGGCCATCCGGTCGACCGGAGCGACGCGGATCGACGTCTCTACCGGTGTCGAGGACCGCCCAGGCGTCAAGTCACCGGACAAGATCCGCCGCTTCCTCGCCGCGACCAAGGGACTTTAGGAACCCGGCTCGGTCGCAGACGGGCTGGACGCACCAGCGCGATCTGGAGAGACTTCACTCCGGCCGTTCGCTTCAAGCGAAGGCTCCGGAGTCACGGATCGGTCGACGCGCTAGGGAGGAAAGGCCGATGGCGAACGCCAGGAAAGCAGCAACGACGTCACGCACCGCGACGAAGCGCGCCTCGCGCCCGCAGGCCAAGCCCCGCGTGCTGGTGATGGTCGCCACCCGCAAGGGCGCCTGGCTCTATCACGGCGACGCGGCCAGGCGGTCGTGGCGGACGAGCGGGCCGCATTTCCTCGGCCACATCATCAACCACATGAGGCTCGACCCGCGCGACGGGCGGACCTTGCTGGCGGCGGCGAAGACCGGCCACATCGGCCCGACCGTCTTCCGCTCGACCGATCTCGGCCGCACCTGGAAGGAGGCGGCCAAGCCGCCCGCCTTCGCCAAGTCGCCGGAGGGCATGCGGAGCCGCTCCGTCGACCACACCTTCTGGCTGACGCCGGCGCATGCGAACGAGCCGAACGTCTGGTACGCCGGCACCTCGCCGCAGGGTCTCTTCCGCTCCGAGGACGGCGGCGTCACCTGGGCGCCCTTCTCCACCATCCACGACGATCCCAAGTACCGCGGCTGGTTCGGTACCGAGCAGGACGGCACGTCGGATGGGCCGAAGCTGCATTCGATCCTCGTCGATCCGCGCGATCCCGCCCATCTCTACTTCGCCATGTCCGGAGGCGGCATCCACGAGTCGGTCGACAAGGGCCGCACCTGGACGCCGCTGGTGACCGGCATGGAGGTGGTCGAGGGCTTCGATGCCGCCAACATCGCCTTCCACGATCCCCATTGCATCCGCATGTGCCCGAGCAACCCGGACCGGCTCTATCAGCAGAACCACTGCGGCATCTACCGTCTCGACCGTCCGTCGCGCGAATGGGTGCGGGTCGGCAAGGCCATGCCGAAGAAGGTCGGCGACATCGGGTTGCCGATGGTGGTCCATCCCCGCGACGACAATGTCGCCTGGGTGTTCCCGATGGACGGCGGCGGCGTCTGGCCCAGGACCAGCCCGGACGGTATCCCCGGCGCCTTCGTCACCCGGAACGGCGGCAAGACCTGGAAGCGCCAGGCCGCCGGCATGCCCGACGGCAAGGCGTGGTGGACGGTGAAGCGCCAGGCGATGGCGGCCGATGGCGGCGATCCCGTCGGCCTCTATGTCGGCACCACCTCGGGCGAGCTGTGGGCGAGCCGGAACGAGGGCGAGAAGTGGAGCGTGCTGGCGCAGCACCTGCCGGAGATCTATGCGGTCGAGGCGGCGGAGATCGGATGAAGGTCCTGATCCCAACGCCGCTCCGCTCCTACACGAGGCAACGCGAGGTCGACGCGGCGGGGCTGACCATGGCCGAGCTGCTGGCCGACCTCGACCGCCGCTACCCCGGCATCCGGTTCCGGATGATCGACGAGCAGGACCGCATGCGCCGGCACGTCCGGTTCTTCGTCAACGGCGAGCAGGTCTTCGACCTCACCCGCCCGCTCAAGCCCAGTGACGACATCGCCATCGTTCAGGCCTTGAGCGGCGGCTGAGACCGGCTACATCGCCCGCCTCGGCGCGGCCTGCAACAGCTCCTGAAGCTGCGCCTTCCACCACCGCGCATTGGCGGTAGTGCCGTGGCCGCGCGTATCAGCGCTGGCCGGAATGAGGTAGAGCCTGCCGTTCTTCACGCGCTTCAACTCGCGCTCCAGAATCCCGGTCTCAGGCGGGTTGCGTTCGTCGTCAGCGGAATTGATCGCCAGCAACGCCGCCTTGATGCGGTCGAGGCCCGGCGCCGGGTTGTAGTCGCGCGAAGAATCCCACTGGTAGAGGAAGTCATTGGCATCGGCCGCGATCGGCGCCGCCAGACGCTGGTCGAGCAGCTTGTCGGCAAGCTCGCGGGTCGGCGCCATCTGTTGGAAGGCGAGCGTCCCGCCATTGGTGGCAATGCCGTAGAAGACATTGGCCATGCGGAAGGCCTTCGGCTGGGTCGTGTAGTTGCCGTCCTTCCACTCGGGATCGGTGCGGATGGTGTCGATGATCAGGCGCCGCATCATCCAGTTGCGGCTCGACATCTCGGTTGGCTGCGATGCCATCGGCACCAGTGCGTCCATCAAGTCCGATGCGTGACGCCCCAGATCCAGGTGTGCATGCCGCCCATCGAGTTCCCGATCACCAGGCGGAGATGGCGAATACCGAGCCCCTCGGTCACCAGCCGGTACTGGGCCGCAACCATGTCGTCGTAGTTGTAGCGCGGAAACTTGGCGCGCAGCCCGTCGGACGGCTTCGACGACTTCCCATGACCGAGACCGTCGGGGAGGATGATGAAATACTTCGACGCATCCAGCGGCTGGCCGGGGCCGAACAGCTCGCCGGCGAAGGCCGGGTTCACCATGGCGCCGCCAAACTGCGAGGTCCCGTGCAGGACCAGCACCGGCTCGCCCGTGGGGTTGCCGATCGTCGTGTAGTGAAGCTTGACCTCCGGCATGACCTCGCCGGTGTGGAATTTGAAATCCTTCGCGATCCAGTCGCCCTCCTTCGGCGCCGTATGTGTCTGCGCCGATACCGCCGTCGCCGCGAGCGACAGCACCGCAGCGAGGACGACGTGGGCGACGAGGCGGCGGAGTCCCATGACAACCTCCCTTGGCGGCGCGGTTTGCGCCGTGAGCGAAACCGTGACGCCCCGGTGACGCCAAGTCCAGCCGACTCCCGGCGTCCGCACATTTCCGGCGACGAGGTGGCGATCGTCCAGGCCTTGAGCAAGGGATTGGCCGCAACGTCATATGCGCCCCTTGAGAAAGCCGGGAAGATCGGCACGGATAACGGCCCACGGAACCTTTGAACTCAGCCAGCTTTGATACGCCGGCCGTACGACAGCCGGATCGTCGAACGATCCGGCTTTGACATAGAGCGACTCCGGATGCCGCGGCGATGAGGTGTACAGAGGCGACCCGCAGTCTGAACAGAAGTGCCGGCTGAGATAATTGCCGCTATCGGCGGCCTTGTTGAACTCCTTCGGACTTCCCTGCACGATGCGAAACAGTTTGGCGTCCACGCGTACGCCAACGTTGAAAGCGCTCCCGGTACATTTCCGGCAATCTGTACAGTGGCAGTAGCTGGCAGGCCCGACCTCGCTCTTGTATTCGTAACGGATGGTCCCGCACAGGCACCCGCCGGTTATAGCTGGACTCATTTGATCCCCCGTTCGGATCGTTCAATATAACCGCCTCTCCGCTTGCGCCCCGCCCGCCTCTTCCGCATAGTGCCGGCCGCTCCGGAGACCGGGGCTTCCCCGACGACGGCGATGGATTCGTGAGCACGGTCAACAGCTTCCGCACGGGCCCGGATGAGGGCGGGCATTTCGGCATCTATGGCGGCCGCTTCGTCGCCGAGACGCTGATGCCGCTCATCCTCGAGCTCGAGCGGGTCTACACGGCGTGCAAGACCGACCCCGGCTTCCAGAAGGAGCTGGCGGGCTTCCACACCCACTATGTCGGCCGGCCGAGCCCGCTCTACTTCGCCGAGCGCATCACCGCCCATCTCGGCGGCGCCAAGGTCTACTTCAAGCGCGACGAGCTGAACCACACCGGCGCCCACAAGATCAACAACTGCCTGGGCCAGGCGCTGGTCGCCAAGCGCATGGGCAAGCGCCACATCATCGCCGAGACCGGCGCCGGCCAGCACGGCGTCGCCGCCGCCACCGTCTGCGCCCGCTTCGCCATGGAGTGCACGGTGTTCATGGGCACCGAAGACATCGAGCGCCAGAAGCCGAACGTCGACCGCATGCGCCTCCTCGGCGCCGAGGTCCGGCCGGTCACGTCCGGCTCGGCGACGCTCAAGGACGCGATGAACGAGGCGCTCCGCTATTGGGTCGCCAAGGCCGAGACGCATTTCTACATCATCGGCACGGTCGCGGGTCCCCATCCCTACCCGGCCATGGTCCGCGACTTCCAGTCGGTGATCGGCATCGAGGCGAAGCAGCAGGTGATGGAGGCGGAAGGCCGCCTGCCGGACACGCTGGTCGCCTGCATCGGCGGCGGCTCCAACGCCATGGGCCTGTTCCATCCCTTCCTCGACGACGTGTCCGTCCGCATCGTCGGCGTCGAGGCCGGCGGCCTGGGCATCCCGACCGGCAAGCACGCGGCCTCCTTGACCGGCGGCCGGCCGGGCGTGCTGCACGGCAACCGCACCTACCTGCTCCAGGACGACGACGGCCAGATCATCGAGGCGCATTCGATCTCGGCCGGCCTCGACTATCCGGGCATCGGCCCGGAGCACGCCTGGCTCCACGACATGAAGCGGGTCGAATACGTCAGCGCCACCGACGACGAGGCGCTGGAGGCCTTCCAGCTCTGCTCGCGCCTGGAAGGCATCATCCCGGCGCTGGAGCCGAGCCACGCGCTGGCCTATGTGACCAAGATTGCGCCGAAGCTGCCCAAGGACCACATCCTGGTCATGAACCTGTGCGGACGCGGCGACAAGGATCTGGCGGCCGTGCTCGGCCACCTCGCCAAGCGGGGCCGGCCGGTATGACCACGCGCATCGCTGACCGCTTCGCCCGCCTCAGACAAGAGAACCGGGCCGGGCTCGTCATCTTCATCACCGCCGGCGACCCCGATGCCAAGACCTCGCTCGAGCTCCTGAGGGGCCTGCCGAAGGCCGGTGCCGACGTGATCGAGATCGGCATGCCGTTCACCGACCCGATGGCCGACGGCCCGGCGATCCAGGCCTCCAGCCTGCGTGCGCTGAAAGCCGGGATGACGCTGAAGAAGACCCTCGACCTCGTCCGACGATTCCGCGAGGGCGACAAGGACACGCCCGTCGTGCTGATGGGCTACTACAACCCGATCTACATCTATGGCGTCGACCGCTTCCTCGGCGATGCCGTGAAGGCCGGCGTCGACGGGCTGATCATCGTCGACCTGCCGCCGGAGGAGGATGTCGAGCTCTGCCTGCCGGCAATCAGGAAGGGCCTCGCCTTCATCCGCCTCGCGACCCCGACGACCGACGACGCGCGCCTGCCCAAGGTGCTCTCCAACACCTCGGGATTCGTCTACTACGTCGCCATCACCGGCATCACCGGCACCGCCTCGGCCGATACCAGGCACATCGAGGCCGCGGTCACGCGGTTGAAGCGTGCGACCAGGCTGCCGGTCGCCGTCGGATTCGGCATCAACACCCCGGAGCAGGCCGCCGCCGTCGCCCGCGTCGCCGACGCGGCGGTGGTCGGCACGGCGGTGGTCAAGATCATCGCCGAACACCAAAAGCAGCCGGCCGAGGCCGTCGCCAGGACCCACCGCTTCATCGCCGACCTCGCCGCCGGCGTGCGCGGTGCACGGACGAGCGCATGAACTGGCTCACCAACTTCGTCCGCCCGAAGCTGCGCGCGCTGGTCAAGCGCGATACGCCGGACAATCTCTGGCACAAGTGCCCGGGTTGCGGGCAGATGATCTTCCACCGCGACCTGGAGGCCAACCTCCACGTCTGCGACAAGTGCGGCCATCACCTCCGCCTGCCGGCGGCGAAGCGCCTCGCGATGCTGTTCGACGACGGCCGCTTCGCCCGGATCGAGCTGCCCAGGGTCCCGGTCGACCCGCTCCGCTTCCGCGACCGCCGACGCTACACCGAGCGGCTGAACGAGGCTCAGACCGAGACCGGGGAGCAGGACGCGCTGATCGTCGCCCATGGCGCCATCGGCGGCCTGCCGGCGGTGGTCGCCGTCTTCAATTTCGAGTTCATGGCGGGATCCATGGGGACTGCCGTCGGCGAGGCCTTCCTCGCCGCTGGGCGTCTGGCCAAGCTGCAGCAGGCGGCCCTGGTCGCGATCCCGGCCTCCGGCGGCGCCCGCATGCAGGAGGGTATCCTCTCGCTCATGCAGATGACCCGCACCGTGCTCGCCGTCGAAGAGGTGAAGTCGGCCGGGCTTCCCTACATCGTCATCCTGACTGATCCCACCACCGGCGGCGTCACCGCCTCCTTCGCCATGCTTGGCGACGTCCATATCGCCGAGCCCGGCAGCCTGGTCGGCTTCGCCGGCCAGCGTGTCATCCAGGAGACGATCCGCGAGAAGCTGCCGGAGGGCTTCCAGCGCGCCGAGTATCTGTACGACCACGGCATGGTCGACGTGGTGGTGCCGCGCCCGGAGCTGAAGGCCGTCCTCGCCCGCGTCCTCGGCCTCCTGATGCGGCCGAAGCCGTCGGCCGAAGTGGTGGTCCTGACGACGCCGGAGGTCGAGATCCTGCCGCAGCCGCGCAGCTGAGGGCGTTCCCGTGGCCACGCCCGTCGAGCGCATCAACCGGATCCTCGATCCGCTCAAGGCCCAGCGCACCCACCCCGGGAAATTCTCGCTCGACAAGATGCGGACGCTGCTCCAGCGGCTCGGCCAGCCGCAGAAACGGATTCCGCCGGCGATCCACGTCGCGGGCACCAATGGCAAGGGCTCGCTCGCCGCCTTCCTCCGCGCCATGTGCGAGGCGGCGGGCCTCCGCGTCCACATGACCATCTCGCCCGACCTCGTGCGCGTGAACGAGCGCATCTACCTTGCCGGCCACGACATCGAGACCGAGCTGATGGCCGACCTGCTGGAGGAGGTCGCGAAGGCCGGCGAAAGCATCGCCCCGCAGCATTTCGAGCTGATCACCGCCGCGGCGTTCCTGGCATTCTCGCGCATCGCCGGCGATGTGGTGCTGCTGGAGACCGGGCTTGGCGGGCGGCTCGATGCGACCAACCTGGTCGACCGGCCGGCGGCTGCCGCGATTACGCCGATCTCCTTCGATCACATGGAATTCCTCGGCGACACGCTGGCGAAGATCGCCGCCGAGAAAGCCGAGATCATGAAGCCCGGACGGCCGGCGGTGATCGGCCCGCAGCCGCCCGAAGCGGCCGCGATCTTCGATGCGAAGGCCGCGGAGATTTCAGCGCCGCTCTTCCGCTACGGCCGGGAATGGCGCGCCTGGAAGGAGCCGGACGATCGCCTGGGATACGAGAGCGCACAGGGTAAGCGGCTCCTGCCGAGGCCAGGACTCCTCGGCGACTACCAGTACCCGAATGCCGGCACCGCCATCGCCTGCCTGGAGGCGTGCCCCGAGCTCAAAGTGCCGGAGAGCGCGATCGCGACCGGGCTCGGAACCGTGCGCTGGCCCGCGCGCCTGCAGCACCTGACCCGGGGGCCGCTGGTCGAGCGGCTGCCGGCCGGCTGGGAACTCTGGCTCGACGGCACCCACAACGAAGGCGGCGCCGAGGTGGTCGCGGCGACCCTCCGGACCTGGCCCCGGCGACCGCTCCATCTCGTCTTCGCCACCCAGAAGAACCGCCGGCCCCAGGCGGTCTTCCGGCCCTTCCTCGGCCTGGTCGACACCGTGCACGGCGTTGCCATCCCCGACCTGCCGTCGAGCCACGAGCCGGAAGGGGTCGCGGCGGCCGCACGAACGCTCGGGCTGCCGGCAACCGCTTCGCCGAGCGTCGCCGCCGCCCTCGCCGACATCGTCGCCAAGGACGGCCCCGACAGCCGCATCCTCATCTGCGGTTCGCTCTACCTCGCCGGATCCGTGCTGGCCGAGAACGGCTGAAAGCCGACGAACGCCGTGAACGGAGCGGGCGCCCAGCGGCGTCCATCGACGACGTCCGAAGCTCGACTGCGTCAGATGACGGAGTCGACCCACTCCTTGATCTTGTTCTTCGGCATGGCGCCGATGCGGCTGGCGGCGACCTGGCCGCCCTTGAACACCATCAGCGCCGGGATCGAGCGGATGTTGTAGCGGCTGGCCACCGCCGGGCTCTCGTCGACGTTGACCTTGGCGATGGTGATCTTCTCGCCGTACTCCTTGGCAAGCTCCTCGAGCGACGGGCCGATCATCTTGCAGGGGCCGCACCATTCCGCCCAGAAATCGACCAGCACCGGTCGGGTCGAGCGGAGCACGTCGGCCTCGAAGGTGGCGTCGCTGACTTTGGTCGTGATGTCGGACATGGCTCTAACCCCAGAGGATGAAGGCTCAAGACGCGAAGGGCGCCGCAGGTCGGCGCCCCAATGAGCTCAATCTAGGAACGGGGTCCGGGTGCGTCAAGGATACCGCCCGAGTCGTCGTCGATCGTCCAATCCGATCAACCCCTTGCCATGCGGAAGATCTGTTGTTCCGCGAGTCGGGCTTCCAACTGACGCCGACTCAGAACACTTGGCTCCCGTGCGTCGCTGTCTCCTGCGTCGCCCGTTTGCTGCGTTCGAGAACGTTCCCATCGGCCCTCCCCGCTCGGAGCCGTGACGAGCTCGCGTACCTCCGTTTGACGTCGGGCATCGGTCACCGTATGCTCTTTGTTCCGCGATAATTCGCGTAAAATTTCGAGAGACTTTTCAATAAGTTGGGGGTCAGGCCGGCCCCGGGCGGAGCCTTCAGAATGAGTCAGGTCTCGGCGATTTCCCAGCAGATCTGGGACATGAAATACCGGTTCAAGGGCGCCGACGGCCGGCCGGTCGACAAGACCCTCGCCGACACCTGGCGGCGCGTCGCCGCGGCCGTCGCCGAAGCCGAGAAGCCTGAGCTGCGCGCCGAGTGGGCGGCGAAGTTCGAAGCCGCCATGGCCGACTTCGAGTTCCTGCCGGCGGGACGCATCATCGCCGGCGCCGGAACCGAGCGGCAGGTGACGCTGTTCAACTGCTTCGTCATGGGCACCATCCCCGACGACATGGGCGGCATCTTCACGCACCTCCGCGAAGCGGCGCTGACCATGCAGCAGGGTGGCGGCATCGGCTACGACTTCTCGACCCTCCGTCCGAAAGGGGCGCCGGTGAAGGGCGTCGGCGCCGACGCCTCCGGCCCCCTGTCCTTCATGGACGTCTGGGACGCCATGTGCCGCACGATCATGAGCGCCGGCAGCCGCCGCGGCGCGATGATGGCGACGCTCCGCTGCGACCACCCGGACATCGAGGCCTTCATCGACGCCAAGCAGGAGCCGGGCCGGCTCCGCATGTTCAACCTTTCGGTCCTCGTCACCGACGCCTTCATGCAGGCGGTGCGCGAAGATCAATCCTGGGAGCTGCATTTCGGCGGCGTCACCTTCAAGACCGTCCACGCCCGCGCGCTCTGGGACAAGATCATGCGGGCCACATACGCCTATGCCGAGCCCGGCGTGATCTTCATCGACCGCATCAACAAGCGGAACAATCTCTGGTACGCCGAGACGATCAGCGCGACGAACCCCTGCGGCGAGCAGCCGTTGCCGCCCTACGGGGCCTGCCTGCTCGGCTCGATCAACCTGGCGCGCCTCGTCGCCAACCCGTTCGAGGCCGATGCGGCCCTCGACCTCGACCGCCTGGGCAGCCTCGCCGCAGTCGCCGTCAGGCTGATGGACGATGTCGTCGAGGTCTCCAACTTTCCCCTCCCCCAGCAGGCGGCGGAGGCCAAGGCCAAGCGCCGGATCGGTCTCGGCGTCACCGGCCTCGCCGACGCGCTCATCTATTGCCGGGCGCGCTACGGCAGCGAGGAGGCGGTACGCCTGACCGAGACCTGGATGGCGACGCTCAGACGGGCCGCCTATGCCGCGTCGGTCGAGATCGCCAAGGAGAAGGGCCCCTTCCCGCTCTTCGATGCCGAGAAATACGTCGCCGGCGAATCCATCGGCGACCTCGACGAGGCGCTGCGCGCCGACATCGCCAAGTACGGCATCCGCAACTCGCTTCTCACCTCGATCGCGCCGACCGGGACCATTTCGCTTCTCGCCGGCAACGTCTCCTCCGGGCTCGAGCCGGTGTTCAGCTACAGCTACACCCGTTCGGTGCTGATGCCCGACGGCAGCCGCCGGCAGGAGGAGGTGACGGATGCCGCCTACCGCGCCTTCCGCCGCCTCAAGGGCGAGACGGCGCCGCTGCCCGACTACTTCGTCAACGCCCAGACCCTGGCGCCCGGCGACCACGTGGTGATGCAGGCGGCCGTCCAGAAGTATATCGACAGCTCGATCTCCAAGACGATCAACGTCCCGGCCGAGCTCGACTTCGTGGCGTTCAAGGACATCTACCAGCAGGCCTACGATCTCGGCTGCAAAGGCTGCACCACCTACCGGCCGAACGACGTCACCGGCTCCGTCCTCTCGCTCAAGAGCGAGAATACGGCCGGCCAGCGGGAGCTGCCGCTCGAGTCACCCAAGCTGACCCACCTCACCGTCAAGCCCGCGGACGCGCTCGATGCCGGTGGCATCGTCTACATGACCCAGCCACTGAACCGGCCGGAGGAGCTGCCAGGCAAGACTTACAAGATCAAGTGGCCGGAGAGCGACCACGCGATCTACATTACCCTGAACGACATCGTGCAGGACGGCCGCCGCCGGCCGTTCGAGGTCTTCATCAACTCCAAGAACACCGAGCACTACGCCTGGACGGTGGCGCTGACCCGGATGATCTCCGCGGTCTTCCGCCGCGGCGGCGACGTGTCCTTCGTGGTCGAGGAGCTGAAGGCGGTGTTCGATCCGCGCGGCGGTCAATGGATGGGCGGGCGCTACGTGCCGTCGCTGCTTGCCGCCATCGGCGACGTGATCGAGCGCCACATGGTCGACATCGGCTTCCTGCAGCCGGCCGGGACGGACATCGAGGCCGCGGCCGAGCGCCAAGTGGTGGGGCTGCCCAACCCCTCCGGCACGCGGCCGAGGCAATGCGCCAAGTGCGGCCAACCCTCGCTGATCCGCCAGGAAGGCTGCGATCTCTGCACGAGCTGCGGTTACTCGCGCTGTGGATAGGTCCACCCGGCTTGACGCAGGTGGCGCTTCGACAGTAGAGGCCCCCAGCATCGACGCTCGCGTCCATGCCGAGCGAGTCCGTCTCTTCTATCGACAGCAGCCGGCGACGTTGGTCGCGAGCATGGTCATCGCCGTGCTGCTTTTCATCCTCCTGTGGTCGGATGCCGGGGCGTCGCCGCGACTCGTGATCTGGATCGCGGCGATGACGTTCGTCCAGCTCTCGCGCCTCGCCCTCTACGTCTTGTTCATGCGCACCCATCCCGGGGTCGATCGCGCGCCGGCATGGGCAAGAATTGCCGTCGCCGCCACCGGCACTTCGGGCATCTTCTGGGGCGCATCGGTTCTCTTTTTCTTCGACCCGGCCTCGCCGGCGAACCTGGTCGCCATGACGATGGCGGCGACCGGCATCGCGGCGGGCGGCACCGCCGTGCTGTCGACGATTCCCATGGCCTACGCCGTCTTCGCCACATTCCATCTGTCGCCGCTCGTCGTCCAACTCGCCGCCACCGGCGACTTCGCCAATCTGGTGTTCGCCGCGGGCTTCATCTTCTTCTTCTTCATCCTGTTCTTTACCGTGCGCACGATGGGCGCGACGCTCGACGAGTCTCTCCGGCTTCGTTTCGAGCGCATCGACATGATCGAGCATCTCGAAGCCGCCCGTATCCACGCCGAGAGCGCCAGCCGCGCCAAGTCCGAGTTCCTGGCGCTGATGACCCACGAGCTGAAGACCCCGCTCAACGCGATCATCGGCTATGCGGCGCTGATCGGCAGCCTCCCGGGCTCGCCACGCGATGCCAAGCTCGAAGCCTATACCAGCGAAATCCACGAAGGCGCTCGCCGGCTGCTGGCGCTGATCAACGACATCCTCGACCTGTCGAAGGCCGACGCCGGCAAGCTCGATCTGCGGGAAGGCATATTCTCCATCGGTGCGGCGATCGCGCGCTGCCGGCAGCTCATCCTGCCGCGCGCCGAGGATGCCAAGATCGAGCTCGGGATGGAGCTGGACGACGGCCTCCCGGCGGTCCGCGGCGACGAGCGATTGATCCGCCAGGCGGTCCTCAACCTCCTGTCCAACGCCATCAAGTTCACTCCGACCGGAGGCCTCGTCCGCATCGGCGCGCGACGCATGGCCGATGGCGGGGTCGTCATCGAGGTCACCGACAACGGCATCGGCATGTCCGCGGAGGACCTGCCGCGGGCCATGGAGCCCTTCGAGCAGATCTCGCGCGGCTATGCGCGCCAGCGAGCCGGTTCCGGACTCGGCCTGCCGCTCGCCAAACGCATCGCCGAGATTCATCGCGGCCGGATCGAGATCGCCAGCCAAGCCGGCGACGGCACGACGGTCAGGCTGGTACTACCGGCGGATCGCGTCGCTTCGTGATCCACCGCCTCCTGCCTCGGCTCGCCATTGCGACCGTCGCCTCGATATCGCTGATCTTCGTCGCCTGGCTGATCCTTGCGCGGCAGATCGAGGAGCGAGTCCTCGCATGGGCGGAGATGCGGCGGGCGGAAGGTTATACGGTCGCGTGGCAGACCCTCGACGTCGCCGGCTTCCCCTTGTCATTCGAGCTGGCGTTCACCGCGCCACGCATCGCCAAGGATGGCTGGACAGCCGAGGCGGCGATCCTCTCTGCGACTCTGCTCCCCTGGCGCCCGGACAAGATCGACCTTGCCACCCCGCGGTTGGCCGTAGCCGGCCCCGGAGCCTCCGGAACGCTGGATCGGGCGACGGCGTCCCTGCTGACCGAGGGCGGTCGCGCCACCCGGCTGACGGTCGACGGGATCGCGGCAACCGGCCGCCTGCCGACGGAGGATCTCGGCCGCGCCGCCCGGGCCAGGCTGGTGATCGACCGCTTCGCGCCGACGACGACCGACTGGCAGACGGAAAGCCTGACGGGGAAAGTGACGCTGTGGCGGGCAGAGGCGGCTCAGCGTTTCGTCTCGCAACTTTTGTTCGCCGAGCCGTTCGATCTCGACCTGGAAGGCGCCATCAAGGGTCCGATCAGGGATCTCGCCGGCTGGCGGGACGCCGGCGGGACCGCCGAAGTCACCCGCCTCGTCCTCGCCTGGGGACCGCTCAAGCTCGACGGCAATGCGACCCTGTCCCTCGATCGCCAGATGCGCCCGCTCGGCGCCGGCACCGCCAAGGTCCAGGGACTGAACCCGGTCCTCGACCGCCTTGTTGCCAAGGGACAGGTGAAGGCCCAGGACGCCTCGATCGCCAAGCTCGTGCTCGGGCTGATGGCGCAGCCGACCGCCGCCGGCGGCTCCGAGGTCACGGTGCCAGTCACCGCCCAGGACGGAAAGCTCTTCCTCGGCCCGGTCCCGGTCGCGACCCTGCGACCGCTGATCGAATAGGCGGCCCCTACGCCTGCTTCGCCTCGATGATGCTCCGGCGGATCGAGCGCGTGCGGGTGAACAGCTCTTCCAGCTTGTGGCCCTCGCCCCAGCGGATCGCCCGCTGCAGGTGCGACAGGTCCTCGGTGAACCGCTGCAGCATCTCTAGCACCGCTTCGCGGTTGTTGAGGAAGACGTCGCGCCACATGATCGGATCGGAGGCGGCGATGCGGGTGAAATCGCGGAAGCCACCGGCCGAGAACTTGATCACCTCCGACTGGAGCGTCGTCTCCAGGTCGGTCGCGGTCCCGACGATGGTGTAGGCGATCAGGTGCGGGAGATGCGAGGTGATCGCCAGCACCAGATCGTGGTGCTCGGCATCCATGGTCACGACGTTCGAGCCGAAGGCGGTCCACATCGCCTGGACCTTCTCCTGCGCCTCCGGATCGGTGTCGGCCTCCGGAGTCAGAATGCACCAGCGGCCCTTGAAGAGAGCGGCGAAGCCGGCGTCAGGCCCGGAGTTCTCGGTGCCGGCGACCGGATGGCCGGCGATCCAGCGGGCATGATCGGGCAGCCGCAGCTTCACCGACTTGGTCGCCGCCTGCTTGACCGAGCCGACGTCGGTCACGATGGCCCGCGGCTTGAGCGCCGGCGCGATCGCGCCGGCGATCGACTCGTAGGTCGACATCGGCGTGCACAAGATCACCAGATCGGCGCCCGCGACCGCCTTGGCGACGTCGGTGTGGGCGGCGGCGCAGAAGCCGAGCTCGAGCGCCCGCCTGCCATGGGCCGGGTCGATGTCGCCGACGACGACCTCGTGGCAGACGCCGTGCTCCTTGAGGGCGCGTGCGATCGAGGAGCCGATCAGCCCGATGCCGATGATGGCGACGCGGTCGAAGATCTCAGCCATGGCCGAGGCACTCGGAAAGGGCGTCGAACAAGGCCTGGTTCTCCTCCTCGGTCCCGATCGAGAAGCGGAAACAGCCGGTCATGCCGTAGGTCCGCATCTCGCGCATGAAGATCCCGCGCTCGGCACAGAAGGCGAGGATCTGCTCCGGCGTCTTGCCGAGCTTCGCCGGCACCCTGACCAGGACGAAGTTGGCGACCGTCGGCTGCGGCTCTAGGCCGAGCGCCTTCAGCTTCTCCTGGACCCTGGGCATCCAGATGCGGTTGTGGGTCTTGGAGCGGTCCTGGAACGGCACGTCCTCGAGCGCGGCGACGCCCGCGGCCTGGGCGGCGGCGTTGACGTTGAAGACGCCATGGACGCGGTTCAGCACGTCGACCACCGCCGGCGCGCCGTAGCCCCAGCCGAGCCTGAGGCCGGCGAGGCCATAGAGCTTGGAGAAGGTGCGGAGCATGATTACGTTGCTCGCACGCTCGACCAGCTCGACGCCAGCCGAGTAGTCGTTGCGCTCGACATATTCGGCATAGGCCGCGTCGAGCGCGAGCACGACGTATTTCGGCAGGGACGCCCACAGGCGCTCGACCTCCGTCCGCGCCAGATAGGTACCCGTCGGGTTGTTGGGGTTGGCGAGGAAGACGATCTTGGTCTTCGCCGTCACCCGGGCGAGGATCGCGTCGACGTTGGCGGTGATGCCGTCGTCCGGCGCCGAGACCGGCGTCGCGCCGGATGCCCTCGCGCAGGTCGGATACATGACGAAGCCGTACTGGGTATGGATCACCTCGTCGCCGGGGCCGGCAAAGCAGTGGCAGAGAAGCTCGATCAGCTCGTCCGAACCGTTGCCGATGACCAGCCACTCCGGCTTGAGCCCGTGGTGCCTGGCGAGCGCCGAGACGAGCGTTCCTGAGCCGCTTTCCGGATAGCGATGGATCTCGCCGGCCGCCGCTTCGTAGGCCTCGATCGCCTTCGGGCTCGGCCCAAGCGCGCCCTCGTTCGCCATCAGGCGGATCAGCCGACCCGGCCGCTTCGGCTTGGCGAAGGCCTTGTAGGGCGTCAGCTCCAGGATGCCGGGCTGGGGGACGGGGGCGTCGGTCATCGCTTGCTCCGGAACGACATCAGCTCTTGGACAGCGGTAGGGCGTAGCCGCCGATCGCGGCGACCCGGCGACAGCACGGATCGCCCTTCAGTGCGGCCAGCCGCCGATCTCCGTCGCCGACGAAGCCATCGACCTCGAGCAGCACGACGGCACGTGCCGCCGCCCCGTCCTGGGCAATCCGGCGTGCCGACAGGCCTGCCTTGTGGAGCGCGCTCGCCAGCGCGGCCCGGCTGGCTGGCGGGACGGTCTCGACGACAAGAAGGCTGCGGTCGCTGCCGGAGGGTTCGAAGGCGATGCAGGCGATTGCGTATGCCGCAGGTCCGGCTCGGCCGTTCTCGATCGCGGCGAAGGGAAGCTTGGCGACGATCCGGGGGGTATCCTTGCCAGCAAGCGGTCGCCACCATGAGGTGCCGGCCTCCGGTACCGGAAGCACGCCGATGGTCGCCTTGCCGGCGGCGACGTCGCGGACGACCTGGGCGGCCGAGCGGCGGACCCTGAGGGGCACCACGGCGCCGAAGTGGTCTCGCGCCAGATCCCAGCACCCGCTGTCGGCGGCGACGGAGATGGTGACCGCCTCCTGGAGAGCGAGCGATCCGCCGACGATCATCTCCCGCCAGATGCGGACCAGCACGCCGACCGGCATCTCGCCCCGGTGACGGGCGACCAGGCGGCGGATCAGGGCGGCCTCGCGGGCGGGGCGCCATTTCGGCGCCGAGGCGCCCTTGAGGCGGCCGATTCCGCGCACGACCTCGACGCGGCGCATCAGCAGGTCATGCACGGCCTGGTCGATGCGATCAATCTCGGCACGGATTTCGTCGAGGGTGGGTGCGGGCGCGGCCATCGTCGGGGAAGCGCGGGTAAGGGCCGCTAGGTGTAGTCGCGGGCGCCGATAAAATCAAAGGCTTCCGGCATTGACAGGGGAGCTCGGGGGTCGCCATGTATCGCCTTCCCTGGGGCACCTTTTACGGATGACCACGACCTTCGGCTCACTCTCGCGCGTGCCGGCTTCCGCCGCGCTGCCCGGCTACCGGCTCACACTCGGGCCGGAGACGCCTCTGAAGCTCGACTGCGGCGTCGAGCTGACGCCGTGCACGCTCGCCTACCAGACCTACGGCCGCCTCAACGCCGACAAGACCAATGCCGTTCTGGTCTGCCATGCCCTGACCGGCGACCAGTATGTCGCCGAGGTCCATCCGGTCACCGGCAAGCTTGGCTGGTGGGAGATGATGGTCGGCCCGGGCAAGCCGATCGACACCGGGCGCTACTTCGTCATCTGCGTCAATGTGCTCGGCGGCTGCATGGGCTCTTCGGGCCCGCGCGAGGCCGACCCCAAGACCGGCAAGCCCTATGGTCTCGCCTTCCCGATCATCACCATCGGCGACATGGTCGAGGCCCAGCTCAGGGTCGTCCGCCACCTCGGGATCGAGCGCCTGTTCGCGGTGACCGGCGGCTCGATGGGGGCCATGCAGGTGCTGCAATGGGCGTCGCGCCACCCCGAGAAGGTGTTCGCGGCGATCCCCATCGCCGGCGCCGCCAGGCACTCGGCCCAGAACATCGCCTTCCACGAGGTCGGCCGCCAGGCGATCATGGCCGATCCGGAGTGGCGCGGCGGCGACTACGCGAACCAGGACACCAGCCCGACCCGGGGGCTCGCGGTGGCGCGGATGGCCGCGCACATCACCTATCTTTCGGAATCGGCGCTGCACCGGAAGTTCGGACGCAACCTGCAGGACCGCGAGCAGCTCTCCTACGGCTTCGAGGCGGATTTCCAGGTGGAGAGCTATCTCCGCCACCAGGGAATCACCTTCGTCGACCGCTTCGATGCCAATTCCTATCTCTACATCACGCGCGCCATGGACTATTTCGACCTGGCGGCCGAGCACGGCGGTGTGCTCGCCAACGCGTTTCGCGGCACCACCTGCCGGTTCTGCCTGATCAGCTTCACCTCGGACTGGCTGTTCCCGACCCGTGAAAGCCGGGCGATCGTGCATGCGTTGAATGCCGTCGCCGCCGACGTCAGCTTCGTCGAGATCAAGAGCGACAAGGGTCACGACGCCTTCCTCTTGGACGAGCCGGAGTTCCACGCGGTGCTCAACGGCTTCCTCGGCGGGTCGGCCGAGCTCGCCGGCATCAAGGCCCCATGACCCGGAACGGCCTGATCCGGCCCGACCTCCAGCTTGTCGCCGACATGATCGAGGATGGCGCCCGCGTCCTCGACGTCGGTTGCGGCGACGGTGCTCTCCTCGAGCATCTGAAGCGGGACAAGCGCGCGGTCGGACGCGGCATCGAGCTGTCCCAGGCCGGCGTCAACGCCTGCGTCGGACGCGGTCTTTCAGTGGTTCAGGGCGATGCCGACACCGACCTCCCCGACTACCCGACGGCCGCCTTCGACTATGCGATCCTGAGCCAGACCCTGCAGGCGACCGAGAACCCGAAGGGCGTGCTCTCCGAGCTGGCCCGGATCGCCCGCCACGCCATCGTCTCCTTCCCGAACTTCGGCCATTGGCGGGTGCGCTGGACGGTGGTGGCGCACGGCCGCATGCCGGTCACCCAGGCCCTGGCCTATGAATGGTGGGACACGCCCAACATCCACCTCTGCACCATCCGCGATTTCCTCAGGCTCGCCGAAACCCTCGGCGTCGCCATCGTCGAGGGCTGGGCGCTGGATGGCGGCGGACGGCCGCTCCCGGCCCGCGTCACCTCGCGTTGGGCCAACCTCGTCGCCAGCCAGGCGATCTTCAAGCTTCGTCGGGCGTAGTGCTCGAGTGACGGTCGGCGGCGGCGACGGCACCGCCCTGGATCGGCACCAAGACGCGCTTGCGCTTGCGCACGGCCTGCGGGATCGCCGTCCCCGCATAGATCTGCTTTGCCGCCTCCACCATCACCACGCCGGCGAAAGTGGAGGCCCAGCGCTCGCCGATGTCGTCGAGGTCGCGGGCCCAACGGGCGAGCGGCACGATCGCCTGGGGCGGCGGGAAGAGGGCGGCTGCGCTCTGCACGGGGGTGAACAGGGTATCTCTGAGGAGGCGCGACAATTGCCCGAGCGAGTAGGGTTGGCCGTGGCCGAAGGGGGTGCGGTCGCTCCGGGCCCAGACGCCGCGGCGGTTGGGCGCGACCGCCAGGAGCCGGCCGCCGCCGGCCAGCACCCGCCAGACCTCGCGCAGCATCGGCCGGAGCTGCTCGGCGCCTTCGAGGGCGTGGACCAGCAGCACCCGGTCGAAGGAGAGGTCGGCGAAGGGCAGCTCCATCTCCTCGGCCAGCGTCACCACGTTGGGGCCGGGCCTCGGCCAGGGGAGGACCCCCTGGCTCGCCGGCATGGCGGCAACGACGCGCTCGGCCTCCTCGCGGTAGAGGCCGAGATAGGGGGTGGCGAAGCCGACGCCGAGCACGGAAAGCCCCTTGGCCTCCGGCCAGAGACGACGGATGCGGGCACGGATCAGGCGGCGCGCCACCTGCCCGCGGCGCGACGCATAGAAGTCGCGGAGGTCCACGATGTCCGTGAACATGGCCTTACTTTAGCATGCTCTGCTATCGTCCGCCGCCCGAGCCAAGGCATCCTCCGATGAACCGCATCGACGTCGAGCAGATTCCCGTCCTCAAGGACAATTATGTCTACCTGGTGCGCGACCGCTCAACCGGAAAGGTGGGCGTGGTCGACCCCGCGGTGTCCGAGCCGATCCTCGAGCGGCTGGCGGGACTGGGATGGCGGCTGACCCATATCCTCAACACCCATCACCATGGCGACCATGTCGGCGGCAACCTGGCGATCAAGGCGGCGACCGGCTGCACCGTGGTCGGTCCCAAGGCCGACCGGGATCGCATCCCCGGCATCGACATCGCGCTTGGCGACGGCGAGCGCTTCCGGCTGGGCGAGGCGGAGGCGGAGATCTTCGATGTGCCCGGCCACACCCGCGGCCATATCGCCTACTGGTTTCGCGACTCCGATGCGCTGTTCTGCGGCGACACCCTCTTCGCCTGCGGCTGCGGGCGGCTGTTCGAGGGCACGCCGCAGCAGATGTGGACCTCGCTCGGCAAGCTCCGCCGCCTCCCCGACCCCACCCGCGTCTACTGCGCGCACGAGTACACTCAGTCCAACATCCGCTTCGCGCTCTCGGTCGACGGCGGCAACGCCGCGCTCCGCGAGCGCAGCCGTCAGGTCGACGCGCTCCGCGCCGAGGGCCGGCCGACCGTGCCCTCGACCATGGCCGAGGAGCGGGCGACCAACCCGTTCCTCCGCGCCGATCAGCCGGACCTCGCCCGCGGCGTCGGCCTCGCCGCCTCCGACCCGGTCGCCGTCTTCGCAGCCGTCCGCAAGGCCAAGGACGTCTTCTAAGCTCCATAGAGGAATCGAAAAATGAAGCTCTACTACTCAGCCGCCTCCCCCTATGTCCGCAAGGTGACGGTCACGGCGATCGAAGCCGGCATCGACGGCCGCATCCAGCAGGTGCCGACCGCGGTCATGCCGACCAAGCCGAACGCCGACATCGCTAAGGACAATCCGCTGATGAAGGTGCCGACGTTGGTTACCGACGACGGCCAGGTCCTCTACGACTCCCGGGTGATCTGCGAGTACCTGGACTCCCAGCACGCCGGCGTCCGGATGATCCCGGCCTCGGGACCCGACCGTTGGCGGGTGCTGCGCTGGCAGGCGATGGCCGACGGCATCACCGACGCCGGCCTCCTCGTCCGCTACGAAACGGTCGTGCGAGCCGAGGACAAACGCTCGGCCGAATGGACCGCGGGCCAGATGGCCAAGGTCAACCAGGGCCTGGACATGGCGGAGAACGACTCCGCCTTGCTCTCCGGCCCGATCAACCTCGGCCAGATCGCCCTCGCCGCCGGGATCGGCTGGCTCGAGTTCCGCAACGTCGCCGGCGACCTCCGCAAGTCCCGGCCGAAGCTCTTCCAGTGGTACGAGGCCTTCTGCCGGCGCCCGTCGATGCAGGCGACGACGCCGAAGGGATGACCACGGCGGGGGCCCTGATCGCGCGCCTCGGCCTCGAGCCGCATCCCGAAGGCGGGCACTACCGGGAGACCTTCCGCGACCGCCCGCCGTCGGGCGGTCGCGGCAGCCTCACCACCGTCCTCTATCTGCTGAAAGCCGGCGAGGTGTCGCGCTGGCACCGGGCCACCGACGCGGTCGAGGTCTGGCACTTCCATGACGGCGACGACCTCGCGTTGTCGTTGTCGGCCGACGGAAAGCGCATCGAGCGGCGCGTGCTCGGCCGCGCGGCCGAGCTCCAGGCCGTGGTGCCGGCCGGCTGCTGGCAGTCGGCAGTGCCGCTCGGCGCCTGGACGCTGACCGGCTGCGCGGTCGCGCCGGCCTTCGAGTTCGCCTCGTTCGAGTTGGCGCCTCAGGGCTGGGCGCCGGGCTGACGGCGGAGCACGTCGATGGCGGCGAGCGCGGCGCCGCCGACGATGAGCGCCGTGGCGCCGCCGATCGCCCAGCTCGCCTCGCCCTTGCCGAACAGGATCAGAAGCGCCGTCGATCCCAGAGGCGCCACGTAGAAGAGCCCGCCAAGGGCTTGGATGTCGCCCCGCTTCATGCCGACGTCCCAGGTGAAGAAGGCGAGCCCGATCGGCCCGACGCCGAGCGCGAGAATGGCGAGCCACGCGCCGCCAGCCGGCCATATCGTCGTCTCCAGCATCAGGTGGCTGAGCGCGGCCAGGATCGCCGTCACCATGCAGAAGCCGCCGACCGCCGAGGTCGGAACCTCGCCGAAGCGCCGGCTGAGCACCGAGTAGCTCGACCAAACGAGAGCGCAGACGAAGGCGGCGGCATAGCCCAAGGCGTGTTCCGCCTTGAAAGCGACGCGGCCGCCGTCGGTCACCACCAGCGCCGTCCCGGCGAGGCCCGTGAGCGCGCCCGCGAGGTGGTACCAGCGCAGCCGCTCGCCCGGCAGCAGCGCCGAGAACAGCACGATCAAGAGCGGCGAGAGATAGGCGATGAGGCCGGCCTCGACCGGCGGGGCCGAGCTGAGCGCGACGAAATAGGCGAAGTGGTAGCCGAACAGCCCGTAGATCCCGAGCGCCCAAACCACGGGCTTCTGGCGGAACGGACGGAGGCCCTCGCCACGGACGATTGAAAGCGCGAGCGACGCGGCGCCTGGAATGGCGAACGCCATGGCGACGAGCTGGAATGGCGGCACCGGTCCGGCAAGCGTGGTCAGCAGCGCCAGCCCCGCCCACATCAGGATCGCGGTGAAGCCGACAAGTGTCGCTGGGCGACGAGGAGATGTTGCGGACGTCATCGACATCGATCCCCCCACCCTATCCCTCCCCCACAAGGGGGGAGGGATAGGGTGGGGGGAAATGCATGGAGGAAAAAATCAACGGTGATCGCGCACCGCCCGCGCCAATTCGATTACGCGGATCGTTTCGGACCAAAGCTTGAGATCGGGGAAGCGCCCAGCCGAGACCCACTCGGCCGCATCGGCGTCATCTCCCGGCACGAGGTCGCCGGAGCGCCACTCCGCCAGGACGTCGATCAGCGTGTAGTGGAACCGAGGCCGGCCCTCCGGGTCGCGCCGGATCGAGTCGACGGCGGTGATGATCTCGATCGGCCGGATCTCGGCGCCGGTCTCCTCTCGGACCTCGCGGATGGCCGCCTCGAACATGGTCTCGCCGACATGCTGGGCCCCGCCGGGGAGGCTCCATTTGCCCTTGCGCGAGCCTTTCGCCGAATGGACGAGGAGCACCTCCTCGCCGCGGAAGACGACGGCGCCGACGCCGACCCAGGGACGATCCGGGTATTCGCGGGGATCGCCGCTCAACGAGGCCGGGCCTCGCCCTTCGACAGGCTCAGGACGAGGCCCTCATGCCGAGCTTGTCGAAGCATGAGGCCTGCTCAGTACATGTGCTGGCCGCCGTTGACCGACAGCGTCGAGCCCGTGATGAAGCCGCCCTCGTCGTCGACCAGGAAGAGGACGGTGCGGGCGATCTCGGAGGCTTTTCCGAGGCGGCCGACGGGGATGCGGGCGACGATCTTCTCCAGCACGTTCGCCGGCACCGCCCTGACCATCTCGGTGTCGATGTATCCCGGCGCCACGGCGTTGACGGTGATCCCCGCCGACGCTCCTTCCTGGGCCAAGGCCTTGGTGAAGCCGTGGATGCCCGACTTGGCGGCGGCGTAGTTGACCTGGCCGTACTGCCCGGCCTGGCCATTGATCGAGCCGATGTTGACGATGCGGCCGAACTTTCGCGCCCGCATGCCCTCGATCACCGCCCGGCACATGTTGAAGCAGGAGGAGAGATTGGTCTGGATGACCTGATTCCACTGCTCGAAGGTCATCTTGTGCATGGTGCCGTCGCGGGTGATGCCGGCGTTGTTGACGAGCACGTCAACGTGGCCGAGATCGGCCTCGATCAGCTTGATGCCGGCCTGGCACTGGGCGAAATCGCTGACGTCCCACTTGAACGCCCTGATGCCGGTCGCCTTGGTGAACTCGGCGGCGATCGTGTCGTTGCCGCCGTAGGTGGCGGCGACCTTGTAGCCCTTGTCCTTGAGCGCGGTTGAGATCGCGGCACCGATCCCGCGCGTGCCTCCGGTGACGACTGCGACCCGAGCCATGAGACCTCCCCTGCTTTCTTCTTATTGGACGCGCGATCAGCGCTCGACGCAGAGCGCGATGCCCATGCCGCCGCCGATGCAGAGCGTCGCCAGGCCTTTCCTGGCGTTTCGCTTCTGCATCTCGTAGAGGAGCGTCGTCAGGATGCGGGCGCCCGACGCGCCGATCGGATGCCCGAGCGCGATGGCGCCGCCATTGACGTTGACCTTGGCCTCGTCCCATCCGAGGTCCTTGTTGACCGCGCAGGCCTGGGCGGCGAAGGCCTCGTTGGCCTCGATCAGGTCGAGCTGATCGACGGTCCAACCGGCCTGCTCGAGCGCCGCCCGGCTCGCCGGGATGGGGCCTGAGCCCATCACCGCCGGATCGACGCCGCGGGTCGCCCAGGAGACGATGCGGGCGAGCGGCTTGACGCCGCGCTTCTCGGCGTCGGCGGCCGACATCAGCACCAGCGCGGCGGCGCCGTCGTTGATGCCCGAGGCGTTGCCGGCGGTCACCGTGCCGTCCTTGGCGAAGGCGGCCTTCAGCTTCGAGAGCGTCTCCGCCGTAGTGCCGAAGCGCGGATGCTCGTCGGTGTCGACCACCTGGTCGCCCTTCCGGGTCTTGAGGGTGATCGGCACGATCTCGTCCTTGAACCGGCCGGACTTGATCGCGGCCTCGGCCTTGGCCTGGGAGGAGGCGGCGAAGGCGTCCTGCTGGGCCCGGTTGATCTGCCATTTCTGGGCGACGTTCTCGGCGGTGTTGCCCATGTGGTAGCCGTTGAAGGCGTCCCAGAGCCCGTCCTTGATCATGGTGTCGACCATCTCGGCCGGGCCCATCTTGGTTCCGGTGCGAAGATGCAGGCAGTGGGGCGAGAGGCTCATGCTCTCCTGGCCGCCGGCGACGACCACCTTGGCATCGCCGTTGCGGATCGACTGGAAGCCAAGCGCCACCGCCCGGAGGCCGGAGCCGCAGACCTGGTTGACGCCCATGGCGGTGGCGCCGCTCGGCACCTTGGCCGCGATCGCGGCCTGGCGTGCCGGGTTCATGCCGGAGCCGGCGCCCAGCACCTGGCCCAGGATCACCTCGTTGACCTCGGCCGCCTCGACCTTGGCCCGCGCCAGCGCCGCGGTGATGACCGCCGCGCCCAGCTCGTGGGCCGGAAGGGTCGAGAGTCCGCCGGAGAAGGCGCCGATGGGCGTGCGGGCGGCGGCGGCGATGACGATGTCCTGGGCCATGAGGCTCCTCCGAGGCTTGGGGCCGAGGCGGCCCTTACCGGAGATTAGGCTCCGGGTGGCGCCGATTTCAATTGCCGCCGGCTTCGCATTCGGCGCCGCCCTGGAGACCGGCCATAGAAATACCCAAAAGCTCTGCTATTGGACGCGACATACCCCCTCGGGAGCCGCTTCCATGCCCTTCCGATCCGCCGCTGTAGTCCTGACCGTCCTGGTCGCCGTCTCCGCTTTGGCGGCCGACCAGCCTGCCCGTGGGCAGACAGGGAAAGCCTCGGCGACGAAAACCGCCTCGGCGCAGCTACCCATTGCGCCCGATCGGCCCGGCCGGTGGCGCGAGGCTATCTACAACGACGATGCGAGCAACTATCGGTGCCTGCGGGGTCCCGCGTCGACCCCGCTTTGTGCGATCGCCAACAGAATGTCATGCGAGACGTATTGGGACGCCGACGGAAAAAGGGACGGCTTGCAGCTCTGTCGAAATGCCTATGTCCACTCGCCCGCCCATGTCGACTGGAAGCACGTGAAAGTGTGGCACGACGGCTTGAATTACCGCATCGAGAGGGTGAGGGTCGCAACGCCCGCGGACATCGACGCCGCCAGCCGGACAAGGGACTGGTCGGCTCTGACGCCGGACACCGAACCAAGAGTCGGGGACATCCTGGTGACGGTACGACGTCGCACATGCCCGCTGGGACCGCCCTGTCCCGATCCAGACCACTACGACGAGATCACCGAACATAACCCAATCATGGCGAAAGATCGGCCCGATGAGACGCGCTCAACATTTTGCCTGCGCCAGGAGGGCACGCGATGGCGGCTGGTCTGGTGGCCGGATGAGCGCCCCGATCCGGTCGACAAATGGTGGCTCCGCTACGACCCCGTCACGACGCGGCCATAGGCGTCTTGAACCGATCGATCCGTGACCTCACTCGAACCGTGCGATCCTCGGCCGCCACCCGGTGTGGCGCCGTAGCCTCTTCCGCTTCTCGGTATCGGACAGCTTCGCGTTATTGCGGATCTCATTTTCCTGTTCTTGGACCCAATTCCTGCGCTGATCCGCGATGGCGGTACGTACCTGCTGGGCGTAGCCGTAGTTCGACAGGACTTCGAGGACATCGAGCGCAACGCTGCGATCGGTCGCGGTCTTGGGAAGGCCGAGCCGGTCCCGTTCCCAGGAAGAGATGCTCTCAAGGAGGTGCGTTGCAGCCTGAACCAGCATCTTGCCGCTGTCGCGTCGGCCGTGTGCGAAGACAGTGTCCGCTACGGCGATGGCGGTCCGCCGATCGGTGAAATTGTCCAGGCGCCGGGATCCGCCCGCGCCTTCCATCGCAAAGTCGATCGACACGTTGTAGACCGACACCATCTGGTCGTAGCTCAGGTCCGCGGGCCGCTTTACGCCTTCCAGTCCGGGCGTCTTCTTGATCCTCGCCTGCGCTATTGCAATTCCCCTGATCCCGCCGGCCGCTCCGCTGTGCGGGTCGATCGCGCCGCGGCCTTCGGCATCGAAGATCTCGATCGACGCCTCGCGCACGGCCGCCGGCAGGTCGGGCCGGCGGTCGAGCGCCTCCTTCATGCGCCGGAGACGATCTTCCCCAGAACGATCGGCGACGGCGGTAATGGCGCCCTCGCGGTTGGTGAACCGGCCGCCAGTACTGTTCGGCGACCCCGCCGGCAGGTGATAGGGGTTATAGGCGAGCGACAATCGGGGCGGCAGCGCGACCTCGTACGAGATGCGGGGATTGACGCCGCTCTTGCGGCCGTGCCCGAGGTCGCGCGAGAGCGTGCCGATGGCGGACACGCGCTGGGCATAGCCGAGGGACGGGAAGCAGATGCATTCCGCCAGGACGTCGGCCAGATGGCGCTTCCCCTCGGCGCGGGCATCGACGGCGAGCTGGAGCAGAAGGTCGCGGTCGCCAAGGGCGAAGCGCGGGCCGTAGATCTCCTCGAGCGCCCCGGCGAATCCCTTCAGGTCGATCAGCCAGGGATGCGCGCCCGGCCGACGGAACCGCCCAAAGCGAAGCCGAGGAAGGTCAGCTCGTCGTCCTGCCAGCGGCAGGTGGGGCCGTCCAAGACGACGAAGGACCAATCCGGGCGCGCGCGGACGCCCGGTTGAGGGAGACCGATCATGGCAGGCTCTTAGTCGCTGGAGAGGGGGCCGGGCGCCCGCGTCAGGCAGTTCACCCAAGTCTGAGGCGAAACCTGTCAAAAACTGCGGATTCTGTCAAGGACAAGATTCCGCAAAATGCGAACCCCTTGAAAACAAAGCAGGCGCGGCTTTTAGGCGCGCCCGTTGCTTCGTCTCCCAGACCCCCGAAATCAGCCGCCGCTCTTGCCCTCGGTCTTCGGCGCCTCTTCCTTCCTCGGCGCCTCGACTAGGTCGTCGAACTTGCGCGACAGGAAGTTCTGCTTGTACTCCGGCAGCTTGTAGGCCCAGCCGGAAAGCTTCTTGTTGAGCTCGGCGGCCTCGTCCTTGACCGGCTGGGTCGCCTCGGCCGTGGTCGCCGCCTCGAAGATCGTCCAGACGGCATCGCCCTTCTCGACCATGCGCGAGCGCAAGATCAGCCCGTCGAGGGCGAGAAACTCCGAGGAAGCCTTTGCCGTGCCGTCCTCGACCTCCTTGGCCGGGCTGACATCGTCGAGATTGAGGAAGCTGTAGGCCGACGCGGTGGAGCCGACCGTCGCCGGCGGCTTGAGATTGCGGTCGGCCGGCCGGCCCTCGACGTCCCAGAGGTCCGGTGGGCCGTCCTTGCTCTCGACCGGGTTTTCCTTGCGCACCATCACCGCCTTGGCGCCGTCGGGCTGGGTGAAGGTCAGGGTCTTCCAGCGGTCGTCCTTGATGCCGGAGATCTCCTTCACCAGCCATTCCGGCGCCGGCGTCCTGAGCTCGAAGACGCCCTCGGCGAGCCAGGCCCGGCTCTCGCCCGGCTTGCGCACATAGACCATGTCCTTGCCGCCGATCGGGGCGTAGCGCTTGCGGCCGATCACCATCGAGGCGATGGTCTTGCCGTCCTGGTCCTTGAACGTCATCTGGCCCGACTTGGTGTCGGGGCCGGCCGGGTCCTCAACCTCGATGCGGCTGTAGAGATCGGCCTTCGCCGTCTTCGGCTCGACCGTCTTCAGCTCGGCCATGGTGACGATGTTCTGCTTCACCACCTCGAACTTGACCGGATAGCCGCCGCGGTCGGGCATGACCCAGCCGTCGGCCGTCCGCTGGATCTTGACCTGGTCCTTGCCCTTGACGACCTCGATCGAAGCCACGTCGTTGACGCGGTTGATCAGTCCGGGAACCACCGTCTCGCTGGCGACCGAGCCGAGCGTGGCGACGGCCCGCTGCCAGGCGGTGACCGTGGCGCCGGCGGTGACGATCACCGTCGCGCCGAGCAGCATGTAGAACGCACTGGGCTTCATCGTCCTCTCCTCAGCTCAAGGCCGTCGCGCGCTGGCGGCGCCGGGCGATGCGGAAGATGCCGAGCCCGACCGCCACCAGCGCCACCAGGATCGGGATCAGCCCGATGTTCACCACCCGGAGCATCGCCTCCAGCCGGTCGATGTCCTTGCGGAGGTCGTTCTGCACCAGGCGCAGCTCGCGCCGGAGCGTCAGGATCTCCTTCCGTGCGTCCTCGATCGCCTTCTGCTGGTCGGCCGAGAGGATGGTCGCCCCGGTCGACTGCTCCTTGGTCTGCAGATCGGAGAGCTTCTTCTCGGTCTCCTTGAGCTTGTCCTGCAGCTCGCGCTCCTTCGAGCGGAACCGGCGCTCGGCGTCGCGCTGGATGTCCTGGACCAGCTCGAAGGGCCGGGAGGAGATGCCGCGGCTCCGGAGGCTCATCAGGTCGCCGCCGCCGGCCAGGTTCTCGAGCGCGTTGACGACGAAGTCGCCGTTGTTGGCCGAGGGCTGGACCACGCGCTGGCCGAAGAACTCCTGGGCGGAGACCCAGAACCGGTCCTCGAGCATGTCGGTGTCGGCGACGATGATGACGCTGATCGGTCCCTGGCTCTCGGCGACGTGCGGCTGCAGGTCCGGCTGCTGGGGACGTCCCTCGACCTTGGGCGGGCCGTCGGGGAAGGCGGTCTTGGCCGGCCCGGTGATGCGGGCCACCATGGTGAGGATCTCGCTCTCGGCCTTGTAGTCCTTGAGGAGCTGGGTCGGGTCGGGGGCGAACTTGATCTTGTCGGTCTCGACCATCATCGCGCCCGGGCTCGCCGTGACCAGCGGCACGAAGGCCGTGGCGGCGCCCGGTATCGGCTTCAGGATGCCGGCGGAGGCGACGTTGACCAGTTGGAGCTCGCCGGTCACGGCATCCTGGCGGTTCAGGTTCCCGGCCTTGAATCCGTTCCAGACGATGTAGTCGGTGACGCGCGGTCGCTGGGCGGTGCCGGCGTTGACCCTGGTCGCGGTCAGGCGGTCGCCGATCACCCGGTCCTTCACCAGCTCGACGCCCCAGGCGTCGAACAGCTTCTGCGGGTTGGAGCTGGTCGGGCCGGGCATGGCGTTCGGATCGCGGCTCGGCCGCGAGGCGTCGGCCTCGGAATTAGGGTCGACGAACACCAGAAGCTTGCCGCCGCGGAGCACGAACTGGTCGATGGCGTACTGCCCCTCCTCCGACAGCTCCTTCGGATGCACCAGCATCAGGATCTGCAGGTCCTTGGGCAGCGATCCGGTGTCGCCGCCGAACTGGCGCACCTGGAAGATCTGGCGCATCTGGTCCATGACCACCCAGGGCTGCGGCATGCGCATGCCCTGCATGGGCATGACGTCGCCGGTGATCGGAAGCTGGGAGATGAGCCCGACCTCGCGGCGCTTCGGATTGGCGAGATTGAAGACGACCTTGCTCAGGTCGTATTCGAGGAAGCGCTCGCGCTCCGGCTGGAAGAACGGAAGGATCTCCTCGTCGTCGGTCGAGTTGGTGCCGGCCATGCCGAAGAACACCTGCTCGCCCCCCGCCTCCAGCGGCACGCCCTGGAGGCGATAGGCGACGGCACGGTCCTCGACGTCGGAATAGGGCGCGGGATCGTAGAATTCGAGGTTGATCTTGCCGCCGGCGCGGCTGGCGTACTCGTCGAGCAGGTCGCGCACGCGCTGGTGATAGTTGGCGTAGAGCGGGATCTCGCGTCCGAGGCGCGGGGAGAAGTAGAGCCGGAGCGTGATCGGCTCCTCGATCCTGCCGAGGATCTCCTTGGTGCCTTCCGACAACGTGTAGAGCTTGCCCTGGGTCAGGTCGGCGCGGCCGGTCCTCAGCCAGGCGTTGGAGAGCACGTTGACGGCGAGGAAGAGGACGACCGCGGCAGCGAGCGCCGCCCAGGAGTAGGAGCGGCGCGCCCGCGCGCTCAGGCCCTTGGGGCGGACGCCGGAAGCGGCGCCACCGCTCGAACGCGGAGTGTCGTTCGGCATGGTTCAGCCAGCCTTCTTGAGGTCGACGAGGATCACGTTGGCGAACAGGAAGAAGCCGATCACCGAGGCGAAGTAGACCATGTCGCGGGCATCGATGACGCCGCGCGAGATGGCGTTGAAATGGGTCATGAAGCTCATCTGCGCCACCGTGTCGACCAGCAGCGTCGGGGCCCAGCCCGAGAAGAAGTTGAGCACGACACCGGTGCCGCCGACGGTGAAGACGAAGCAGACGACCGAGGTGATGACGAAGGCGATCACCTGGTTCTTGGTCAAGGGCGAGATCGCCGCGCCGACCGCGAGGAAGCTGCCGGCCATCAGGAAGCTGCCGGCGTATCCGGCGAGGATCGCGCCGTTGTCCGGATAGCCCAGCACGTTGACGGTGATCCACATCGGAAAGGTCAGGACGAGCGCGATGCCGGTGAAGCACCAGGCGGCCAGGAACTTGCCGAGCACGGCGTCGGTCATCGAGATCGGCAGCGTCAGCAGCAGCTCGATCGAGCCGGTCTTCCGCTCCTCCGCCCACAGCCGCATGGTGATGGCCGGGATCAGGAACAGATAGAGCCACGGGTGGAACTGGAAGAACGGCTGCAGGTCGGCCTGGCCGCGGCCGAAGAAGTTGCCGACGAAGTAGGTGAAGGTGCCGGCCATCGCCAGGAAGATGACGATGAAGACGTAGGCGAGCGGCGTCAGGAAGTAGCTGGTCAGCTCGCGCCGGAAGATCGTGTAGATACCCATGTGGCTGAGCCTCTCAAGCCTGCGTCATGCGACGGAAGACCTCGTCGAGGTGTCCACGTTCGACACGGATCTCGGTCACCCGCCAGCGACCGGCGCGCATCGCCTGGCCGACCTCGGCGATCAGCGAGCGGGCGTCCGTCGGATAGACGGTGAGGAGTCCGGCATACTTGTTGGCTTCGACCGAAGCCACGCCGTCGATGCGCTCGAGCGCCGCTTTCACCGCGTCGGTGTCGCCTTCGCTCTCGAGACGGACGGCGACGGCGTTGTAGTGGCGCGAAAGCTGCTCGAGGTCGAGCGGCGTTCCGTCGGCGACGACGCGGCCGCCGGAAATGATGAGCGCCCGGGTGCAGATCGCATCGACCTCTTCCAGGATATGAGTCGAGATGACGATCGCCTTGTCGTAGGACATCGCCTTGATCAGGCTGCGGACTTCATGCTTCTGGTTGGGATCGAGGCCGTCCGTCGGCTCGTCCAGCACCAGCACCTCGGGATCGTGGAGCAGCGCCTGGGCCAGCCCGACGCGGCGCTTGAAGCCCTTGGAAAGCGTGTCGATCGACTGATAGAGGACATCGGCGAGCTGGGTCTTCTCGATCGCATCGGCGATGCGGCGCTTGCGGGCGGCGCCGTCGAGGCGGCGCACGCGGGCGATGAAGTCGAGGAAAGCCGCGGGGGTCATGTCGGGGTAGGCCGGCGCGCCCTCCGGCAGATAGCCGATCTTCTTCTTGGCGTCGATCGGGCGGTCCTGGACGTCGAAGCCGCAGACCCTGGCGGTTCCCGCGGTCGGCGCCAGGAAGCCGGTGATCATCTTCATGGTGGTGGACTTGCCGGCCCCGTTCGGCCCGAGGAAGCCCAGCACCTCGCCCCGCTTGACCGTGAACGATATGTCGTCGACGGCCGTGATCGTGCCGAAACGCTTGGTCAGGCCTTCGATCGCGATCATTTCGGCCATTTCGTCCTCTTGCATCGCCCCCACTCTGACTCCCCCTGCCACCCCGTTTTGGCGCCACTTAGGCAGCCCTTTGGTGACTGCAAGGGGGGGTCCGATCCGGCTCCCCGTTCGTATGTTAGCCTCAGGGGGCAGCCGGTGGACGGCGGGGGATAGCATGACAGGCACCGGCTTGGGAATGGGTGCGACGGGATCGGGCGTCGATTGGTCCGGTCTGATCCGCCGCGTCCGTCTCGCCACCGGGCTGGTTCTCTTCGCCTACGTGGCCACCCATCTGCTCAACCACGCGGTCGGCCTGATCTCGCTCGAGGCCCTGGAGGCGGTCCGGAGGGTGTTCGTCTGGGTCTGGCGCCTGCCGCCCTTGACCCTCGCCCTTTACGGCGCGCTCTGGATCCATGTCGGGCTCGCTTTCGTCGCGCTTTACCGGCGCCGAAGCCTGAGGATGCCGCCCTGGGAGGCCGCCCAGCTCCTGCTCGGCCTGTCGATCCCGCCTCTCCTCTTCATCCACGTTCTGGGAACCCGTGTTGCATATGCGTTCTACGGGCTGGAAGACCTCTACACCTACGTCCTGCTCGTCCAGTGGGTGTTCTCGCCCGCCTACGCGCTGCAGCAGGTGGCGGTCCTCCTGATCGCCTGGCTCCACGCCTGCATCGGGCTCCATTTCTGGCTCCGGCTCCGGCCCTGGTACCCGCGGACCCTCCCCTACCTCTACGGCGCCGCGCTGCTGGTCCCGGTCCTGGCCTTGGTCGGCTTCGGCGTCGCCGGGCGGACGGTGCTGATCATGTCATCCGACCCGGCCTGGATGCGCCGCGTCGCGCAGGCGATCCGGTTTCCCCCTGCCTCAGCCGCCGAGCAGATCGAGCGGATCGACACCGCGCTCAAGGTCGTCTTCTTCGGCCTCCTCGGTGGGACCCTGGCGGCGAGGGTGGTCCGCGACTGGCTCGGGCGCGGCAAGGGCGCCACCCTCACCTACCCGGACGGACGGACGGTAAGCCTGCAGCCGGGCATGACCGCGCTGGAGGCGAGCCGGTCGGCGGGGATCCCCCACGCCTCGGTCTGCGGCGGCCGCGGCCGCTGCTCGACCTGCCGGGTCCGGCTCGGCCGCGGCGCCGAGGCGCTGGCGCCGCCGACGGAGGAGGAGCAGAAGGTGCTCGACCGGGTCGGCGCCCCGCCCAAGGTGCGCCTCGCCTGCCAGATCCGACCGATCAAGGATCTCGAAGTGGCGCCGCTGCTGCCGCCGAGCGCCTCGCCCAAGGAGGCCTTGCGCCGACCCAACTATGTCGCCGGCGCGGAGAAGGAGATCGCCATCATGTTCGCCGATCTCCGCGGCTTCACCCAGCTTTCCGAGCACAAGCTGCCCTTCGACGTGGTCTTCCTCCTCAACCGCTACTTCGCCGAGATGGGGCGCGCGATCGAGGAGGCCGGCGGCCGGGTCGACAAGTTCATCGGCGACGGGATCATGGCGCTGTTCGGCATCGACTCCTCGCCCGAGGCCGGGGCCCGCACCGCGCTTGCCGCGGCAAAGCGCATGGGCGAGAGCCTGGCGGCGCTCAACCGCGCCCTCTCCGCCGATCTCGGCGAGCCGCTCCGCATCGGCCTCGGCATCCATCTCGGCCCGGCCATCGTCGGCGAGATGGGCTATGCGAAGGCGGTCACGGTCACCGCCATCGGCGACGCGGTCAACACCGCGAGCCGCCTCGAGACCCTGACCAAGGAGTTCCAGGCCGAACTGGTCGTCTCAGAGGCGGTCGAGCGGGCGGCCGGCGTCGACCTCACCCGCTTCGTCCGCCACGAGATCGAGGTCCGCGGCCGCACCGGGACATTGCCGGTCCGCATCGTCCCGCGTCTGGCCGAGCTTCCGTGAGGGTCTGTCGTTGCCCAGGCGATTCGCGCTGGCCTCGCCTGCGGCGAAATGACACTATTTCGGACTGAGGGGCTGGCTTGAGGGAGACGCTGATGGCCGTGCTCGGTCGCGCGTTCCGATTCCTGGTTCTGGCGGCTGTGCTGGCCGTAGCGCCGGCCCTCGCTCAGAACCAATCCAACCTCCCGACCCCTGAGAAGCGGGCGATCCGCTCGGTGATCGAGGCGCAGCTCGGCGCTTTCCAGTCCGACGACGGCGAGCGCGCCTTCGGCTACGCCTCGCCCCATATCCGCGGCCTCTTCCGCACCGCCGACAGCTTCATGGCGATGGTGCGCAAAGGCTATCAGCCGGTCTACCGGCCGCGCTCGGTGCGCTTCGGCGACCTCGTCGACGTCGATGCGACGCTGATCCAGAAGGTCTACGTCACCGGCCCCGATGGCAGCCAGGTGCTGGCCCTCTACGTCATGGAGCGCCAGGCCGACGGCACCTGGCGCGTCAACGGCTGCATGCTGGCCGAGCCGGACGACGAGGCTTAGGCGCCCGAAGATGCGCTGCCTCCTCCGCCTTTTCGTCGGCGGACTGCTGTCGGTCGGCGTGGCGGCGGCCGAGCCGGTCGACCTGCAACTCGTCCTCGCCGTCGACATCTCGCGGTCGGTCGACGACGAGGAGTTCCGCATGCAGCGCGAAGGCTACGCCGACGCGCTCAAGGATCCACGGGTGCTGGCCTCGATCCTCTCCGGCGGGCATCGGGCCATCGGCGTGACCTACATGGAGTGGTCGAACGCGCACCTGCAGAGGCAGGTGGTGAAGTGGACGAAGATCAGCGACGGCGAAAGCGCCGCGCTGTTCGCCGAGGCGATCGTCTCGGCGCCCCGCAGCTTCGCCGGCTGGACCTCGATCTCAGGGGCGATCGACTACGCCGTGCGCCTGTTCGAGCTCAGCCCGTTCGAGAGCGAGCGCCTGGTCATCGACGTATCCGGCGACGGCTCCAACAATTCCGGCCGGCCGGTGGCCGAGGCGCGCGACGACGCGCTCAAGCTCGGCATCACCATCAACGGCCTTCCCATCGTCAACGAACGGCCGAGCCCGTGGCTGCCGGCCGAGCCGAACCTCGACGAGTACTACTTGCAGAACGTCATCGGCGGACCCGGATCGTTCCTGATCGTCGCCGAGGACTTCACCTCGTTCCAGACCGCGATCCTCGCCAAGCTGATCCGCGAGATCGCCGCCGCCCCGTCGATGCCAAGCGACCTGGCCGAGCTGCGTTAGCGGCTACTTCACATCCGTCGCCAGGTGGAAGAGGCAGTCGCCGCGTTCGACCTTGCCCGGGATGCGCTCGCAGATGACGACGCCGGCGGCATTGAAGGTTGCCTGGACCGGCTGGCGGCCCGGATCGTCCATGAAGTGGACGGCGCCCGCAGGCTGCCCCTTCTTCACCGTGGCGCCGAGCTTGACGAAAGGCTCGAACAGGCCGGGCTGCGGCGCGTAGACGTAGTAGCTCGCGTCCTTCACTTCCATGACGCGGGTTTTCGCTCGCTTCCTGAGGACATCCGTCTCCTTGACGATGCCCATGTGCTCGAGGATCCCGCGGACGCCGTTCACGGCGACCCGGGCGCCCTCGATCGACACGGTGCCGCAGCCGCCGAGCTCGGTTCCGATGATCATCCTTCCCGTCCGCTCGGCCGCCGCCGTGCTCGTCCGGTTCTCGCCCATGCCGGCGGCGAGATAGCTGATCGGCGCGGCGAAGGCGTCGAGCAGCTCCATCGTCCTGGCGTCGCGCTTCTTCTCGCCGGTGATGCGGGCGAGCGCGCTCGGGATGTAGTTGAGGCTGGAGCCGCCGGAATGCAGGTCGAGCACGACGTCAGCCAGCGGCATCAGCTCGGTCTCGATGTAGTGGGAGATCATCCAGGTCGGCGTGCCGTTCGGATCGCCCGGAAAGGTGCGGTTGAGGTTGCCCTGGTCGATCGGCGAGGTGCGCATGCCGGCATGGGCCGCCGGGAAATTCGCCATCGGCAGCACGATGACGCGGCCGCGCACGTCCTTGGGATCGAGGCCGCGGATGAGCTTCGAGTTGGCGATCTGCCCCTCGTATTCGTCGCCGTGGTTGCCGGACATGGAAAGCAAAGTCGGGCCCTTGCCGTTCTTGATCACGGCGATGGGAATCGCGAGGTAGCCATAGGCCGAGCGGTGAACCGAATGGGGCAGCCGGAGGTAGCCCACCTGCTTGCCGTCGGCATTGAAGTCGACGTCGGTCGAGATGCGGGACCGTTGTCCCTTGCTCTTGGCCATGATCGGGAAGTCTCCTGGGACTTTGGAAAGTGGAACGTCAGGCGGCGGCGCGGGCGCCGTGCACCTTGGCACGAGCGACCACATGGTCGATCTCGGCGTTGGTCGAGCACCAGGCGGTGACCATGCGGACGCCGCCATCGCGCCGGCCGAGCCCGATGCCGTCGGATTCGAGCCCGGCGATCACCCGCTCGGGCATCTCGACGAAGAGCTGGTTGATCTCGACCGGCTCGAGCATGCGCACGTCCGGGACCTGGACCAGGCCTTGCGAAAGGCGCTTGCCCGCGGCATTGGCCTGGGTTGCGAGCCTCAGCCAGAGGCCGCCCTCGACATAGGCGCGGAGCTGGGCCGAGGCGTAGCGCATCTTCGACCACACCTGGCCCGCGCGCCGGACGCGGTAGCGCAGCTCCTCGGCGATATCCTTGCGGAAGGCGACGATCGCCTCGGCGTTGAGCGCGCCGTTCTTGGTCGCCCCGAACGAGAGCACGTCGACCCCGATCCGCGTCGTCACGTCGGCGGCCGAGGCCCCGAGAGCCGCCAGCGCGTTGGCCATGCGGGCGCCGTCCATGTGGAACCTGAGCCCGTGGCGCTTGGTGACCTCGGCGATGCGCTCGAGGTCCTTCAGCGGGTAGACGGTTCCGCGCTCGGTCGCGATGGTCAGGTTGACCGTCGCCGGCTGGGCCCGGTGAGCGAGGCCCTTGCCGGCCTTTCGGATCGCCTCGTCGAGGGCGTCGACATCCATCTTGCCCGAGCGGGCACGCACGAGCTGGAGCTTGGCGCCGCCGGTGAACAGCTCGGCCGCCCCGCACTCGCTGGTCTCGATGTGCGCGGTTTCCGAGCAGTAGATGGCGCCGAAGGGCGGCGTCATCGCCGAGAGGCCAATGGCGTTGGCCGCGGTGCCGGTCGAGACCGGGAAAACCCAGACCTCGGTGCCGAACAGGTCGGAGAGCGCCGCCTTCAGCGCCTTGCTTTCAGGATCCTGGCCGTAAGGCTGCGCCGGGCCGACGTCGACCCGGGCGAGCGCGGCCATGATCTCGGGCGCCGCCGGGGCGACGTTGTCGGAGTACAGGTTGACCGGGAGCATTTGAGGAAGTCCGTCGATTTCGGATGGGAAACTTGTGCCCGAAGGACGGGCCAAAGGTCAATGCAGCGTCTTCGGCGCCTCGGCCCTCCGCGAGGCCGGCACGCGCGCGGTCGGGGTCGCGTGGTGGAGGGCGATCCGCCACGTCCCATCCTCGCGGACGAAGATGTTGGTCGCGACCAGCGCCCGCTCGCCGATCATCTCGGTGCAGACGACGACGGCGGTCTCGCCGACGAAGCGCACGCTCTCGTCACGGCAGCGGATCGGCGGCGTGTCCGGGCTTTCCAGGATGCCGCGCCAGCTTTCCAGGATCTCCGCCCGACGGGTCAGCGCCTCCCACCCGGGGTGCACGCAGACGAGGCCGACCGCCTCCGCCCATAGGCGCTCCATCGCGCCCACGTCACGGGTACGGAACGCGCTGTAGAAGGCCCGGTTGGCGGTCAGCACCGGACCGGTTTCCTCACTCTGGGCCTTGGGTTTCCCCGGCACCGTCGTCTCCCGGCGTTTCATATCGTCGCTCCCAGCATGACAGCCCCCATGCGCGTGCGCTAGGTTTCTCCCATGCGGCGGACACTGGCGTTTCTCGCCCTCCTGCTTGCGGCATCTCCGGCCGCAGCGCTCCCCGTGGATATCGAGCTGGTGATCGCCGTCGACGTCTCGCGCTCGATCGATGCGGACGAGGCGCGCCTGCAGCGCGAGGGCTATGTCCGGGCGCTCACCGACGACCGCGTGATCCAGGCGATCCGCTCGGGCAATCACGGCCGAATCGCCGTCTGCTACGTCGAGTGGGCGAGCGCCAGCCTGCAGTACACGACGATCGACTGGACGCTGATCAAGGACGTCGCCACCGCCCGCGCCTTCGCCGGACGGCTCGCCGAGATGCCGATCCAATCCCACAGCCGGACCTCGATCTCCGGCGCCATCGACTATTCGATGAAGCTGTTCGGCCGCGGCGGCTACGAGGGCGAACGCCTGGTGATCGACATCTCCGGCGACGGCCGCAACAACGACGGCCGGCCGGCGCATCTCGCGCGGAACGAGGCGGTCGCCAGAGGCATCACCATCAACGGGCTGCCGATCATCAACGACCGGCCGACCTTCGGCTTTCCCGCCGACGCCAATCTCGACATCTACTACGAGACCGACGTGATCGGCGGTCCCGGCGCCTTCTCGGTGGTGGCGCGCGGCTTCGCGGCCTTCGCCGAGGCGATCCTCTCGAAGCTGATCCGCGAGATCGCCCAGCGCCCCGACGATCTCCGCTTCTGACCACTCGAGCCTGCAAGGACCCCGCCATGACGACCCTCGCCAACCAGCGCCTCGCCTATCTCAACGGCCAGATCCTGCCGGAGAGCGAAGTCCGCGTGTCGTTCCGCGACCGCGGATACAAATACGGCGACGCCGTCTTCGACATGACCCGCACCTTCGGCCATCGGGTGTTCAAGCTGAAGGAGCACATCGACCGCTTCTACCGCTCGCTCCGCTACGTCCGCATCGATCCGGGCATGAGCCCGAAGGAGATGATCGAGAAGAGCGAGGAAGTGCTGGCCCGCAACCTCCATCTGCTGGACAAGCACGACGACTATTGGCTGGGCCAGCGGGTCAGCCGGGGCGTCGACAACGTCTCCGGCGAGGTCCCGATCCAGACCGGCCCGACCGTGGTCATCGAGTGCACGCCGCTGCCGCTGAAGGCGCGGGCGGCCTACTACCGCGACGGCCTCGACGTGGTCGTGCCCTCGGTCCGGCGCGTCGCCCCCAGCATGCTGAGCCCGAGGGCCAAGACCCACAACTACCTCAACATGATCATCGGCGAGCACGAGGCGAAGGCGACCAACCCCAACGCCTGGGCGGTGCTGCTGGACGAGAACGGCAACCTCGCCGAGGGCATCGGCTCCAACATCTTCATCGTCCGCGACGGCGTCGTCTATACGCCGTCCGAGCGCTACGTGCTGCCGGGCGTCAGCCGCCAGACGGCGATGGACATGGCGAGCCAGCTCGGCATCAGGCTGGTGGAAGGCGATATCGACCTGTTCGACGCCTATGTCTCCGACGAGGCGTTCATCACCTCGACCAGCTTCTGCATCTGCCCGGTCCGCTCGATCAACGGCAACCGCATGGCGGAGACGGCGGTCCCAGGGCCGGTGACGAAGAAGCTGATGGATGCCTATGTCAAGTTCGTGAACTACGACTGGGTCCAGCAGTACCTACGGCACGCCTAAGGGCGCCTTGCCGGCAGCGGCGGCGCTAGACGAGCGGGCCTGAGCCAGCGTCGCCCCGTTCTCCGCCGCCCAGGCCGCCAGCGTGTCCAGGACCGGCTGGAGCGAGGCCCCCGTCTTGGTCAGCCAGTATTCGACCTTCGGCGGCACCACCGCGTGCACACGGCGGCCGACCAGACCGACCGACTCGAGCTCGCGGAGCTGCTTGGTCAGCTCCTTCTGAGTGATGGTCGGGATCGCGCGCCCGAGCTCGGTGAACCGCATCGGCCGCCCGGCGCGGCCGAGGGCGAGGATGATCGGCACCGACCATTTGTTGGCGATGAGGTCGAGCACCCGGCCGATCAGGATCCGACAGGTCGTGCCGTCATAGGCATGGCGCTCGGCGGCCGAGCGGCCGGGGGCGCCGGTCGAATCCATGGTTTCCATTTGGTAAGTATAGAACTTTTAGGTGGCTACTTGCATTAAGTTACCGATGTCCGGCTAATCCTGGCACCCGTCGCCGCGACCCGCGTCCGACGATCCCTGTGGAGAGACAACCGACATGCCGAAGCTCACGCTCTACTTCTCGCCGGGCGCCTGCTCGCTCGTGCCGCACATCACGCTGGAGGAGGCCGGCGCGACCTTCGAGGCGAAGCCGATCGCGCTGAAGAAAGGTGACCAGCGGACGCCCGAGTACCTGGCGCTCAACCCCAAGGGCAAGGTGCCGGTCCTGCTGATCGACGGCCGGCCGCTGACCGAGAACGTCGCCATCGCCTCCTACCTCGCCAAGACCTTCCCGAACGCCAAGCTGCTGCCCTCGGGCGATCCCGAGGCGGAGGCCCAGGCGCTGTCGCTGCTGGCCTGGTGCAGCTCGGGCGTCCATCCGCGCATCGGCGCCTTCTTCGGCCCCCAGCGGCTCTGCGATCTTCCGGACAGCGCCGCAAGCGTGACCAGGCTCGCCGGCGAGGACACCGCGAAGAACTTCGCCATGGTCGACAAGCTGCTCGCGGGCAAGGGCTGGGCGCTCGGCCAGTGGTCGATCGTCGACGCCTACCTCTACGTCTTCTGGCGCTGGGCGGGCTTCCTCAAGATCGACGTCGGCGGCTATCCGAACTACGCCAAACATGCGGCGCGGATGGCCGAACGGCCGAGCGTGAAGCGGGCGCTGGCGCGCGAGGCCGATGCCCAGGCGAGCCTCGACAAGGCTGCCTGACCCGGAAAACGGAAGGGGCGGGTCTTTCGACCCGCCCCTTCGTCTTTCCGACCGGCTAACTCAGACCTGTTGGATCGCTGACAGGCGCCAGGGGTCGCCCGCGGTACGGACGAAGGTCCAGGCCTCCTCCGTCTCGACCGGCCGGTCCTTGTCGCCTTCGACCACCTGGCCGCTCGCGGCGTTGACCGAGTAGTCGCGCGCCGACCAGCGGAGACGGGCGGTGGCGTAGTCGGCGCCGTTCTCGGACCATGCTTCGCTGCCCTCGCCCATCAACAGCGTCACGTCCTCGATCTTGTTGATCAGCCCGCGGCCCTTGATCTCGGCGAGCTGACCGGCGAAGTAGGTCGCCATCTCCTCGGTGAGGAGGGGCTTCAGCGCCTCGGCGTCGCCTCGGCCCCAGGCCGACTGGATCTCGACCAGAAGCCGGCCGAAGGTTTCCTGATCCGCCTGTCCGATGCTGACGTCGGAGGTCGGCAGGGCGCCGCCGTAGCCGCCGCCCGAACCGCCCCGGAGGCCGGAGAGGTCCACGGGACCCCGGGCCAACGCCGCCGGCGACATCGCGTCCTGGCTGCGGCGGCGGAAGAACAAGAAGGCAAGGAGCCCGATCCCGCCGATCAGCAGGTACGGCAGCATTCCGCCAAGGAAGGTGCCGGTCGGCGACGCTTCCGGATTCTGGGCGGTCTGGGCCGCGGCCTGGTTTCCAAACAGCATGTTGCCGATGAACGAGCCGGCGAGGCCGGCCATGATCCCGGTCACTATCGGGCTGCCCATGCCGAACGACGGCCGCTGCTGAAGGCCCGGAGCCATGCCGGGCGCTGTCTGCGGCGCCTGTGGCTGGGCCGCCGCCGGGGCCTGACGCTGCGGCGCCGTCGTCGAACGCTCCAGCGGCTGGGCCTGGTTGGGCTGATAGGTGCGCGAGCCGCGGCTGCCCTGGCTCGTGCGGGAACCGGCAGCGGCCTCCGCGAGAGCGGGCGCCAGCGCCAGCGCCGCACAGAAGAGGGCTGTCGCCAGGACGCCCTTCTTGAACCACATGAGTCACCTCCCTAGAGGACGAAGATCTATTATGTAGGGGGTTCCGCCCCCGGATACCAGCCCCCACGCTCGACCCAGGCGGAAGCCTTGGTTATAACCCGGCCGTTCTCCTGGAGACGTATATGGCCCGACTTGCGACGATCTTCGGCGGCTCCGGCTTCATCGGCCGCTACGTCGTCCGCCAGCTTGCCCGCGACGGCTGGCGGATCAACGTCGCCGTCCGCGACGCCGAGCGGGCCAAGTTCCTGAAACCGATGGGCGATGTCGGCCAGGTGACGCCGATGGCGGTGTCGCTCCGCGACAAGGACGCAGTCGCCGGCGCGGTCGCCGGCGCCGATGCGGTCGTCAATCTGGTGGGAATCCTCTACGAGTCGGGCCGCCAAAGCTTCGAGGCGATCCATCACCAGGGCGCCGGAACGGTCGCCGAGGCCGCCGCAGGGGCCGGGGCCGGCCGCCTCGTCCATGTCAGCGCGCTCGGCGCCGATCCCGCCTCGCCGGCGCTCTATGCCAGGACCAAGGCCGCCGGAGAAGCGGCCGTCCGGGCCGCCTTTCCCGGTGCGACGATCTTCCGCCCGAGCCTGGTCTTCGGCCCGGAGGACGGTTTCTTCAACCGCTTCGCCGGGCTGGCCCGGGTGATGCCGGCGCTGCCCCTGTTCGGCGGCGGCAAGACCCGCTTCCAGCCGGTCTATGTCGGCGACGTCGCCGAGGCGGTGTTACGCGCGCTCGCCGATCCCAAGACCGCCGGGGCGACCTACGAGCTCGGCGGGCCGACGATCTACACCTTCCGCCAGCTGATCGAGCTGATGCTGAAGGAGATCAAGCGCAAGCGCTGCCTCGTCAGCATCCCCTTCCCGATCGCCCGCCTGCAGGCCCGCTTCCTCCAGATATTGCCGGCACCTCCGCTGACCGTCGATCAGGTGCGGCTGCTCGAGCGCGACAACATCGTCGCGCCCGGCGTCCCCGGCCTGCCGGAGCTCGGCATCAAGCCGACGCCGGTCGAGTCGGTGATCCCCTCCTATCTCGACCGCTTCCGGCCGAGCGGCCGCTTCGCCTCGGCGTCGTGACGGGAATGCGCTCTCGCGCGGAGGTCCTGGTCGAACGGTTCATCCTCAACAGCCGCTGGCTGCTGACGCCGTTCTATCTCGGGCTGGTGTTGGTCGTCGTCGCGCTCGCGATCACCTTCTTTCGGGAGCTGTGGCACCTCTACGCGACGATATTCACCGCCGGCGAGTCCGATGTCGTGCTGACGGTGCTGGCGCTGGTCGATGTCGTGCTGGTCGCCAACCTGCTGATCATGGTGGTGATCAGCGGCTACGAGAACTTCGTCTCCGATATCGAGGTCGCCGAGGGCGTGGAGAAGCCGGACTGGCTCGGCAAGATCGACGCCGGGAATCTCAAGGTGAAGGTCGCCGCGGCGATCGTCGCCATCTCATCCATCCACCTGCTGCGCGCCTTCCTCAACGTCAACGAGATGGCGGACAGCAAGATCATCCTGCTGATGGTCATGCATATGGTCTTCGTCTTCTCCGCTCTGCTGCTGGCCTATCTCGACAAGATCTCGTCGCACGGGCCGAAGGCGCATTAAGCGAAGAGCGTCACCGCGAAGATGCCGAGGGCGAGCCCGGGGCCGAACGGAATGCGGCTCGCGGTCGTCGGCCCCCGGCCGAGAAGATAGGCGACTCCGATCGCCGTCAGGGTGGCGAGCGCGGCGACGAGGAGGACCGGGCCGATACCGGCCGGACCGACCCAGGCGCCGCCGGCCGCCATCAGCTTGACGTCACCGAGGCCGAGGCCCTCGCGTCCCCGCACCCGCTTGTGGACGGCACGGACGAGCCAGAGGAGGCCGCCGCCGAAAACCGCTCCGGCGGAGGCCACCACGAGGTCGCCGCCGGCGAGCCAGGCCTCGAGGAGGCCGAGGGGGAGCAGCGGCAGAACCAACCCATCCGGCAGAAGCAGCCGGCGGAGATCGACCGCAACCAGCGCCACCAGCACCGCGCCCAGGAGCGCCCGGCCGAGGACGGAAGGCCAGGGCCCGCCGAGCCACAGGGCGAGAACGAAGACGAGGACCGAGCCGGCCTCGACCGCGGCATAGTCGGTCGGGATCGGCACGCCGCAGTGCCGGCAGCGCCGGCCGAGGGCGATCCAGGAGACGATCGGGACGAGGTCGCGAACCGGCAGCCCCTGCCGGCAGGCCGGGCAGATCGACCGGCCTCTCCAGAAGGAGGCGCCGCCATAGGTCGCCTCGCCGTCGAGGGTGGCGCCCAGGCGCGCCTGGGCGGCACCGAGGAAGCTGCCGAGGGCGGCGAAGCCGGCAACGCCGGCCGCCACCAGAACGGGATCGGCGGGAAAGGGCTGAAGCCAAGGCAGCATCCGGGCGGACGATGCCTCCGCCGCCCCCCCGGGCGCAATGGTTGACAGGCCCCGCCCCCTCAAGTAGCGGGAGCCGCAGCATGATCCATCCGGTGATCCTCTCGGGCGGCACCGGCAGCCGGCTCTGGCCGATGTCGCGTGCGCTGTTTCCAAAGCAGCTTCAGCCTCTGGTGGGCCTCAACAGCCTGTTGCAGGACACCGCTCTCCGGGTCGCCGACCGGTCGCGCTTCCATGCCCCGGTCGTCGTCTGCAACGCCGAGCACCGTTTCGCCGTCGCCGAGCAGCTCCGTCAGGTCGACCAGCCGGCGGCCGCCATCCTGCTGGAGCCGATGGCGCGGAACACCGCACCGGCGATCGCCGCCGCCGCCGAGGTGCTGGCCCAGCGCGACCCCGAGGCGGTGATGCTGGTCCTGCCATCCGACCACGCGATGATCCGCCCGGAGCCATGGCTCGCCGGCGTCGTCGCCGCCGAGGCGACCGCCCGGGCCGGCGCCATCGTCACCTTCGGCATCCGGCCGGCCGCGGCCGAGACCGGTTTCGGCTACATCCAGGCCGGGCCGGCGATCGTAGGGGCCGGGCCCTGCCGGCGGATCGAAGCCTTCGTCGAGAAGCCCGACCGCGCCACCGCCGAACGCCTGGTGGCAGACGGCCGGCACTACTGGAACGCCGGCATCTTTCTCCTCTCCGCCCGGGTCTACCTCGAGGAACTGAGGCGATACGCGCCGGAGATCGCGGACGCCGCCGCCGCCTCGGTCGCCCGCGGCCGGAACGACCTCGACTTCCTTCGCCTCGATATCGAGGCGTTCGCCAAGGCGCCGTCGCGCTCGATCGACTACGCGGTGATGGAGCGGACCGACCGCGGCGTCGTCGTGCCGGTGGATCCCGGCTGGAGCGACGTCGGCTCATGGCGGGCGCTGCACGACATCGCGCCCAGGGACGATCGCGGCAACGTCCGCATCGGCGACGTCCACGCCGCCGGCGCGAAGAACTGCTACCTCCGCTCGAACGGCCGCCTGCTGGTCGCCGTCGGCGTCGAGGATCTGGTGGTGGTTGCCGACCCCGATGCGGTATTGGTCGCGCACCGTGATCGAGCCCTGGAGCTCAAGGGCGTGGTCGAGGCCCTCGCCGCGGCCGGCCGTGCCGAGGCGACTTCGCCGACCGTCGTCTACCGGCCGTGGGGCCACTACCGAAGCGTCGATTCCGGCGCCGGTTTCCAGGTCAAGCGCATCGTCGTCAATCCCGGTGGCCGGCTGTCGCTGCAGCGCCATGCCAAGCGGACCGAGCACTGGATCGTCGTCGCCGGGACGGCCGAGGTCACGGTCGGCGACGAGACCCGCCGGCTCGGGCCGACCGAATCGGTGATGGTGCCGCTCGGCGCGGTGCACCGCCTGGTCAATCCCGGCAAGGACACTCTCCACCTGGTCGAGGTCCAGTCCGGCGCCTATGTCGGCGAGGACGACATCGAGCGGCTGGACGATGCCTATGGAAGGGCGTAAGCCATTGTCATCATGGACGAACTGACCGAAGGCAGCGGACGTCGCCCGATGACGGACGCGCTGCCGCGGCCCGACCTTCTGTACCGGCCGTTCGTTTTCGAGACGCCCGAGCGGCTGTCCGAGCTTTCGGCATGGACCGAGCACACGCCGTTCGCGATGTGGGTGATCGAGGCGGTGCGCCCGCGCGTGCTGGTCGAGCTCGGGACGCATGCCGGCGTCTCCTATTGCGCCTTCGCCCAGGCGGTGAAGCGCCTCGCGCTCCCGACCGCCTGCTATGCCGTCGACACCTGGCAGGGCGACGCCCATACCAACAAGTCCGAGGCGGCCTATTCCGGCAACGTGCTCGACGAGCTCCGCCGGCACCACGATCCCCGCTACGGCAGCTTCTCGACGCTGGTCCGCGCCACCTTCGCGGACGCGCTTCCCGGCTTCGCCGACGGCTCGATCGATCTCCTGCACATCGACGGCTATCACACCTACGAGGCCGTCCGCGGCGATTTGGAGACGTGGCTGCCGAAGCTGAGCCGGCGCGCGGTCGTCCTCTTCCACGACATCAACGAACGCGGCGGCGATTTCGGCGCCTGGCGGTTCTGGGACGAGGTGCGGACGCGCCACCCATCGTATCACTTCCTCCATGGCCATGGTCTCGGGGTGCTCGCGATCGGACCCGATCAGCCGGAGTCGATCTGCTGGCTGACCGGTCTCGACGAGACCGCGGCGGCGATCGTCCGCGACTTCTTCGCCGCCCGCGGCCGCTCGGTTCGGGTTCTAGTCGATCTCGATGTGAGCGACCGGCGCGGTAAGGCGGCCCAGGTCCATGCCGACAACCTCGGCAATGCGCACGACGCGGTTCGGATCGAACTCGCCGATGCCTACCGCCAGCTCCACGAGGCGAATCTCCGTACCCAGGAGGTCAATGCCCAGGCGATCTGGCGCCAGGGCGTCATCGACGAAGCACATCGCCGCATCGCCGTCCTCGACAGCGAGATCCGCTTCCTCGAGAACCGGATACTCGGATTCGAGACCTCGACCTCCTGGCGCCTGACCGCTCCGGTCCGCCTCGGCGGTCGCTTGCTCGGCCGGCTGCGCTATCTGCTGCGCTCGACCCAACACCGCATCGAGCTGAAGCGCTGCCCTCCCATCGAGGTCACCGATACGCCCACCGGCCACGCCGATTGGTACGAGGCCAAATCGTCGCGGCCCCGCCTGCCGACTCGGTGGGTGTCCTTCACCTATGCCGGGCCGCGCTACGACGGCACGATCTTCCTCACGCTCTACGTCGACCACGGCGACGGCCACTGGCATCCGGTCAGCGTACCTTCGATCAAAGGACGGCTCGACGGCCACCTCATTCGCCTTCCGGACGGGATCTTCGGCCTCCGCGTGAAGGTCCAGTGCTCCGCCGAGACCTTGCCCGACACGCCGGATCTCTCGTTCCGGGAGATCGGCGAAGCCGAGCTGGTCATGCGCACGGTCTGGCAGCAGCGCGGGCGCGTGCCGAGCGCCCTTGCTTTTCTGCTGCGCAACGGCGTATCGGCGACGCTGGCCCGCTTCAACGAAGTCTATGCCCAGCAGGATTTCGACCTCTATGAGCGCTGGATCGCCAGCTACGACACGCTGACGGAGGCGGACCGCGGCGCGATCGCCGCGCATATACGTGCCCTTCCCGAGCATCCGCTCATTTCCGTCCTCGTTCCGGTCTACAACACGCCTGAGCGATATCTCCGGGCGATGCTGGATTCGGTCCTGGCCCAGCTCTATCCGCACTGGGAACTCTGCATTGCCGACGACGCATCGACGGCGTCCCATGTTCGCCCGGTACTCGAGGACTATGCCAGCCGCGACGCCCGGGTGAGGGTGGTGTTCCGTGAGACGAACGGCCATATCTCGGCGGCCAGCAACTCGGCAATGGACCTCGCCGCCGGGAGCCATGTCGCCCTCCTCGATCATGACGATCTGCTTGCCGAGCACGCGCTCTACATCGCCGCCGCCGCCATCAACGAGAATCCGGCCGCCGACGCCTTCTATTCCGACGAGGACAAGATCGACGACGAAGGGCGGCGCCGCGACCCCTACTTCAAGTCCGATTTCGGCTTCGACCTCCTGCTCGGCCAGAACTACGTCAGCCACCTCGGCGTCTATCGTCTCGACGCGATCAAGGCGGTCGGCGGTTTCCGTCTGGGCTTCGAGGGGAGTCAGGATTACGACCTGGTGCTCCGCATCCTCGCTGCGACCAAGGGCCCGATCGTCCACATGCCTTGGGTCCTCTACCACTGGCGGCTGTTTCCGGGGGCCGGCACCTTCTCTTCGACGCAGATCGAGAAGGCATCCGAGTCGGCGCGGAAGGCCATCGGCGAGCACCTGTCGGGCAAGGACGTCGATGCGGAGGTCCTGCCTTGGGTCCATGCCTATCACCGGGTGGTCCGCGCAGCGCCGCCGATCTGGCCCAAGGTCTCCGTCATCGTTCCAACCCGGGACCACCTCTCCGTCCTCAGGACCTGCGTCGAGGGCGTGCTGGAACGGACCGACTATCCGGACATCGAACTGGTGATCGCCAACAACGACAGCCTCGAATCGGAGACGCTGGCGTTCTTCGAGGAGCTCCGCGGCGACGCGCGCGTGCGGGTCGTCGACTTCCCCGGGCCCTTCAACTACTCGGCGATCAACAACGCCGCGGTCCGCGCCTCATCGGGCGAGGTCGTCGTCCTCCTCAACAACGACATCGAGGTCATCGACGGCCGCTGGCTCAAGGAGATGGTCAAGCACGCGGTGAGGCCCGAGGTCGGCGCCGTCGGCGCCAAGCTCCTCTACCCGGACAACACCCTCCAGCATGGTGGCGTGGTCCTCGGCTTGAACGGCGTCGCCGGGCATCTCCACACCGGCGTCCCCGCCGACTCGCCCGGATACTTCGGCTGGCTCAAGATCGCTCACGACGTTTCCGCCGTCACCGCCGCCTGCCTCGCGCTCAGGCGCTCGGTCTTCGAGGAGGTCGGCGGGCTCGACGAGGCCAACCTCAAGGTCGCGTTCAACGACGTCGACCTCTGTCTCAAGATCACCGAAAAGGGCTACACGATCATCTGGACGCCCGAAGCGACGCTCTATCACTGGGAATCGAAGAGTCGCGGCAACGACCTTTCCTCGCAGCACTTCACCCGGTTCCAAGGCGAGGTCGCCTACATGCGCGAGCGCTGGGGCCCGCGTCTCGACCGCGACCCCTTCTTCAATCCCAACCTCTCGCTGTCGACCGCGCATCCGGTCGTGGCCTTTCCGGCCAGGCGCGAGCGCCCGTGGCAGCCCTTCCTGAAGCCGTCGACGGCGGCCGCGTGAGCGAGACCGCGACCCCGACCGGAAGGGACAGGCCGCGGCCGGCCGCGACCAACGAGACTCGCGCCCGCATCGATCCTAGCCCGGTCGCGCCCTTCATCGATCTCTGGCGCAATCGTGCCCTGCTGGTGGCGTTGACCCGGCGCGAGATCGAGGGTCGCTATCGTGGCTCGGCGCTCGGCCTCCTGTGGTCGTTGGCGACGCCGCTCCTGACCCTCGCCGCCTATACCTTCGTCTTCAGCGTCATCTTCCGGGTGAAGTGGGGGGCGTCGACCGTGGGGCACGGCGAGTTTGCGCTGGTCGCCTTCGCCGGCCTGCTGGTCTTCACCTGCTTCGCCGAATGCCTGACGCGTGCGCCGGGCCTCGTCATCTCCCAGGCCAATCTGGTGAAGAAGGTCGTCTTCCCGGTCCAGATTCTCCCGGCGGTGATCCTCGGCGGCGCGCTGTTTCAACTCGCCATCGGCACCGCGGTGCTCCTGATGATCGCCACCGTCCTCGGCTTCACGCCCGGAGCGACCGCGCTCGCACTGCCGGCGGTGGTGCTGCCGCTCGTCCTCGGCATCCTCGGCCTCACCTGGGCAGTGTCGGCGGCTGGCGTCTATTTTCGCGATCTCGGCCAGGCGGTCGCGCTCGTGGTGACGCTGATGATGTTCCTGCTGCCGATCTTCTATCCGGTGAGCGCGGTGCCGGAGGCGTTCCGGCCGCTCATCACCCTCAACCCGCTGGCGGTCCTGGTCGAGGAGGCGCGCGGTGTCCTCTTGTGGGGCCGCTGGCCGGACTGGGGTCAGCTCGCCTGGGTCGGTCTCCTCGGCTGGGCGGCCGCCTGGGGCGGCTACCTCTTCTTCATGAAGCTCCGGCGCGGCTTCAGCGACGTGCTTTAGGCCGATGAGCGGCGACCCCATCCTCCGCGCCCGCCGCCTCTCCAAGGGCTACCGGCTCTACGCCAGCCCGCGCGACCGCATCGTCGAATCTCTCTGGCGCGGGCGGAAGAAGCTGCATCACGAGGTCTGGGCACTCACCGACGTCTCGCTCGACATCGACCGCGGGGAAACCGTCGGCGTCATCGGCCGCAACGGTGCGGGCAAGTCCACCTTCCTCCAACTCGTCACCGGCACCGTGCAGCCGACCTCCGGCACCATCGAGGTCCATGGCCGGATCGCCGCCCTGCTCGAGCTCGGCGCCGGCTTCAATCCGGACTTCACCGGCCGCGAGAACATCCATCTGAACGCGGCGCTGCTTGGCCTCACGCCCAAGCAGATCGCCGAGCGCTACACCTCGATCGTCGCCTTTGCCGAGCTCGGCGAGCACATCGAGCGGCCGGTGAGGACGTATTCGAGCGGCATGTACATGCGCCTTGCCTTCGCCGTCGCCGCCCATGTCGACGCCGATCTCCTGATCGTCGACGAGGCGCTGTCGGTGGGCGACGCCTTCTTCGCCCAGAAATGCATGCGGTTCCTTCGCCGGTTCCAGGAGACCGGCTCGATCCTCTTCGTCAGCCACGATACTGCGGCGGTTCTCGGCTTCTGCGACCGGGTGGTGTGGCTGGATCAGGGGCGGGTGCGCGCCATCGGGCCGGCCAAGCCGGTGGTCGAGGATTATCTGGCGGATGCGGCGAAAGCGGCCCAGGGCGACGCCGAAAGCGGCAACCGCGTGCGCCGCATGACGATCGACGAGTCCGGCCGATCGGCCACAACCGTCGACGGACGGCTCGCCTTCATCAATGCGAGCCCCCACCGCAACGACCTCGAGCTCTTCGCCTTCCGTCCGGACGCGGCCTCGTTCGGACGCGGCCAGGCCGAGATCGTCGGCGTCCGGATGGAGACCGAGGACGGCAACCCCTTCTCGTGGTGCGTCGGCGGCGAGATGGTGACGCTCGCCATCGACATCCTCGGCCATGCGGCGATCTCCCGGCCGATCGTCGGCTTTCTGGTCAAAGATCGCCTGGGTCAGCACCTCTTCGGCGACAACACCTATCTCAGCCATGAGGGCGACGCGGTGCCGATCGCGCCCGGCGAGCGGCTCCGCGCGCGCTTCCGGTTCCGCATGCCGATCCTCGCCATCGGCACCTATACGGTCGCCGTCGCCATCGCCGACGGGAACGTCACCGACCATATTCAGCACCATTGGATCCACGACGCGCTCGCCTTCACCTCGCATGCCTCCAGCGCCGCGACCGGTCTGGTCGGCGTCCCGATGCACGAGATCTCGCTCGAAAGGACCGTCGGCTGATGCATCTCAGCTCCTACCGGCACATGCAGGATCTGATCGGCCGCTATCTCGACAGCAGCCGGAGACTCGAGATCCTGGACATCGGTGCCTGCGACTATGGCACCGCCGATCCGGCGCTCCCCGGCAGCTATCGCCCGCTGTTTGAGAATCCGGGCTGGCGCTACCGCGGCGTCGACATGGTGTCGGGGCCCAACGTCGACGTCGTGCTGCCCTCGCCCTACCGCTTCCCGCTGCCGGGAGGAACCGCCGACGTCATCGTCTCCGGCCAGGCGTTCGAGCATGTCGAGTACTTCTGGATGACGTTCCTCGAGATGGCACGGGTGATCAAGACCGGCGGCTTCATCTTCCTGATCGCTCCCTCCCGCGGCCCCGAGCATCCCTATCCGACCGACTGCTGGCGCTTCTACCCCGACGGGTATCGCGCGCTCGCCCGCTATGCCGGGCTCGACCTCGTCGAGGTATCGACCGACTGGGCGCCTCATCCCGTCGCCGACAGCGCGCAATGGGGCGATACCGTCGGAGTCTTCCGCCGGCCGCCGGGCGGTTCCTGGCGGGTCGCTTTGCGCGGCGCCCTGGTCGGCTTGGCGAGCCGGATCGTGTGAGCGTGATCGTCGGGACTTTCGCCACGATTTTGCCGTTTCTATATGCTCTGCTTCGACAAAGTTCCCCCGGCGGGTCGCTCCATGAATCGACCGAAGATCATCCTCATCGTCGTCGCGCTCGCCCTGGCGGCGGCGGCGGCGCGCGCCGACGTCTCGAGCTGGGCCAGGGTCCTGGACGACGGCAGCCTCTCGATCGGCGGCAGGCTCGTCCGCCTCCAGGGCGTTTCGATCCCGCCGACCGACCGGATCTGCGGCGGGCTCGACATGCCGACCACCTGCGGCCCCCGGGCCGTCCTCCAGCTCAGCCGCAAGGTCGGCGCCGAGTTCGTGCGCTGCCAGGATCTCGGACGCGACGACAGCGGCGCCATGCTCGGGCGCTGCTCGGTCCTGGGCGAGGATCTCGGAGGCTGGATGGTCCTCAACGGCTGGGCGATGGCCGGGCCCGGCGCGCCGGTCGAGTACGTACAGTGGGAGCGCCTGGCCGAGTCGCGCCGCCTCGGCATCTGGGGCCAGCCGGTCGACGTCATCATCCGCCCGGCGCCCCGCCGCCCGGCGCCGCAGGCGAAGCCCGGCACGTGACCGACACAAGCCCCCCGCCGATGCACGCGTCGGTCACCAATTGGCTGTTGAACCAGGGTTGCAGCTTCGAGTCGCCGAGCGCCTTCCTCGAAAGCACGGCCCAGCGCCTGATCGACGCCGGCATCCCGCTGTTCCGGATGACCCTGACCTTGAGCCAGCTTCATCCGGTGTTCCGCGCCGCCACCTGCGAATGGATGCGCGGCGAGGCCGCGACCGAGATCGCGCGTCGGCGCGACCTGATGACGTCGCGCGTTTTCTCGCACAGCCCGATCGCGCAGGTGATGCGCACGCGCGAGCCGCTGCGCCGGCGGCTCGTCGGCCCGGAGGCCGAATTCGATTTTCCCGTGCTGGAGGAGCTGCGCGACAAGGGTCTCTCCGACTACTACGTCGCTCCGCTCGACATGGGCCCGGGGCTCCAGGGCGGCATCGCCACCTACGGCACCGACCACCCAGGCGGATTCGAGCCTCATCACCTTCGTCTCCTGCACGCGATCACGCCCGCCCTGGCGCTGGTCGGTCAGGTCTATTCCGGCCGCCGCTCGATCGAGGGGCTGCTCAACACCTATGTCGGCGAGGAGCCGGCGCGACGGATCCTCGCCGGAGAGGTCGTCCAAGGCGTCGGTCATACCGTGCGGGCGCTGGTATGGTGGTGCGACCTTCGCGGCTTCACGTCGCTGTCGGAGACCCTGGCGCGCGACGAGATGCTGGGGCTCCTCAACGCCTACTTCTCGGCCGCGGTCGAGTCCGTCACCGAGGCAGGCGGCGACGTGCTGAAGTTCATGGGGGACGCCGTCCTCGCCATCTTCCGCTGCGACAAGGACGACTGCGATGCGGCGACACGCGCGCTCGCGGCCGCCCATGCGCTGGTTGCCCGCCTCGACACCCTCAACGGCGAGCGCTCAGGCGCGAACGACCCGGAAATCCGCTGCGGTATCGCCCTTCACCTAGGGCAGGTGATGTACGGGAACATCGGCGCGCCTGAGCGCCTGGACTTCACCGTCATCGGTCCGACGGTCAATCTGGCGAACCGTCTGGCCCAGCTCTGCCGGCCGCTCGGCGAGCCGATCGTGCTGTCCGAGGAGGCCGCCGGCGCTGCGGAGAGCCGCATGCGGCCGTTGGGCAAGCACACCTTCAAGGGGATCACCGGCGCCTGCGAGGTTTTCGCGCCGGCCGAGTCGATCCTCTCGCCGGTCTAGGCGACGATGGTCCGGGTCGGCGGGAAATTCAGGATCGCGATCGAGCCGCGGCCAGGGGCCGGGCCGACGGTCATGCGTCCGCCATGATGCTCGGCGAGCGCCTTGACCAGCGGCAGCGTCAGCGCCGAAGTGCCGCCCGGCCCGTCGGTTCGGGCAAGCGCGATCTCGGCATCGGGGTGGCCGAAGCCCTGGCCCGCCGTCTCCACCGAAAGGGCCAAGCCTCCCGCCGGCTCGTGGGCGACCCGGACATGGACCTGGCCGCCGCTCTCTCCGGCGCGGAGAGCGATGTCGATCAGCCTGCGCATCATCTGGCGGAGCCGGCTTGGATCGGCCGAGAGCCTGGGCATGTCCACCGGCAGGCTATGCATGAGCGCGATGCGGCTGCGGTCGGCCTGCACCCGCATCTGGTCGAGGATCTGGGCGATGAAAGGGCCGAGATCGATCGGCTTCTCGTCGAGCTTGAGCTGGCCGGCGTCGATCAGCGCCAGGTCGTGCACGTCCTCGAGGAGCTGGGCCAGGCGCTGGCCGTCGCCGCGGATGCGCTGTGCGTATTCGCGCTGCTTGTCGTTGAGCGGACCGGCGGCGCCGAGCGCCAGAACGTCGGAAAGCCCGACCACGGTCTTGACCGCCGCGGCGAGGGTCTGCTCGAGCCGCAAGAGGTACTGGGAGAGGCCACGCCGGCTGGCATCGGCCGCGGCCGAGCCGACCGTGAGGCGAGCGGCCTCGCCCTGCAGCGCCCGGACCTCGCCCGCCGCCCCGCGGATTGCCGGCGCGATGGCGACCACCGCCAGCGCCAGTACGATCAGGATGGCTCCGGCCGTGGCGAGCTGGATCTGCGACAGAAGCTCGAGCCGCGTCCGTCCTTCGGCCTCGCCGCGCGCGGCCAGACGGTCGAGCAGCACCGGCAAGCGCTCGGGCCCGAGATCCATGACCGTCCGATAGGTGGGGCGCTCGGCGAGGTCTGCGGCCTCGGTGTCGACGAGAGATCGGCCGGCAGCGAGAAAGTTGTCGATGGCCCCCTGGACTTCGGCCGGGAGCGCGGTCCGGCGCCCCAGGCGCTGACGCTGCTGCGCTATCTCGTCCAGGATCACCGCCAGCCGGATGCGGGCTTCGCCGCGCTGGCCCTCGTCGGGGGACTGGGCGAGGTCCCGGGCGGCGAGGCCGCCCTTGGCCGCGAGCGTGCCGAGCCACCCCGCGAGCCCGACGACGACCGCCGGCTCGCCCACCGCCTCGACCGCCCGGCGCTGGGCCACCAGCCCTCCGCCGGCAACCGCCACCAGGGCCAACGCCGCGACGACGCATCGAATGGCGACGGATCGCACGCCGCGGCGGGTCTTCTGGCTCGCATCGGGGGCGGTCATTGCCGCCTACAATGCCAAGGCTTTCGCCAGGACGGAACCCGATTCGCACGGGTCTCCGGCTATAATGCGGGGCACGAGGGGAGCCTGCGATGTTCAGACGACTGATTCCGGACGTGGTCCGCGACCAAGACATCCTGGCGCTGCCGCCGGAGGCGTCGGTCCGCGAGGCGGCACGGCGCATGGCCGACCGCCGCATCGGTGCCACGCTGGTGACCGAGGCCGGCACCCTGGTCGGCATCTTCACCGAGCGCGACGTGATGACCCGGGTCGTCGCCGCCGGTCTCGATCCCGACACGACCCGGATCCGCCAAGTGATGACGGCGAATCCGGCGACCGTTGCGCCCGATCAGCGGGCGCTCGACGCCCTCAAGGTGATGCACGAGGGTGGCTTTCGCCACCTGCCGGTGGTCGAGAACGGCCGCGCGGTCGGCATCGTCTCGCTCCGCGACTTCCTTTCCGGCGAGCTCGCGGAGATGCGGGCCGAACTCGCCCAGGAAGAGGCGCTGACGACGAGAGTCTAGATATCGTTGCTACGAAGGCTGTTGATCCGGGACCTTGGAGAGGCAGAAGTTGCGACGCTCCAACGTGTAGGCGGAGGCGGATGAACGTCCTTAGCCCACCTCGCTAGTTTCTCGCGATCAGTGCCTTCGCCTCACGGGGCGCTTCGCCGATCACGTCGACGGTCGAGACGCCGAAGTTCAATCCGATCCCCACCTCCGGTGGAAGCTGCGCCATGACGATGCCTAGGACCTTTCCTTCGAGGTCCATGATCGGGCCGCCACTGTTACCCTTGGTCACGAAGCCTTCGAACTGAAGGAAGAGACGGCCTTTGAACGGCCTTAGTTGGCTGACGGTCCCAGTCGTCAGGGTCCCGTCCAAGCCTACAGGTGAGCCGATGACGACAAGCTTGGTCCCGATCGGCGGGACGTCGGCCGCCATCGGCAGCGGATTGAGGCGCTGAGGTGTAGTTGGCACCAGGTACGCAATGTCGACGTCGGCTGCAGGCAACAAAACGCGAGCCTTGAAGCGCTGTCCTTTGGTGTTCTCGAGCTCGACTGCCTTCGCGTCTTTCACGACATGCCGCGCGGTGATTAGCAAATTTGCACCCGCCGCAAAAGCAGTGCCAAGGCTGGTGTCCGTCTTAACGGTGAAGACCGACCCGACTGCGTCACGATACAGGCTAACAAGCGTCTTCGATTCTTGCTGTGCACGAGGGGCCGGCGCTGGTGCGATTGAGCCTGCCCCGGAGCCGGGCGGCCGAGCCGCTGGTGGCGGCGTTGGCACATCCGCATAGAATCGCGGGATATTGGCAAAGAAATCGCCGCGCTGTTTGATCGTGATGAAGGCAGACGATTGGGAGCCTGACGCTGGATAAACTGTCGTCACCCCGCCCCAGCTCGTCTTATAGATTGCGCCCGAGTAGGGATCGATTAGGCTCTGGGCCTCCATCTGCATATCAATCGATTCGACCTTGATCCCTGCTGGCACTGGCACGCCAAGAATGGACGCACTTTGCTCGCCTTTGCCGCCCATTCGGACTGGTCCCCCCATCACCAGAAATTCCGAGCCACTTAGTTGCACCGTCCCGCGGAATCTGATGTCGGCAAAGAGACTCAGGTTGGAACTGGCAAGAGTTTGCTCCATTCGATCAAGGAACTGTTCCGGTCCTCGCTTGTAGTCCTCGCTTTCTGCCCAACTCTTCCCTGATCCCAGCGCAATCGAACATTCGGCCATTCGCCGCATCGTCTCGCGAAGGTTTGTGAGCCCGACGGGCGTATCGTTCGTGATTTTCCCACCCGGATATCTTGGTTGATAGAGGCAATCCTCTATGCGGCTTCGTTCAAGCGCACTAGTCAGTACTGGCACCAACTGCTCACGCAGTACTCGCCAGTCGTCGACTGAAAATCGAGAATCAAGTGGTCGGTCTGGCACCGTGACCGACAAGGCGCCGATTTCAAGGTATTCGCCATTGCGACGAATACGCATTTGATAGCTGGCACCAATAGGCAGCCTAGCTGAGAAGCCATTGCGTTCGAATTCCATGTACTCAATGCGGAATAGGCGGCGCAGAGCATCTCCATCGCTTTCCGTCAGCGTCTCACCGACGAAAAGCGCCTTGATGTCTTGGATCTGGACGAGAGACTGAAATGGCACGCGCCCGATGGGGCGATAACTGATTTCTATGGGCGCGGGAAGAGGGGTTGCCGTCCCAACCGAAAGGTCAAAAGCGCGAGAGGCTTCTGGCGAAACATCTATCGCGCGCCTCTCCAACGGTTCTGCCCGCGCAGCCAACGGACAACACAGCAGGAGCGCAATGCACACCGAGTGCGTGGCCCTCGCTCTCCTCATTTCTAGCCTCCGCTCATCCCTGACGCGCACTAGCAAGTAGTCGTGCTGGATTCCTTGAGAATCTTTTGCCAGTCCGGCCCAAGGCTGGCGCGTGCCGAAATTGCATTACTGCCTGCCGGATCGCCATCTTTGAACATCTTCACAACAACGGTCTGTGTGTGCGCAGTCATCGGCGTGGGCGGCGAATAAGTCGTGTACGATGAACCTTGAAGGGTAGCCATGTTTCCGCTTGCGACGATTGAGCCGCTTCCCGTGGTTGTAGCCGAGCCCGGCAAAAACCCCGCAAATTCTGCCTGCATATTGGAGGCTAAGATCATGAATCGGTCGTAGCCGCGGTTGATGGTTTCAACAGCGGCGCGCCGGAGCACGATTGGCTGAGCGGAGCTTGCTGCACAAATGGGCGCGACGCGTGTCGATACTTGAATCGTATCGTTTGTCATGGGCATGACTGCTGTCCTCGCGCACGCGGCCAGAAGGGCAACCAGGAAAAGAGCGTGGGTCGATACCCGAAGAGCAGCATGCATGAGAGTCCCCCCGTCTTTCATCATTCGGCGCGCAGCGCTCGCTAGCGCGCAAACCCACCCGCGTCCCACGTGAACGAGCTGCCGCTGATCGACACGATGTGGATGGCGACAGACGCAGCAACTGAGCAAGCGGAGGCGAAGTACGCCGCCGCTCCTTGGTCAGTTGAGGCGATGCCTGTTCCATCAGTGAAGTTCATGATGTAGACAACTGTCCCGTCGCTTGTAACAAGGCCGAAACAGGTGCTCGCGCGGTAGTAGTTCCAGCCGAGACTAGCTCTCGGAGCCGATACGTCCTCCGATGGAATGCCGATCTCGCATCGGACCGAGAGGCGCAACGGTTGCTGATGGGCCACTTTTCGAGTCCGCAGCGACCCGTCCCGCTGAAGGCCGCTGTTGAACAGCCTTCTCGATGACATCCATCACTGTGGGTGACAGCGGTTGAGCATGCGCGCGGAAAGGTAGACCGCTGGTCGCGAGAAGCACGAGAAGCACGAGTCTGTGCATGTCCCCCTCCCCTTCGTACCATGCCACAAGTAACGGTAGCGGACCTGCTCCTCAATGCAACAAGTATCGAGGAAGGACGCCTCCACACGAACCCCCGGAGGGTCACCAAATGAATCGGCACAAAAGCCTTACCTATGCAGTCACGACCTAGACCCGGAACAATCGTCCGCGATCTGGAAGGGCCTCGGCGACGCCGGCAAGCCTGAGCGCGTGCCATGCCATGGCGTGGTTGGAGGAAGTCACGGGCTTGCCCAGCTCCGCCTCCAGGTCCTCGACCAGCGCGGCGACGCGCAGGCTGGTGCAGGCGACGAAGACACCGTCGACATCGCGATGGCGTCCGAGCTCGATCGCCGCGCTACGGACCGAGGCCGCGTCGATGCGCGCCACCTCGTTGTCCTCCTCATGGTTGAAGGAACCCATCGCCGGCACCGCGAGGTCGCGGGCGAGGATGTAATCCCGCATCATCCGGTTGATCCGGTCGATGTAGGGCGTCAGGAGCGCGATGCGCCGGCAGCCGAGCGCCTTCATGCCGGCGATCGCCGCCCCGATCGGCGTGGTAACGGCGATGCCCGGCCGCGCCTCGCGGACCCGGGCGGCCACCTTGTCCTCGCCGATCACCATGGCGCCGGAGGTGCAGCCATAGGCGATCACGTCCATCGCCTCGCCCGGGCGGATCACCGCGGTCGCCTGGGTCAGGTCGCGCTCCATCCCGGCCAGGGTCTCCGGCGTGATTGCGCTCGCGTTCATGATCCGGCTCTCGTAGAAGGCGACCCCCGGGATCGTCAGCAGCGAGCGCCACTCGTGCTCGATCGTGTGGTCGGTCGCCAGCACGATCAGGCCGATGCGGGCGCGGGCGCCGATGCCCTCATCGAGCGCGAAGGGCAGGTTCTGGCGGTTGACCAGGAGACCGGCTTCGGCCGGCGCGGCGAGATTCATGACGGAGCCTCCATTCCCGTGAGGTCGAGCTCGGGCTCGCGGCCGGCCATCAGATCGGCGAGCGCCTGGGCGGTGCCGCAGGACATGGTCCATCCCATGTGGCCGTGGCCGGTGTTGATCCAGAGATTCGCGTAGCGCGAGCGGCCGACGATCGGCGTTCCTTCCGGGGTCATCGGTCGCAAACAGGCCCAATAGCCCGGCCGCTCGAAATCGGCGCCGTTCGGGAAGAGGTCGCGGGCGAGCCGGATCATGCCGTCGAAGTCGCGAGGCTCGTGGTCGGTGTTGAAGCCCGAGAACTCCGCCGTCGCGGTCAGGCGGAGCTGGTCGCCCATCCGACAGAAGGCGACGAGATAGCCCTCGTCGACCCCGCAGATCGTCGGCGGCCGGTGCTCGGGGCCGATCGGCAGCGTCAGCGAATATCCCTTCACCGGATAGACCGGGAGATCGATTCCCAACTTGCGGACCAGCTTCGGCGACTCGCTGGCGAGCGACAGCACATAGGCATCCGCCGTCATCATGCCGGCCGAGGTCTCGACGCCGACGATGCGGCCCAGCTCCGCCCGGATCCGGCGGACTGTCGTGCCGTAGTGGAAGCGATGCCCCTGGTCGGCCAGGCGCTCCGCCAGCTTACGGGTGAAGACGCAGGAATCGCCGCTCTCGTCGTTGGGGGCGAAGACCGCGCCGGCGATCTTGTCCCGCGCATCCGACAACGCCGGCTCGGTCGCGATCGTCGCCTCGGCATCGAGCAGGCGGAGATCCATGCCGTTGTCCTGCAGGATCCTGATGCGTCCCGCGGCCCGTTCCAGCGCCTCCGGCTGCCGATAGAGGAACAGGGCCCCCTTGCGGGTCGCGTGATAGTCGATCCCCGTCTCCGCGGCGACCTCGCGCAGTTTCCGTTGCGAGTAGAGGCAGAGACGGGCTTTTCGCTCGGTGTTGACCTTGGCGCGGGCAGCCGTGCAGTTGGCGAGGAACTTGAGGCCCCAGCGCCACATCCGCGGATCCGGCACCAGCTTGAGGCGGAGCGCCTGGTCGCGGAGGAACAGCGACTTCAGGAGGATCTTGGGCGCCCCCGGGTTGGCCCAGGGATAGGCATGGCCGGGTGTGACCATCCCAGCATTGGCGAAGCTCGTCTCGGAAGCCGCCTCGGCCTGGCGATCGACCACCTCGACCTGATGGCCGTCGCGGGCAAGGAAGTGGGCGGCGGTGACGCCGGCCAGGCCCGCGCCGAGGACGAGGATGCGCATCAGAGCAGCGCCTTGAGCGTCGCCAGCACCGCGTCCGTGTCCTCGGCGGAGCCGACGGTGATGCGGATGTGGTAGTCGTAGGGCGGGCCGCCGACAGGGACGATCATGATGCCACGCCGGGCGAGCGATCCCACCACCTCAGCCGCCGGCTTCGGCGTCCTGACCGCGACGAAGTTGGCGGCCGACGGCAACGGCGCCAGACCTATCGCCTTGAGCCCGGCGACGAGACGGTCGCGCTCGGCTGCCGTCCGCTTCTGCGAGGCCTGCGCATAGGGCTCGTCGCCGAGCGCGGCCAGCGCCGCCGCCTGAGCCAGACGGTTGACATTGAAGACGCCACGGACCCGCTGGATGCCCTCGGCGACCTCGTCATGGCTGGCGAGCCCGTAGCCGACGCGCAGGCCGGCCAGGTTATAGGCCTTGGAGAAGGTGCGGAGCACCAGCCACGGCCCCTTCCGCGTCTTGAGCGCCCTCAGCACGTCCGGACCGCCGGCGAGCCGGCCGAACTCGTAATAGGCTTCGTCGATCACCAGCAGCGTCGCCTCCGGCACGCCGGCGATCAGCCGGTCGAGCGCCGATTGGGTGAGGAGCGCGCCGGTCGGATTGTTGGGGGTCGCCGCGATCACCATCCTCGGTGCCGGTGCGCAGGCCGCGAGCATCGCATCGACGTCATTGGCGCCGTCGGCATCGACGGGCACGGCCACCACCTCGGCGCCGGCGATCTTCGCCGCCGACTGGTAGGGCTGGAAGGACGGGTTCGGCACCACGATCCTGGTCCCCGCCTCCATGAAGGCCGGCCCCGACAGCATGATCAGCTCGTGGCTGCCGTTGCCGAAGACGATGCGCGAGACCGGGACGCCGGTACGGTCGGAGATCGCCGCCGCGAGCGCGCGCGCCTGGGGATCGGGGTAGCGGTTGGCGCCGGCGACCGCCGCCTGAACGGCGGCGATGACCTTGGGCGAGGGCGGGTCCGGGGACTCGTTCAGGCTCATCCGCCGGAACGGCCCGGCGGCGCCCGGGAGATCCTCCTCGATCTGCGGACCGCGATAGGGCGGCAGCGCGGCGACGGCGCGGCGAAGCACGCCGGCCGCCCCGGATCGGCTCTGGTCCATATGCAACGGTCCTCGACGAAGGGACGATGTCGGCGCCGAGCTTAGCTGAGGGCTATCGCCGCTGGTAGCGCCGCCGCTTCAGTGCGCCCCATGGCCGCGGGCGTAGCCGCGCAGCCGGTCATAGGCGGCCCGCTGGGTCGGGCTCAGTGCGTCCCGCATGGCGAGATGGGCGACGAGATGGCCGAACCGGAGCTCGCCGCGGAGGCGGGCGACCCTGTCCGTCGCCGCCGCGATCGCCTCGGCGGTCGCGGTGCCCGAGGCGAAGAGGCGCCCAAGATCGCTCTCGGCGGCGATCACCTGCTCGCCGAGCGGCACGGCCCTTTCCCGCATCTCCGCCATCAGCAGGTCAGCGATCGTCCGCTGGCCCGGCGTCAGGTCGAGCTGGTCGGCGAGATCGAGCACGTGCCGCGGGCCAGGATAGCCGTTGAGCTCGGCCGGCAGTGCCATCGTCATGCCGGCGCCGGAACGGAGATCGGCGATCTCCTGCTCGGAGAGAGCGGCTATCTCCCGCTGCTCCCGACCGGCATAGGGCGCCTGGGTGTGCGGCTGGGCGGCCAGCGGGCCGCTGAGGGCGAACACCGCGACGATCGAGCGAACGATCATGGCGAACCCCGTCATCCAAGTCGGTTGAGACCGTCGAAAGCGGCGGTCTTGTAGCACTCGGCGAGCGTCGGGTAGTTGAACACCGTGTTGACGAAGTAGTCGACGGTGCCCCCGAGCGCGAGCACGGCCTGGCCGATATGGATGAGCTCGCTGGCACCTTCGCCGATGATGTGGACGCCGAGCAGCTCGCGGGTGTCGTAGTGGAACAAGAGCTTCAGGAGGCCGCCGGTGTCGCCGATGATCTGGCCGCGGGCGATCTCGTTGTAGCGGGCCTTGCCGACCTCGTAGGGAACCCCGGCCTCGGTCAGCTCCGCCTCGTTCTTGCCGACGGTCGATATCTCCGGGATCGTGTAGATGCCGTAAGGGAACAGGCCGGGCATCGACTTGGCCTCGACGCCGAAGGAGTGCGAGGCGGCGAGTCGCCCCTGCTCCATCGAGGTCGAGGCCAGCGAGGGGAAGCCGATGACGTCGCCGACGGCATAGATATGCGGTACCGAAGTCTGGTAGTCGGCGTTGACCTCGATCCGACCGCGGGCATCGGCCTTCACGCCTGCGCCGTTCAGGTTCAGCGCCTCGGTCGCGCCGGTGCGACCGATCGAATAGAGCGCCGCATCGGTCACCACCTGCTTTCCCGACGCCAGCTTGATGCGCACACGCTGGCCGCGGTCGTCGGTGAAGATTTCGATCCCGCTCACCTCCTCGCCCAGCCTCAAGGTCACCCGGTTCTGATGCATGTGGTGGGTGAGCGCCTGGGTGATCTCGGCGTCGATGAACGGCAGAAGTTGGGTGCGCTTGTCGATCAGGGTGATGCGGATGCCGAGCGCGGCGAAGATCGTCGCGTATTCGGCGCCGATGACGCCGGCGCCGACCACGGCGAGCGAGCGCGGCAGCTTCTCCAGCGTCAGGATGTCGTCGGAGATGAACACCCGCTGGCCGTCGAAGGGAATATGCTTGTCCCTGGTCGCGTGCGTGCCGCAGGCGATGATGACGGCGGCCGCGGTCACGTCGCGGTGGCCTTTGCCCAAGACGTTGGTAAGCCTGACGGTGTGGTCGTCGACGAAGCCGGCCGACGCCTCGAACATCTCGATACGATTGCGCTGGAGCTGGTGTCGGGTCACGTCGATCTCGTGGCGGATGACGTGCGTCGTGCGAAACAGCAGATCCTGCATGCTGATGTTCTGCTTGACCGAATAGGAGGCGCCATAGATGCCGCGCTCCCGATACCCGGAGAGATGCAGCACCGCCTCACGCAGCGTCTTCGATGGGATCGTGCCGGTGTTGGTGCAGACGCCACCGACCACCTGGCGGTACTCGACCATGGCGACCTTCTTGTCGAGCTTCGCGGCGGCAATCGCCGCCCGCTGACCCGCCGGTCCGGAACCGATCACCACCAAGTCGTAGTCGTAGGCCATGCGCCCCCCGTCTCGCCGAACGGGCGAGAGACTAGTACCCGGAATCACTGATCCGCGAAATGGGCTTTGAGGCGCTTTTGATGGACCTTGGATTTGGTCCATGCAAAGGGTTTTGCGGTGTCGTTGTATGCGGTGATGAAGGCGTTGATGTGAGCCTTGAGTTCGACGAGCGAGTTG
>SHVZ01000056.1 GCA_009694025.1 Alphaproteobacteria bacterium | reverse complement strand
ACCTCGATGGGCATCGACCCGACGAAGAAGGACACGGTGTTCGTCAAGTCGATGCACCATTTCCGAGCTGCCTTCGAGCCGATCTCGCGCGAGGTCGTGCTGGTGGATTCCAACTCGCTCTGTTCCGACAAGTTCTCACCGGGCATGTACAAGAAGGTCCGCCGTCCGATCTGGCCGCTCGACAAAATCGGCTGATGCGCGTCGAGGTATTCGACTTCGATCTGCCCAACGACCTGATCGCCGACCGCCCGGTCCGGCCGCGTGACGCGGCCCGGATGCTGGTGGTCGGCCGGGGCCTCGAGGACCGGATCGTACGTGAGCTCCCAGCCTTCCTCGACCCGCGGGACGTGGTCGTGGTCAACGACACGCGCGTCATCCCTGCCCGGCTATTCGGAAAGCGGGGCGAGGCCCGGATCGAGATCCTGCTCCACCGGCGCGTGGCTCCCGGTCTCTGGCGCGGCTTCGCCCGTCCGGCGAAGAAGCTCAAGCCCGGCAACCGGCTGGCGGTCGGCGAGGCCCGCCTCCTCGTCACGGAGAAGCACGCGGGCGGTGAGGTCGTGCTCGATTTCGAGGCCGGCGACGCCGAGGTGATGGCGCTTCTCGCCCGTCATGGGCACGTGCCGTTGCCGCCTTACATCAAGCGCGCGGATTCGCCGGAGGACGCCGCTGACTATCAGACGCTGTTCGCAAGGCGCGAGGGCGCGGTGGCGGCGCCGACCGCCGGCCTCCACTTCACGCCCGCTCTCCGCGACGCGGTCGCCGCCCGCGGCGTCCAGATCCTGGCGGTCACCCTCCATGTCGGTGCCGGCACCTTCCTCCCGGTCAAGGTCGATGATACCGATGACCACGTGATGCATAGGGAGTGGGGCGAGGTCACGCCGGAGGTCGCCGATCGGATCAATACCGCGCGCACCGCCGGCGGGCGCCTTTTCGCCGTCGGCACCACCAGCGTCCGCCTTCTGGAGACCGCGGCCGGCGGCGACGGGCGGCTTCGCCCCTTCGCCGGCGACACCGGCATCTTCATCACCCCGGGATACGCCTTCAAGGTCGTCGACCGCATGCTCACCAATTTCCACCTGCCGCGCTCGACCCTGTTCATGCTGGCCTCGGCCTTCGCCGGCCTCGGGCGCATGAGATCCGCCTACGCGCATGCGGTCGCCGAGCGCTACCGTTTCTATTCCTACGGCGATGCCTGCCTCTTGGAACGCGGGCCGTGAGTATCGGTTTCGAACTCACGGCGACCGACGGCGGCGCCCGGCGCGGGCGGCTCTCGACCGCCCACGGGCCGATCGACACGCCGGCCTTCATGCCGGTCGGGACCGCCGGCACGGTCAAGGCGATGCACCCGGACTCGGTCGCGCAGACCGGCGCCCAGATCATCCTCGGCAACACCTATCATCTGATGCTGCGCCCCGGCGCCGAGCAGGTGGCCGCGCTCGGCGGGCTCCATCGATTCATGAACTGGCCCGGGCCGATCCTCACCGACTCCGGCGGCTTCCAGGTGATGTCGCTGAGCGACCTCCGGACCATCGACGAGCAGGGCGTCATCTTCAAGTCGCACCTCGACGGCTCCAAGCACCAGCTCACGCCCGAACGCGCGGTCGATATCCAGCGCCTGCTCGACGCGACCATCACCATGGCGCTGGACGAGTGCACGCCCTTCCCGGCGACGGAGGACGAGGCTGACCGCTCGATGATGCGCTCCATGCGCTGGGCCGAGCGCTGTAGGACCGCCTTCGCCCCGCGCCCGGGCTACGGCCTCTTCGGCATCGTCCAGGGCGGCGTCTACCCGAGGCTCCGCGCGCATTCGGTCACGGCCCTCGCCACGATCGGCTTCGACGGCTACGCCATCGGGGGGCTTGCGGTCGGCGAGGGCCAGGCGACCATGTTCGAGGTGCTGGGCGCGACGGTGCCGAGCCTGCCGGCGGACCACCCGCGATACCTGATGGGCGTCGGCCGCCCGGACGATATCGTCGGCGCTGTCCGCCGCGGCATCGACATGTTCGACTGCGTCATGCCGACCCGGTCAGGACGCACCGGCCAGGCCTTCGTTCGCGGCGGCACGCTCAATATCCGGAACGCCGCCCACGCCGCCTCCGACCGGCCGCTCGACGCGGCCTGCCGGTGCCCCGCCTGCCGCGGCTACGCCCGAGGCTATCTGCACCATCTGTTCAAGGCCAACGAGATGCTCGGCCCCATGCTGTTGACCTGGCATAACCTCCAGCACTATCAGGACCTGATGGCGGAGCTGCGCCAGGGCATCGAGGCCGGACGCTTCGAGGAGGTCGCCCGACGCTGGGAAGCCGCCCCTCTGCAACCGGAAGAGCCGGGATGACCAAGACGCTGACCCACCTCGGCAAGCTAAGCCGGCTGCCCGCCTCGCCCGAGCAGGCGCTGCTGGAGCGGATTCCGAACCCGTATCCCAAGGACCGCTACCTCGTCCGCTTCACGGCACCTGAGTTCACCTGCCTCTGCCCGGTCACCGGGCAGCCGGACTTCGCCCATCTGGTGATCGACTACGTGCCGAAGGCGTGGCTGGTCGAGAGCAAGTCGCTCAAGCTCTACCTCTCCTCGTTCCGCAACCACGCCGCCTTCCACGAGGCGACGACGCTCGCCATCGCCAAGCGCCTCCGCGCGCTCCTCAAGCCCGACTGGTTCAGGATCGGCGGCTACTGGTACCCGCGCGGCGGCATGCCGATCGACGTCTTCTACCAGTCCGGCCCGGCGCCGAAGCGGCTGTGGATTCCCCCGCAGGAGGTCCAGCCCTATCGCGGGCGCGGATAAGGTGGACCCGAAGGCCGCGATCCGGGAGAAGGCGCTGGCCCTCGGTTTCGACGCCGTCGGCTTCGCCCCGGCGGCGCTCTCCGGCGAGGCCCGCGACAACCTCGCGCACTATCTCGGCCAGGGCCTGCACGGAGACATGGGCTGGCTCGCCGCCAAGGCCGACCGCCGCGGCGATCCCCGGACCCTGTGGCCGGATGCCAAGAGCGTCATCGTCCTCGGCATGAACTACGGCCCGGCCGAGCCGCCGAACGCCCATCTCGGCGAGGCCGAGGCGGGGGTGGTCTCGGTCTACGCTCGCGGCCGCGACTACCACGACGTGGTCAAGAGCCGGCTGAAAGCCCTCGGCCGCTGGCTCGCCGAGGATCGCCGCTGCCAGGTCAAGGTCTTCGTCGACACCGCGCCGGTGATGGAGAAGCCGCTGGCCGAGGCCGCCGGCATCGGCTGGCAGGGCAAGCACACCAACTTGGTCTCGCGCGACTTCGGCTCCTGGCTCTTCCTCGGCGAGGTCTTCACCGATCTCGTCCTCGAACCGGATATGCCGCACGCCGACGCCTGCGGCGCCTGCCGGGCCTGCCTCGATGCCTGCCCGACCGCCGCCTTCCCCGCGCCCTATCGGCTGGATGCGCGCCGCTGCATCTCCTACCTGACGATCGAGCACAAGGGCGCCATCCCGATCGAGCTCCGCCCGCTCCTCGGCAACCGCATCTATGGCTGCGACGACTGTCTCGCCGCCTGCCCCTGGAACAAGTTCGCGACGCCGACCTCCGAGCCCGACCTGCTGCCGCGGAACGAACTGACGGCGCCCCGCCTCGCCGAGCTGGCGGCGCTCGACGATGCCGGCTTCCGCCGGCTCTTTGCCGGATCGGCGGTGAAGCGGCTCGGCCGCGACCGCTTCGTCCGCAACGTGCTGATCGCCATCGGCAACAGCGGCGAGCCGGCGCTCGCCCAGGTCGCCGGGCGGCTCCTCGACGACGACGCGGCGGTGGTCCGGGGCGCTGCCGCCTGGGCGTTCGGGCGCATTGCCTCCGCGGCAGCCGTCGCGGCGGCCCGCGTCGCCCGCGAGCGGGCGGAGACGGAGGAGGAGGTGCGCCTGGAGTGGCGCGTCAGCCCGGCGGAAGGACACCCTTGATGCCGAGGCCGCCGACCAGGCGCTTCGCGTCCTCGGGCGTCAGCGGCGCCGTCCCCGGCAGGCAGATGAAACCGGTCAGCCGATGCGCTCCGGCCTTCACGTCGTAGGCGACGCAGGCCATGCCCTCGGTGCCCTCCTGCATGCTGAAGTGGACCACGCGTCCGCTGGCACCACCGCGCTCGTAGGGCGCCGACTGGCCGATCTTCTTCTCGAGCGGGCTCCCCGGGTTGACCGTGCCTATAAACTGGACGAGATCGATCTCGGGCCATGCCGCAGCTTTCGCCGCCCACTGGTGGTTGAGCGCGGCGACGCGAACGTCGTCGGCGAAGACCAGATACTCGAGCCCGGTCGCGCCCTCGGTCGCCGGCAGGTCGCGGCGCTTGGCGATGCGGGCGGCGACGCCGGCGAATTCCGCCGCCGTCATCGTGACCTGGGAGTCCTTGGGCTTGAAGTCGACGAGCTCGTTCGCCATCGCGGCAGACACTCCGAAAATGAGAAGGATCAAGACACGCGGAAACCACGTCATGCGCACCTCTGCAAGATCGCCGGATCTCCGGACCCGAGCGGACATTCCGTGCCCCGAAAGCCGCCGCGTCAGGGTCAGCTCAGCCCTTCGGCCTTCATCATGCGCTGGACCGCCGGGCGGGCGAGCACCAGGTCGACGCAGCGCCTGATGTTGGGATACGTCGTCGCCGGCTTCGCCATGTTCCGGCTCCAGCGCGCCATCATCATCAGAAAGATATCGGCACCGCTGAACTTGTCGCCGAGGAGATAGGGGCCCTGCTCCAGCGCCTTGTCGAGAATGGCGAACATCGGCTGCAGCCGGGCCTCGGATGTCGCCTTCACCTCGGCCTGGGCCGACTCGGTCTTGGCGTAGTAGTCGGCGTGGAAATATTCGATGTAGGCCTCCTGCACCGTGTTGGTCATGTAGACCAGCCACTGGTAGTAGAGTCCGCGCTCCGGCGTGCCGGGCGCCGGCGCCAGGCCGGCGTTCGGGTGCTTGTCGGCAAGGTGCATCATGATCGCCGCCGATTCGTAGATGACGTGCTCCCCGTCGACCAGGGTCGGGACCCGGCCGTTCGGGTTGAGCTTCAGGTATTCAGGCTTCTTGTGGGCGTTCGACCCGGTGTCGACCAGCACCAGCTCGTGCGGCGCGCCGGTCTCCTCCAGCGCCGCGTGGGGCGCCATCGCCGCCGAACCGGGGGCGTAGAACAGCTTGTACATAGGAACGGACCTCCGGCTTCCCGTTGGCGGTATTTATAGCTTCTTCGCGGCAAAGCGTCCCCTTCTCGCATCTCGGGGCCTCTATGCTATGGTCCGGACCCGATGAAGGTCCTCGTCGTCGCGTTCGCCCTGCTGTTCCTGCTGCCGATCGCCTTTGCCGCCGGCCAGTCCGACCGGCCGAGCGACGTGCCGTGGTACGCCGCCCGCCGCGATGCCTCCGGTCAGGCGCCCGACCCCAAGGTCACCCAGGAAGCAGTGATCCAGGTCTATGCGGCTCGCGCCGTAGGTTGGCGACGGGCGCTCGCCGTCCACACCTGGATCGCGGTCAAGCCAAGCGGCGCCGACCGCTACACCCGCTACGAGGTCATGGGCTGGGGCGTCGACCAGGGTGCCCCGTCCGTGCGGGTCGACCGCACAGGTCCGGATAACTTCTGGTTCGGCGCCTATCCCGAGCGGCTGGTCGATCTCCGCGGCGCCGGAGTCGACGCCCTGATCGCGAAGATCGACGCCGCGGTCGAACGCTACCCCTACCCCAAAAGCTACCTCACCTGGCCGGGGCCCAACAGCAACACCTTCACCGCCTTCGTCGCTCGCGAGGTACCGGAGCTCGGCCTGGCGCTGCCCCCGACGGCCATCGGCAAGGATTACCTCGCCGGCGGCGCGCTGATCGGCGCGGCGCCGAGCGGCACCGGCGTGCAGTTCTCGCTCTTCGGCCTCGCCGGCGTGACGTTGGCGAAAAGCGAAGGCGTCGAGATCAACCTCTTCGGCCTCACCTTCGGCGTCTCCGCCTTCCCGCCCGCGCTCAAGCTGCCCGGGGTCGGATCGCTCGGATGAGCCTGACCCGCGAGCAGATCCAGAGCGGCTGGGTCCAGCGCATGGCCCGCGAGGCCGGCCACCCCATGAAGGTGCTTTCGGACGAGGAGCTGGCAAAGTCGCGTCACGACATGCTGGCGCGCGCGCCGTCGCCGGAGGTCTGGGTCTTCGGCTACGGCTCGCTGATCTGGAATCCGGCCTTCCACTTCGTCGAGCGGCGCGTCGGGACCATCCACGGCCACCATCGCCGCTTCTGCCTGTGGACCACCCTCGGGCGGGGCTCGCCGGACTGCCCGGGGCTCATGCTCGGCCTCGATCGCGGGGGCTCCTGCCGCGGCGTCGTCTTGAGGATCGCGCCCGACCAGGTCGAGGCCGAGACTGACGTCCTCTGGCGGCGCGAGATGGTGAGCAACGCTTATGTCCCGACCTGGGTCCGCGCCGCGACCGAGAAGGGCGACGTCTGGGCAATCGCCTTCACCATCAACCGCGGCCACGATCGCTATGCCGAGAAGATGAGCGAGGAGCAGGCGGCCGACATCATCGCGCGTGCCGTCGGCCGTGTCGGCCCGTGCCGCGACTATCTGCTGAACACGGTCGACCACCTGGATCGGCTCGGCATCCACGACCGTTCGATGAAGCGCCTGGCCGACAAGGTCCGGCGCCAGCTCGCCGGGGCCGCGCCCTGATCTTCGGGCGCGTTCTCCTCGCAGCGCTGCTCCTGACGTCCCCGGCGGCGGCCGAGCCGCTCCGCCTCACCGCCCGCGCCGTCGACCTCCATCCGCGCGACGCCAAGGTCACCCGGGTCGGGCAGCTCGATTTCGTCGCCGGCTTCGAGCTGTCGAGCCGGCATGCCCGTTTCGGCGGCTATTCCGGCCTGGTCGTCGACGAGGGCGGGCAGAGGCTGGTGGCGGTCTCCGACCTCGGCCATTGGCTGGTCGCCCGCCTCGTGCGCGACCCGGCCGGACGGCTTCGCGACGTCGCCGACGCGGCGATCTACCCGATCCTCGATCGCAGCGGCAGCCCCTTCACGGTCAAACGCGCCGGCGACGCCGAAGCGCTGGAGAGGCTTCCGGACGGCGGCTTCCTCGTCGCCTTCGAGCAGGTCCATCGGCTCGCGCGCTATGCCGGTCCCCAGCCCTGGCGCTCCCGCGGCGAGCCGCAGCCGGCGCCGGCGGAGGTCACGCGCCAACCGGCGAACGGCGGCACCGAGACCATGGCGCGGCTTCCCGACGGCCGCCTCCTCCTCGTCAGCGAGACCGACGAGCGCAATCCCGGCACGCTCAAGGCCTGGATCGGCGCTGGCGGTACCTGGCGCGACGCCGGCTACCGGCGCCGCGGCGACTATCGTCCGGTCGATGCCAAGGCGCTCGCCAACGGCGATCTCCTGGTGCTGGAGCGGACCTTCACCCTCCTCGGCGGCTTTGCCTCGCGGCTGGTCCGCGTTCCCGCCGCCGCGATCCGGCCGGGCGCTCTCCTCGACGGCGCCGACGTCGCCGAGATCGCCCCGCCGCTCATCAGCGACAACTTCGAGGGGCTGGCGGTGGAGACCGCCGCCGACGGCGCGACCTTCATTTTCCTCCTCTCCGACGACAACCGCGTGGCCCTGCAGCGGACGCTCCTCCTGCAGTTCCGACTAACCTCGTAATTTTATTGCGCATTTTAGCCATCACGGGATAAGTTTCCCCCTGCATGGCCCAGGTGAAACCGGCGGTATCGGGCGCGGAGCCCTGGAATGCGGACAGGCCGCCGCCATCCGACTACCGCGTCATCAATCTGGCCCTCCAGGGCGGCGGCGCCCACGGCGCCTTCACCTGGGGCGTGCTCGACCGCCTGCTCGCCGACAAGCGCATCTTCATCGAAGGCATCAGCGGCACCTCGGCCGGCGCCATGAACGGCGCGCTGCTCGCCTTCGGGATGATGCATGCCGGCCGCGAGGGCGCCCGCAAGATCCTCCGCGAGTTCTGGGACCGCACCAGCGAGGCCAGCCGCTACTCGCCGTTCCAGCCGTCGATCTTCGACCGCATGGCGGGCAGCCAGAATCTCGACTACTCCCCGGCCTATCAGGCCTTCGACTTCTTCACCCGCCTGCTCTCGCCCTACCAGATCAATCCGACCGGCTACAACCCGGTCCGCGACCTGCTCACCGAGCTCATCGATTTCGACGCGCTCCGCAAGGTCAGGCACGTGCGCCTGTTCATCTCGACCACCAACGTGCGCTCGGGAAAGATCAGGGTCTTCCCGATCCAGGAGATCACCGCCGAAGTGCTGCTGGCGTCGGCGTGCCTGCCGCAACTCTTCCAGGCGGTCGAGATCGACGGCGAGCACTACTGGGACGGCGGCTACATGGGCAATCCCGCCATGTTTCCGCTGCTCTACCAGTGCAAGGCCAACGACATCATGCTGGTCGAGATCAACCCGATCCGCATCGACGAGGTGCCGCAGACGGCGCGCGGCATCGTCGACCGCATGAACTCGATCAGCTTCAACGCGACGATGATGCGCGAGATGCGGACCATCGCCTTCGTCACCCAGATGCTCGAGCAGCACCGATTGACCGGACGCTCGCATCTCAGGCGCATCTACTTCCACATGATGCAGGCCGAGAAGGAGATGTCGGCCTACGGCGCGTCGTCGAAGTTCAACTGCCACCGGGACTTCATCGAGATCTTGTTCCAGCTCGGCACCCGCGTTGCCGACACCTGGCTCAAGGAGAACTACGACAAGCTCGGCGACCAGTCCTCGATCGACCTGCAGAAGCTGTTCTTCTGACCATGCTGCCCACCGACCGCAAGATCGTCCCCGATGTGATCGCCACCCCCCAGGACCTGGCGACGGTGACGCCCGAGGTGACCGTGGCCAAGGTCTCGGCGCTGATGGCCAAGCGCCACATCGGCGCCATCCTCGTCCTCGAGAAGGGCAAGCTCGCCGGCATCTTCACCGAGCGCGACGCCCTGGCCCGGGTCCTCGCCAAGGGCGTCGACCCGGCCACGACCGCGGTCGGCGAGGTCATGACCCGCAACCCCGACACCATCCTGCCGACCGAGTCCGTGCAGACCGCCCTCGACCTGATGGCCCAGCGCGGATACCGCCACCTGCCGGTGGTCGAGGACGGCACGCTCTACGGCATCATCTCGATCCGCGACCTCTATCGCAGCGTCAAGAATCAGATGGAGGAGGACATCCTGCTTCTGGCCGAGATGCTGATTCAGAGCTGATGCGTCCATGCGCGAGAAGTATTTCCGTTTCACCATCCAGTCGGGTTCGGCCAAGGTCTTCAACTGCCACAAGATCACCCAGGCGGTCGACAGCGCCGCGCTGACGGCCGGCGAGAAGCCGAAGCATCTTTTCGCCTCGCTCGGCCTCAACAAGGCGGTGATCATCAAGGTCGTCGATCCCGGCCAGAGCCGGGAGAAGGCGCCGGCAGGACACCTCAAGCGTGCCATCAAGACCAAGGTCCATTTCTCGTACGACGACGAGGACATCACCAAGGGTGGTGCGGCGATCCAGTTCGACCACCCCGGCCGCGAGCAGGCGCTGGCCGAATTCGCGGGCCTCAACCGGACCCAGGCCCCCGAGGCCTTCCTGCGCGACATGGACATCCTCGAGGCGATGGCCCACCTCCCCTCGCTCGATCCCTTCCTTCTGAAAGACCGGCTCTCATCCGCCAGCAGCGAGGTCGATCCCAGCTATTTCGCGATCTCGCCCAAAGAGTGGGAACGGATCGCGCGTCGCATCCGAGAAAAGCTTCGTCCGATGGTGATGATGGCCGCTTCCGGCAAAGGCGACGTCGAAGGCAAGGTCCAGGTGCTGCTCGACAAGCTCTGGGAGTCGACCAGCCTCGATGAGTTCAGCCCGTTCTTCAAGGCGATGAACCTTCCGGTCGAGAAGACCGCGGAGATCATGCAGGCCTGGAAGGGCGTCACCTTCTACGAGATCGAGTACGGCGACCTGAAGCCCAAGATCCAGGAATTCGCGCACTGGCTCAAGGACGGCTCGGCGCCGATCGACACCGTCCACCGCACCGACCGCGCCGAGATCGACCGGCTCCACGAGGCGGTGCGCCGCAAGACGAAGCGGAACCTCGCAGAGATCGCCCAGACGCTTTTCGAGTACCAGGATGGCTACGACGAGCTTTTCGTTCGCCGCAAGGGAGCGCAGAAGTTCGGCGGCTTCCTCGGCGGGGCGAGCCGCCACTTCAACAATCTCGGCGCGGCGCTCAACGAGGTGAGCCATGCCATCCTGGTCTGGAACGAGATGTCGTCCCGGCACAGGAACCGCCAGATGAAGGGCGCCAACCTGATCGAGATGTTCGAGGTGCTGGACGACATCTTCGGCGCCCACGACGCCTAGGGCCGTTGCGCGCCCGCGTGCCTCTCGTCATGCTGCGCCGCCGCGCAAGCCCAGACCCGTCGCCGGAGACTCCGATGTTCTACCAGCCCGCTCTCCGCGACCATGGTCTCCGCCACGATCCGTTCAAGGCGCTGGTGGCGCCGCGACCGATCGGCTGGATCTCGAGCCTCGACGCCGAGGGCCGCGCCAACCTCGCGCCCTACAGCTTCTACAACGCCATGGCCGCCGACCCGCCGGTGGTGGCCTTCGGCACCACGATGCGACCGCGCGAGTCCGTCCACAAGGACAGCCACGCCAACATCGAGGCGACCGGCGAGTTCGTGGTCAACCTCGCGACCGAAGCGCTGCGCGAGCAGATGAACGCCAGCTCGGCCTCGCTCCCGGCCGGAGCCGACGAATTCGCCCATGCCGGCCTCGAGACCGCGCCGTCGCGTCTGGTGAAGCCGCCGAGGGTCGCGGCCTCGCCCGTCGCTCTCGAATGCCGTCATCTCACGACCGTGGAGCTCCCCTGCGACACGCCGGGCCGCGCCAACTATGCCGTCTTCGGCCGGGTCGTCGGCATCCATATCGACGACGCGCTGGTCGTCGACGGCCGGGTCGACATCCTGTTGAGCCGGCCCCTGGCGCGCCTCGGCTACATGGACTACACGGTCGTCGACAACGTCTTCGCCATGGACCGACCCGGGTGAGCCTGGGGTCGCAGGATTCTCGCCGTCGGCCCGTGCAATCGGGGTCCAGGAAAGCTTCCCGACGACCATCAATTTGCCCTAATCTGCCAGCAGCCTGTCGATCGATGAGGGGAAAGGGAACTTCAGCCATGCGCCGACTCCTGACACTGGCGAGCCTCGCCGCGGCGGCGCTGGTCGCCACTTCGGCGCCGGCGAGCGCCGACGGCTGGAACCGCCATCATCGCGAATCGAGGAGCAGCGTCGGGATCTATTTCGGCGTGCCCGGGCCCCACTACTACGCGCACCCCTACTACTACCGCCCGTACTACGAGCCCCGGACCGTCGTGGTCGAGCGGCCGGTCTACTACTCGGCGCCGCCGGTCTACGCCGCGCCGCCGGCCGGCATCACCCTCCGCGAGGGCCGCGACTCCGCCGGCAACTACTGCCGTGAGTACCAGAGCAACACCTCGATCGACGGCCGCCCGGTCATGACCTACGGCACCGCCTGCCTCCGTCCCGACGGGTCCTGGCAGATCGTCAACTGATCGCTGCCGATTGTTTCCGAGCGAAGGCGGGGCCTGTCCCCGCCTTCGCCGTTTCCAGGGTCATTTCCGGTACTTCTGCGCCGCCTCCCAGACCGCATGGGTCCAGGCTCCGTCGGGCTTCCGGGAGATCACCGGGTCCGAGCCGCCGGCGAGCAGCGTCGCCACCGTCCGCTCGTAGGCGGCGGGATCGAGGTATCCCAGTCCCTTGCTGCCAGGATGGATAAGCTTCGCGACCTCGTCCAGCATGTGGGCCTGGTGCGATGCGTTCTGCAGGCGGGCGACGTCGGCGGTGAGCACGGTCCTTACCGCCGCCCCGCGGTTCTTGACGGCGTCGTTCCATCCCTTGAGCGACGCGGCGACGAAGCGCGCCAGCCGGTCGGCCGTCGCCGGATCGGCGAGCTTGGCTGCGGTCGTATAGAGGCCGTCCTCGAGGGTCGCGACGCCCAGGTCCTGGTACTTGAAGACCACCAGACTGTCGCGCTTGAGGCCGCTCGCGAGCACCTGCCAATACTCGTTGTAGGTCATGGTCGAGATGCAGTCGGCCTGCTTGCTGAGCAGCGGTTCGACGTCGAAGCCCTGCCGCAGGATCTTCACGTCGGGCGTAGCGCCTTCGAACTTGAGGCCGAGGCGGCTCATCCAGGCGAGGAACGGGTATTCGTTGCCGGCGAACCAGACGCCGAGCGTCCGCCCCTTGAGATCGGCGGGCGAGCGCACGCCGGTCTCCTTCCGGCAGGTCAGCATCATTCCGGAACGGGTGAAGACCTGAGCGATGTTGACCAGCGCCGCGCCCTTCTCGCGCGCCGCCAGCGCCGCCGGCATCCATTCGACGACGACATCCGCCCCGCCGCGCGCCAGCACCTCCGACGGCGCGATGGCGGGGCCGCCCGGAACGATGGCGACGTCGAGGCCGACCTGCTTGTAGAAGCCCTTCGCCTGCGCCACGTAGTAGCCGGCGAACTGCGACTGCGGCACCCATTTGAGCTGCAGGACGAGCTTGTCCTCGGCCGACACCGCCGCCGACGCCAGCACCGCCGCGGCCAGGACCGCCGATCCCGCCAGCCTCTTTATTCTCGATCGCATCCTCGACGCTCCTGTTCCGGCATCCCCATGGGTCGGATCAGGCCCGATCCCGGAAGACCATTCAAGCCGCCGTCCGAGAGCCCAGCCCTTGTGGGTGCCGAGACGGCAGGTCTAGGATTATCCGATAAGAAAAATCGCCGACGCCCGAGGCTTTCCCGCCCACCCCGCAATCCGGGGACCGAACGATGACCCGATCCAGGATTTCCGCGCTCCTTGCCGCCACCGCGCTGACGGCGGCGCTCTCCGCCGGCGCCGAGGCGCAGACCGTGAAGCTCATTCCCCAGGCCGACCTCAAGTCGTTCGATCCGGTGTGGAACACCGCCGCGATCACCCTGAACCATGCGTTCATGGTCTACGACAATCTCTTCGGCCTCGACACCAAGATGCAGCCGAAGCCGCAGATGGTGGAGTCCTACAGCGCCTCCGCCGACGGCCTGACCCACAAGTTCACGCTCCGCGCCAGCATGAAGTACCACGACGGCACGCCGGTCACCGCGAAGGACGTCATTCCCTCGCTCACCCGCTGGAGCAAGAAGGCCACCGACGGCGCCGCGCTGATGGCGCGCGTCGGCTCGATGACGGCGACCGGCGAGCTTTCCTTCGAGATCGTGCTGAAGGAGCCGTTCGGTTCGCTCCTGGACGCGCTCGCCAACCCGCTCCTGCCGCCCTTCGTCATGCGCGAGAAGGACGCCCAGACCGATCCCAACACGCAGATCGCCGACGCCATCGGCTCCGGGCCGTTCATCTTCGTACGCGACGAGTGGAAGCCCGGCGACAAGGTCATCTACCGGAAGAATCCGAACTACTCGGCCCGGAGCGAGCCGACCGACGCCTATTCCGGCAGCAGGATGCCGAAGCTCGACCGGGTCGAATGGACCTACATCCCCGATCCGAACACTGCGACCCAGGCGTTCCTTCGGGCCGAAGCCGACATCTTCGAGATCCCGCCGGTCGACCTGCTGCCGCTCCTGAAGAAGGACCCGAACATCGTCGTCCAGGTGTTCAACAAGCCGGGCGTCCACGGCATGGTGCGGTTCAACTCGCTGCACCCGCCCTTCAACAACGCCAAGGCGCGACAGGCGTTCATGCTGGCGGTCGACCAGAAGCAGTACCTCGCCGGCATGATCGGCAATCCGGAATACGAGAAGGAATGCTACGCCGTCTTCCAGTGCGGCTCGCCGAACGAGACCAACGTCGGCTCCGAGATGTTCCAGAAGCGCGACCTGGAAAAGGCGACGCAGCTGGTCAAGGAGTCCGGATATGACGGCCGGCCGGTCGTGGTGCTCGATCCGACCGACCAGCAGATCATCCATAACATCGCGATCATGGCGGCGCAGACCCTGAAGGAGATCGGCATGAACGTCGACCTCCAGGCGACCGACTGGGCGACGGTCACCACCCGCCGCGGACGCAAGGACGCGCCCGGCCAGGGCTCGCTCGGCTGGAACATCTTCACCACCTGGTCGTCGTCGGTGATCATGCAGAGCCCGGTCACCAACTTCGCCATGCCGTCACAATGCGACGGCACCAACTGGTTCGGCTGGCCTTGCGACGAGGAGCTGGAGAAGCTGCGGAAGGCCTATATCCCGCTGACCAAGCCCGAGGAGCGGAAGGCCGCGATCGAAGCGATCCAGAAGCGCTACTACGAGGTGATGCCCTTCGCCATCACCGGCCAGTTCCAGTCGCCGGTGGCCTACCGCAAGAACATCGTCGGCATGCCGCAGACGCTGAACATCACCCACTAGAACACCGAGAAGAAGTAGCCCGCTGACGGATGCCGGGCGGCCTCCTGCCGCCCGGCGTTCCTCATCCCGAGAACCTCCCGTGGCCCGCTATCTCGTCCTCGATCTCGCCGGCGCGGTGGCGCGGGCGCGGATGGACTTCGACGCCGCGCCCGTCACCTGTAGGACGGTATGGGACCTGCTTCCGGTTGAGGCCACCGGTGGGCATGCGATGCAATCGGGCACCAACGGTGCCTTCCACTTCGATCCCTCTGTGCTGATTCCGGAGGAGAACACCACGATTCAGCTCCTCAAGGGCGACGTCGTCTTCATCCACTACGATCCGCGCGAGCGCTACGCCAACCCCCGGGGCGTCAGCGAGGTGGTCTGGTGCTACGACCGCTTCAACTTCACGCGCTCGCCCGGGAAAATCCACGAGGTGGTCGGCAACTGGTTCGCCCGGCTCGACGGCGACTGGAGCACTTTCGCCGAGATGAGCGCCCGGCTCGCGCTCGAAGGCAAGAAGCCGATCAAGGTCACGCGGGCGGAGGAGTAAGGAATGGCGCGCTTTCTCGTCTTCAGGATGGAGGGCACCGAGGCCCGCACCCGCCTGTTCGAGGACCTGGCGCCCGAAACCTGCCGGCTGGTCTGGTCGCACCTGCCGGCATCCGGCCCGTGCGGTCACGTGCTGCTCGCCGGAACCGCCTGCGCGCTCGAGATCGATCCCAAGGCCGACGCACCAGCCGAGAACCAGACCGGCCTCATCCATCCGGGCGACGTCTGGTTCACCCATTATCCGGAGCGCTGGCGCCTGGGATTCCCCCAGGCGGAGAGCCGGATCACCTGGGCCTACGACCGCTTCTGCCAGCCGCGCGTTCCCGGCCGCATGTCGGCGGAATTCCCGAACGTCTTCGCCGAGTTCGTCGGCGACTCGACGGCGTTCTTCGATGCCTGCCGGGCGACCTTCTATGGCGGGCGCAGACCGCTCCGGATCGAAGGCGCGATAATTTAGGTTATCGTTTCTCGATGTTCCAGAGCGCGAGCACCGGCGACTTGATCAGCCCGACGACGTTGACGCGGTGCGCGCCCGGCATCGTGTACTGGCCGACGACCGCGAAGTTGCCGTTGGCGTAGAGCCGCGTCTGCACGGTTTCGAGGATCGCTTTCCGCTTCGCCTCCTCGGGTTCGCGCGCCCATTGCAGGCGCAGCTTCTCGGTCTCCGGATCGCAGGCCCAGCCGAACCATGACTTGTCGCAGCCGCTGCTGGCCGGGTTGTTGGCGAGCGGGCTCATTGCGGAAACGGCGTCGGTGCGCGTGTGGAAGATGTTCCAGCCGCCCTGCGACGGTGGATTCTTGGAGCCTCGTCGTGTCGTCAGCGTCGCCCAATCCATCGCCTGCAAGTCGACGTTGACGCCGGCCTTGCGCAGCCGGTCGGCGGTCACCTGGGCCGCCGGGCCGCTCGGATGATCGGTCGGATAGAGGACCACGACCGGCTCGCCGGCGTAGCCCGCCTCCTTGAACAGCGCCCTGGCCTTCTCGATGTCCGGCTTGTTGATCATCTCGGCCCCGGCCGAGGTGGCGTTCGGCGTCCCGCACATGAACAGCGAATCGCAGATCGACCAGAACTCCTGGTCGCCGGCCATGACCCGCATGTATTCGGCCTGGTCGATCAGGTAGTAGAGCGCCTGGCGCGCCTTCGGATGATTGAAGGGCGGATGCAGGTGGTTCGGGCGCAGGATCACCTGCATCCCCAGCGGATCGGAGATGCCGACGCGGACGTCGGCGTTGGCCTTGAGAATCGGCAAGAGGTCGATCGCCGGGGCCTCGATCAGGTCGACCTCTCCGGCGTTGAGCGCCGCCACCTGGGTCGCAGGATCGGGCAGGTAGAGCCACTCCACGCGCTCGACCCTTGCGACCTTTCCGCCGGCCAGCATGCTCGCCGGCTCGTTCCGCGGCACGTAGCCGGCGAAGCGCGTGTACGTGGCTGTATGGCCCGGCCGCCATGCCGCCTTGTCGAAGACGAAGGGGCCGGAGCCGGTCGTATCCTCGATCTGCTTCATCGCGTCGGTGCGCGCGACGCGCTCCGGCATCATGAACGGCACGTTGCTCGATATCTTTGCAAGCGACGCCAGCACCAGGCCGTAGGGCTCCTTGAGGCGGATGCGGAAGCTGTCGGCGCCGGTCGTCTCGATTCCGGCGAGCACGGCGACGAGACCCTGCGCCTCGGTGTCGCGCTTCATCCAGCGCTCGATCGAGGCGACGCAGTCGGCCGCCGTCACCTCCTTGCCATCGTGCCACTTGAGGCCGCGCCGGAGCTTGAAGGTGAAGGTGAGCCCGTCGGTGGAGACCTCGTGCTCGCCGACCATCTGCGGACGCGGCATGTAGCCCTCGTCCATGGCGAAGAGGGTGTCGTAGATCATGTACCCATGGTTGCGGGTGATGATCGCCGTGGTCCAGATCGGATCGATGTTGCGGAGGTCCGCATGCGGAACGATCCGCAGCGTTCGCTTGTCGGGAACGCCCTGGGCCCCGGCGGCAGCGCTCAGGCAAAAGGCCGCCGCACAGGCGAAAGCGATGGGTAGGGTGCGCATGCGCGAGCCTCCGGTCGGGTCGGCGGCCATGGGAAGACAGCAGCCACCGCATCAGGTCGCAATCAGTCTGGCAGAGCTGCAGCAATCGGTGCAAGTCCGTGCGGGATAGGCCGCTCAGCGCCCGCGCCCTTCGAGCGCTTGACCGGCTTGGCGTCCTCCTCATACTGCAGGCACCGCGTATTCATTCTGCGAGGGCCGATGTCCTGGTTTATCGGGGTTGACGTCGGCGGCACCTTCACCGACTTCCACTGCCTCAACGAACGAACCGGCGAGGCCTTCGTCCACAAGGCGCCATCGACCCCCGACAACCCGGCCCGCGCGATCGTCGAGGGAGTACGCACGGTCGCCGACCGGCTTGGCATCGGATTTGCCGACATCCATCGCCTCGCCCACGGCACAACGGTCGCGACCAACGCGCTGATCCAAAGAAAGGGCGGCAAGGTGGCGCTGGTGACCACCAAGGGCTTCCGCGACCTCCTGGAGATCGGCCGCCAGGTCCGCCCGCACATGTACTCGCTCCAGGAGGACCACCCGGAGCCGCTGGTGCCGCGGCACTGGCGGTTCGAGGTCGATGAGCGCATGACCGCCGACGGAACCGCCGAACGCACCCTCGACGGCAAGGACGTCGCCCGCGCCGCGGAGGCGATCAGGACCGCCAAGGTCGACTCCGTCGCCGTTGGTTTCCTTTTCTCCTTCCTCAATCCGGAGCATGAGCGCCGCGCGGCCGATGCTCTTGCCGCCGCCCTCCCGGGCGTCCACGTCTCGCGCTCCTCGGAGGTGCAGCCGGAGTTCCGGGAGTACGAGCGCTTCTCCACCACCGTGCTCAACGCCTATCTGCAGCCGGTGCTGGCGCGATATCTCGCCGATCTCGGCGACCAGGTCGGCCGCCTCTCGGGCACGATCGAGATCGGCATCAACCAGTCGGCCGGCGGCCTGATGTCGATCGGCCGGGCGCATCGCTTCCCGGTGCGGACCGCGCTGTCCGGCCCTGCCGCAGGCGCGGTCGGCGCCATCCACGTGGCCAAACTCTCCAGCCGGCCGAACGTGGTGACCCTCGACATGGGCGGGACCTCGGCCGACGTGGCCCTCATCCGCGACTACCGGACGGACACCGCGCATGACCGCCAGGTCGGCGGCTTCCCGGTGCGCCTGCCGATGATCGACATCAACACCATCGGCGCCGGCGGCGGCTCGATCGCCTGGTTCGCGCCGGACGGCCTGCTCAAGGTCGGGCCGACCAGCGCCGGCGCGGTTCCCGGCCCCGCCTGCTACGGCCAGGGCGGCACCGAAGCGACGGTGACCGACGCCAACCTGGTGCTGGGTCGCTTGAGCCCGCGCGGGCTCCTCGACGGCGAGGTCGCGCTCGACGCCGCCGCCGCCCGGCGCGCGATCCAGCCGGTCGCGGAGCGCCTCGGATTTACGGTCGAGCGCACCGCTCACGGCATCCTCGCCATCGTCGTCGCCAACATGGTCCGCGCCATCCGCACGGTCTCGGTCGAGCGCGGCCACGATCCCCGCAGCTACGCGCTGATGCCTTTCGGCGGCGCCGGACCGCTGCATGCGACCGACGTCGCCCGTAGCCTCGGCATGCGCGAGATCCTGGTGCCGCCGGCGCCGGGCATCCTCTGCGCCCAGGGCCTCGTGGTCTCCGACCTCAAGGAAGACTTCGTCCGCACCCGGCGGACCCGGCTCGCCGCGGCCGACGCACCGGCCATGGCGCGCGTCATCGGCGATCTTGCCGAGGAGGCGCGGCGCTGGCTCGATGCCGAGGGCATCGCCGCCGACGACCGCGAGACCCTGCTCGCCCTCGACATGCGCTATGTCGGCCAGAACTTCGAGCTGCCGGTACGCCTGCCGACCGCGGCGTTGCCGGACGCGATGACGCTGGCCCGGCTCTTCGCCGCCACCCACGAGCAGAGCTACGGCTATGCCAATCTCGAGGCTCCGATCGAGGTGATCAACTTCCGCCTGACCGCCCGCGCCCGGCGCGCCGAAACGACACCGCCGCCCCCGGCCACGCCGCCGACGGCGCCGCCTGCCCCGGTCGGCCGCCGCGCGGTGCATTTCCGCTGGGAGGCCGCCGACGATACATCCGTCTACCGCCGCGACGCGCTCAAACCCGGCCATCGGCTCACCGGGCCCATGGTGGTCGAGCAGCTCGATGCCACCACGCTTCTCTATCCAGGCGACCGGATGACCGTCGATGCCGCCGGCTCGCTCGTCATCGAGGCCGCGCCATGACCGATCCGATCACTCTCGAGATCATCCATAACGGGCTTCGCTCGATCACCGACGAGTCCTTCATCGCGCTGATGAAGAGCGCATATTCGACCAACATCAAGGAACGGCGCGACCACTCCTGCGCCGTCATCGACCTCAAAGGCCGCCTGATCGCCCAGGCCGAGAACTCGCTTCCCATCCATCTCGCCTCGATGTGGGGCCTGATGACGGCGGTGCTTGCCAAGGTGCCGGTCGACGACATGTCGGAGGGTGACATCTTCGTCGCCAACGATCCGCACGTCGCCGGCGGCACCCACCTGCCTGATCTCAACATGGCGATGCCGGTCTTCGTCGACGGCAGCGTGATGGCCTTCGCCTGTAACATCGCGCACCACGCCGACATGGGCGGCATGGCGCCCGGCAGCATGGCCGGCGGCATGCGCGAGATCTACCAGGAGGGGCTGCGCATCCCGGTCGTGCGCCTGTTCCGGCGCGGCGAGCTGGTGACGGACATTTTCGACCTCCTTCTCCTCAACGTGCGCGTGCCCGACGAGCGGAAGGGCGACTACTTCGCCCAGGTCGCCGCCTGCCGCCTCGGCGAGCGGCGCCTCAAGGAGATGGCCGCGCGCTACGGCCGCACCGTGCTTCTGGACGCCTTCGACGAGATCATCACCCGCACGCGCCAGCGCATGGAGCGCGCCATCGGCACGATCCCGCCCGGCATCTACCGCTTCGCCGACCGCATGGATGACGATGGGCTCGGCACCATCGACATCCCGATCGTGATCGAGATCACCGTCGGCAACGGCCGCATCCGCGCCGACTTCACGGGCTCGGCGCCGGAGGTCGACGGCAACATCAACTTGAAGCTCAACGGCTCCGGCGCCACCGTCGCCTACGCCATCAAGGCCCTCCTCGACCCGGATGTGCCCAACAACCAGGGCGTCCTCGACGTCGTCGACGTCACCGCACCTGAGGGGACCGTTGTCAACTGCGCGCCGCCGGCGGCGGTCGCCGCCCGGGCGCATGTCTGCCAGCGCATCGTCGACTGCGTCATCGGCGCGCTGGCCCCGGCGATTCCCGGGCTTGCCGTTGCCGCCGCCAACGGCGCCAACACCACCGCCGTTCTCTCCGGCATCGATCCCGCGACCCGCCAGCGCTACGTCTATCTGGAGACCCTCGGCGGCGGCTTCGGCGGACGCGCGACCAAGGACGGCAAGGACGGCGTCCAGGTCCACATCACCAACACCTCGAACCTGCCGGTCGAGGCGATCGAGATGGAGTACCCGCTCCGGGTCGAGAGCTATGGGCTGATCGAGGACTCGGGCGGCGCCGGCAAGTATCGGGGCGGCCTCGGCCTTCGCCGGGTCGTCCGGCCGGTCGGCCACGACACCGTGTTCAGCGGCACCGGCGAGCGCTTCCGCTTCGCTCCCTGGGGCCTGTTCGGCGGCGAGGACGGCGTCCCCGGCCGTTTCCAGCGGCGCGAGCCCGACGGCAGCCTGACGGCGCTCGACAACAAGCCGGCCGAGGTAACGCTCCGCCCGGACCAGGCGGTGGTGATGGAGACCCCCGGCGCCGGCGGCTATGGCGATCCGGCCGAGCGCGCAGCCGATCTCATCGCCCGCGACGGCCAGTCCGGCAAGTTCTCCGCCGACTATCTCTGCCGCGCCTATCCGAGTGCGTCGAAATGAGCGAGCGTTTCGACGTCGTCGTCGTCGGAGCCGGGGTCAGCGGCGCCAGCCTCGCCTGGCATCTGAAGAAGCGCGGCGTCGGCCGCGTGCTGCTGGTCGAGCGCGACCGCCCGGCCTCCGGCGGCACCGGCAAGAGTGCGGCGATCGTCCGCCAGCACTATTCGACGCCGCTGATGGCGCGTCTCGCCCGGGCGGCCCTCGACACCTTCCAGAAGAAGGCCAAGGCCTGCGGCTTCGAGCAGGTGGGCTACCTCTTCCTGGTGCCGCCTGGGCAGGTCGAGACGGCGAAGAACAACATGACGATGCAGCGGGGTGTCGGGGTCGAGACCGAATGGCTGGACCCGGCGGCGCTGGCGACGAGGGCCGGCGCCTGGCTCAACATGGACGGCGTCGGCGGCGCCACCTTCGAGCCTAAGGCCGGCTATGCCGATCCCGTCCGCACCACCGAGGCGATGGTCGCGGCGTTCAAGGAGACGGGCGGCGAGGTGCGCGAGCGGACGGCCGTGCGCGGCCTTCTCCGCTCTGGCGATCGCGTCACCGGACTCTCGACCGACGCCGGCGACATCGCCGCCGGCACCGTGGTCAACGCCGCCGGCCCATGGGCGCCGATGCTGGCGGCAAGCGCCGGGATCGAGATCGAGATGCGCGTCCTCCGCGAGCAGGACACGGTCTGGGAGGCACGGCCGGGCCGGCCGGTGCCGGCCCATTCGATCTCGAATGCGGTCGACGCCACCTACCTCCGCCCTCTCGGCGCCAACCGCTATATCGTCGGCCGCGGCTTCCCCAAGGACTATGTCGACTGCGATCCCTACAACTACAAGCTCACGTCCGACGATTGGTTCGTCGCCGAAGTGCAGAAGCGGCTGACCCACCGCTTCCCGACCATGGAGGGAGCGAAGCTGGTCGACTCCTACGCCGCGCTCTACGACGTCACCGTTGACTGGTATCCCTATGTCGGCCCGCGCGCCGGCCTCTCAGGATATACCGATTTCTCCGGCGGCAGCGGCCACGGCTTCAAGATCGCGCCGGCCATCGCCGCCGAGCTCGCCGAATGGATCGCCGACGGGAAGGTGAAGCCCGACTTCGCCCGCCTCTCCTACGACCGCATTGCCCGCAAGGAAACCTTCGCCGGGTCCTACGGGGGCAACCGCGGATAGGCCTCCGCTTGGCAGCAGCGGCCCGGCTGGGGCATGGTCGGTGTGACTCCTGGAGACGACCATGACCCAGCTCTCCAACCGCGCGACCGCGACCGACCTCTCCGACCGGCGCTCGGCCGCGATCGACGAGGTAATCGACCGGGTGCGCGAGATCGAGCGCCGCCAGGGCGTCACCCGGCCGGCGCTGGCGGCGATCGAGCGCGAGCTGATCCGGCTCGCATCCCGGAGCGAGCTGTTCCCGCCCGAGCAATTCCCGGCCCGCGCCGGCAAGGCGGCGGTCTATCGCCTCGCCGAGGACGCCGACAATCGCTTCGCGCTCTATGCCTCCGCCGGCGCCCCAGGCAAGTACCAGCCGCCGCACAACCACACGACCTGGGCGGTCATCGCCGGCGTCTACGGCGACGAGCACAATGTCATGTACGAGCGTGTCGACGATCGCTCGGTGCCCGGCAAGGGACGCTTGCGGAAGACCGGCGAGCGCTACGTCAATCGCGGCGTCGCCGTCTCCTATCTACCCGACGACTTCCATACCATCGCGGTGAATGGGAAAGACCCGGCGCTGCATCTTCACCTCTACGGCCTCAGCCTCGAGCACCTGCCTCATCGCATCGGCTTCAAGACGCCTGAGGATACCGACTACGAGGTGTTCATGCGGGCGCCCAACATCACCGCACCGCTGCTGCCGCCCGGCGAGCTGAAGGCGACGATCGCCGACGACGGCGAGCTCGCGATTCTCGATGTGCGCGAGGAGGGCGTGTTCTCGCGCCGCCACCTGCTGTTCGCCTCGTCGCTCCCTTTAAGCCGGCTCGAGCTCAAGATCGACGCCTTGGTGCCACGGCGCTCCACCCGCATCGTGCTGTGCGATGCCGACGACGGTCTCGCGCAGCGCGCAGCGGCCCGGCTGATGCGCCTGGGATATTGCAACCTCGCCATCCTCGACGGCGGCATCGACGGCTGGGCCAAGTCGGGATTCGAGCTGTTCAGCGGCACCTATGTGCCGAGCAAGGCCTTCGGCGAGTTCGTCGAGCACAAGGAGGAGACGCCGCGGATGGAGGCGGCGGAGGTCAAGGCGCTGGTCGACCAAGGACGCGACGTCGTCATCCTCGACAGCCGGCCGCTGGAAGAGTTCAAGAAGATGAGCATCCCCGGCGGCATCGACTGCCCGGGCGCCGAGCTCGTCCACCGCGCCTTCGGCCTGGTGCGCTCGCCCGAGACGCTGGTCGTCGTCAACTGTGCCGGGCGCACCCGCAGCATCATCGGCGCCCAGTCGCTGATCAACGCCGGCCTGCCGAACAAGGTGGTCGCCCTCAAGAACGGCACCATGGGCTGGCATCTGGCCGGCCTGACGCTCGCCCACGGCGAGAAGCGGATGGCGCCGCTGCCGGCGGCCGAGGGCCTGAAGAAGGCGAGGGAGGCGGCCGAGCGCATCGCCCGGCGCTTCGGCGTCCGCAGCATCGGCCCGGCCGACCTCGCGCGCTTCGAGACGGAGAGCGAAAGCCGCAGCCTCTATGTCTTCGACGTCCGCTCGCCCGAAGAATATCGGGCCGGCCACCGTCCGGGCGCGCGCTCGGCGCCGGGCGGCCAGCTCGTCCAGGCGACCGACTCCTATGCCGCGACCCGCAACGCCCGCCTCGTCCTGGTCGACGACACCGGCGTCCGCTCGACCATGACCGCGTCCTGGCTGATCCAGATGGGCTGGGACGACGTCTATGTGCTGGACGGTGGCCTCGACGGCCCGCTGGAGATCGGGCCCGAGCACCTTACCGTGCTCGGCCTCGGCCAGGTCAAGGCGCCGTGGATCGACCCGCACGGCCTCAAGAGCCTGATCGATGCCGGCGAGGCCGTGGTCGTCGATCTCGACACCAGCCTCCGCTTCCGCGAGCGGCGTATTCCCGGTGCGGTCTTCGGCATCCGCTCGCGGCTCAACGGCCTGGTGCCGACCCTGCCCAAGGGGCGGCGCCTGGTGCTCACCTCCGGCGACGGCCTGGCGGCGAAGCTCGCCGCCGGCGAGGTCGGATCGCTGACCGAGGCGGCGGTGGCGGCGTTGCTCGGCGGCACCGACGCCTGGGTCGCCGCCGGCTTCCCGACCGCGGCCGGCGCCGACGGTCTGCCGGCCGAGCCCGACGACGTCTGGTACCGGCCCTACGACCGCGCGACCGGGGTCGAGGAGGCGATGAAGGAGTATCTCTCCTGGGAGCTCGATCTGGTCCGCCAGATCGAGCGCGACGGCGACACGCGCTTCAGAGTCTTCCCGGCCGCCTGAGCGGTCACGACGCCCGCAGCGTCTCGCGGTGGATGGCGGTCAGCGCGACGCCGTCGGGGCCGATGCGGCCGCGATACATGCCCGCCGAGTTGAACGGCATGGCGATGGTGCCGTCGGCGTCGACCGCGACCAGGCCGCCGGAGCCGTCGTTCGGCTTGAGATCCTTCATCACCACGTGCTCGCAGGCGTCGACCAGGCATTCGCCGAGATGGCGCATGCGGGCGGAAATTTCGTGCGCGGCGACCCAGCGGATGAACACCTCGCCATGGCCGGTGCAGGAGATGGCGCAGGAGCCGTTTTCGGCGAAGGTGCCGGCGCCGATCACCGGGCTGTCGCCGACCCGGCCGGAGAGCTTCGCCGACATGCCGCCGGTCGATGTGGCCGCGGCGAGGTTGCCACGGCGGTCGCGGGCGACGGCGCCGACGGTGCCGTGGCGGCGTTGCTCGTCGCGATCCTCGGCGCCACGCGCCTGTTGCGCCAGCGTCTCCTGCATCGCCTTCCAGCGCTGCTCGGTGAAGAAGTATTCCGGTCCCTCGAAGGGAAGACCGGCCGAACGCGCCAGCGCCTCGGCGCCGGTGCCAATCATCGTCACGTAAGGCGTCCGCTCCATCACCGCGCGGGCGACCAGGATCGGGTTGCGCGGGCCGAAGATGCCGGCGACGGCGCCGACCCGGCGATCGCTTCCGTCCATGATCGAGGCATCCATCTCCTGCTTGCCGGTCGAGGTGAAGACCGAGCCGCGACCGGCGTTGAACAGCGGCTCGTCCTCGAGCGCGCAGACCGCGGCGGTGACGGCATCGAGCGCCGAGCCGCCATCGGCGAGCACGCGATGGCCGGCGCGGAGCGGCCGGGCGAGGCTCGCGTGGTACTCGGCCTCCTTCGCCGGCGTCAACGCCGACTCGAGGATGGTTCCGGCGCCGCCATGAAGGGCGAGGGCGAAGTCAGCGGGCATGCGAGGGCACTCCAGAGGGAACGCACAGCCTAGCGTGTGATATCGTGTCGAATTGCGTGCGATTTTGCAATTTGCCACCTCTGGCAGCGTGTCCGGGATCTGGTGGTATGTGGGAAGATTTTGCCTTGTACGTCGCCGTCGGGTTCCTGGCCCAATTGGTCGACGGCGCGATCGGCATGGCGTTCGGCCTCTTGGGCACGTCGGTCATGATGGCGGGCGGCGTAGCGCCGGCGATCGCCAGCGCCAGCGTCCATGCAGCTGAGGTCTTTACCACGGCCTTGTCCGGGATATCGCATTGGCGTTTCGGCAACGTCCGCTGGCGCATTGTCGGGCGGCTGGCTCTGCCAGGCGCCATCGGCGGGGCCTTGGGTGCCTATATTCTGACGCGAGTGCCGGTCGATATCATCAAGCCGGTGGTCAACGTCTATACTCTTTGTCATGGGGCTTTGGATCCTGTGGAAGGCCTTCCACAAACGGCTGGCCGCAACCGAGCCGC
>SHVZ01000055.1 GCA_009694025.1 Alphaproteobacteria bacterium | reverse complement strand
CGGCGACGTGAGCTCGCTGGCCTTCATGCTGAACGGCTTCTGCGACATCAGCACCGGCACCGCCTTCACGCCCTATGTCGGTCTCGGCCTCGGCTACGCCCGGATTTCGGCCGACGGCATCACCGCGACCGGCCTTGGCGCGACCAACAGCGATGACGACAACAAGGTCGCCCATCAGGCTATCGCCGGCGTCTCCTATGCGCTGACGCCCGAGGTGTCGTTGACCGCCGATTACCGCTACTTCGCCACCCAGGATCCGAAGTTCCGCCTGTCCAACGGCACCTCGGTCGAGGGCGAGTACAGGACTCACAACGTGATGGTCGGTCTGATCATCCGTTTTCCCGAGCCGCTGAGGCCCGCGCCGATGGCCCAGCCCGCCGTGGCTCCGCCTCCGCCGCCCCCGCCGGCGGCCGCGGCTCCTCCTCCTCCCCCACCGGCTCCGGCACCGGCACCGATCGTTCCGAAGACCTATCTGGTGTTCTTCGACTTCGACAAGTCGGACATCACGCCGGAGGCGGCGCGCATCATCAAGCAGGCCGCCGACGACGCCAAGCGGGGCAATGTTCGCCTGATCGTGGCGACGGGCCATGCCGACCGCTCCGGTCCCGTCGGCTACAACCAGCGGCTCTCCGAGCGTCGCGCCGTCGCCGTCAAGTCGGCGCTGGTGCGCGAGGGTGTGGCTGAAGGCACCATCCAGACCGCCGGCAAGGGCGAGAGCGAGAATCTCGTCCCGACCGCCGACGGCGTCCGCGAGCCCAGGAACCGCCGGGTCGAGATCGTCTTCCGCTAGGCCTTACCGCTCAGCCGTCTCCAAGGACGGGCCGCCGGGATCTCCGGCGGCCCGTTTCCTTTTGAGCCGGCCGAACACCCGCCCGTCGATGGCGGCAAGCCCCAGCGCGATCGCGGTAAATCCGAGCAGGTGATGCGGCTCCAGCCGCTCGCCGAGGATGAGGACGCCGAGCAGGACGGCACTGGGCGGTATCAGCAGAGTCACCAGCAGGATGTTGGTGGCGCCGGCGCGGGCGAGGATGCGGAAGTAGATCGCATAGCCGAGCGCGGTCGAGAGCAGCGCCAGGCCGAGAAGCGCCCCGATGGTGCCCGCCTCCGGCATCGCCAGCGTCCACGGCCGGTCGACCAAGGCCACGATCGGCAGCGCGATCGCCGTCGACGCGGTGAGCTGGCCGGCGGCGGCGGCGAGCGGCGGCACGTCTTTCAGCCGGCGCCGGGCGAAGATGCCGGCGAAGGCGTAGGAGACGGCGGCCGCGAGGCAGGCGAGTTCCGGTAGGATCGAGGTCCCGACGCCCTCCAGCGCCTCGAGCCCGACCAGCACGGCGACCCCGGCGACGCCGATCCCGATGCCGAAGACCTTCGATGGCGTCAGCCGCTCGTCGCGGGTCAGGCCATGGGCGAGGAGGGCGGTGAAGAACGGTGTCGTCGCATTGAGGATCGAGGCGAGGCCGCTCGCGATTTCCGTCTGCGCCCAGAAGATGAGGGCGAAGGGCACGACGTTGTTGATGGCGCCCATGCCGAGAAAATCGCGCCAGCGTCCGAGCGGCAGGGCGACGCCGAGAAGCCGGCAGACGAAAAGAAGCGCCGCCGCCGCCGCCAGCACGCGGACGCCGACCACGGTCAGCGGCGGCAATTCGCCGACCGCGACCTTGGAGAAAAAATACGACGCGCCCCAGAGCAGCGAGAGGGCGAGGAGGAGCGCCCAATCCTGGGGCGCGAGGCGGGGGGAGGGCCGGGACATCGGGCCGGGATCTTGGTCGTTCCGGACGTGCCGTTCCATCCGACTCGTGCGCTGGAACCGGGCTCAGCTCTCGGGCCAGCGCCGGTGCAGCCACAGCCACTGCGCCGGCCTGGCCCGGATCCACTCCTCTAAGATCGCGTTGACCCGCCGCATGCCCTCCGCCACGTCGGCGCGGCGATCTCCGCTCTCAGGCACCGTCCACGGCCTCATCACGGTGATGCGGAAGCGGGCTCCCGTGAGCCGCTCGGTCCGGATCGGGAATATCGGCGCTTGGAACTTGCGGGCGAGCTCCGCCAGCGCCGGCGCCGTCATCGCCGGCCGGCCGAAGAACGGCACGGCGATGCCGTCGTTCATCTTCTGGTCGGCGAGCAGGCCGATCGGCCGCCCCTCCTTCAATGCCATGACCGCGAGGCGGGCGCCCTTCGCTCCCTTCGGATGCAGGCGCCCGATGCGGAGGCGGAGGAGCAGGCGCTCGACCAGCGGGTTGTTGGCGGCACGGTAGATCAGCTCGAGCTCGAGCCCGTGGCGATGCGCCATCGCCGGCATCAGCTCCCAATTGGCGAAATGGCCGGAGAAGAAGACGGCGCCGCCGGCGGCCTTCGCCGCCGCCAGGTTCTCGAGGCCGAGAACCTCGATGCGCCCGGAACCATCGAAGGGATCGAGGGCCGGCACATGCGGCATCTCGCCGACGCTGCGGCCGAGGTTGTCCCACATGTCGACGACGATGCGCTCGATCTCCGCCGCCGTGAGCTCGGGCATGGCGAGCGCAAGGTTCCGCCTCGCCCGCCGCGAGAGGCCGAGGCGGGGGCCGAGATTGCGGCCGACCCAGCCGCCGAAACCGGAGGCCCAGTCGATCGGAAGCGCCCGGAAGATCCCATAGGCGGTCAGCATGCCGGCGGCCTCGCCGGCATGACGGAGACGGCGCGCGAGGGCGAGCCTAGCCACGGCGTAGCTCGGCGAGCCGGCGGGCGACTTCGTCCTCGTCGGCGAAGACCAGGTCGACGTCGACGACCGCGATGAGCGGCTTTGCTGCCGCGGGCAGCCGGACCCAGTCCTTGCGGGTGGTGACGGGCTCGGCGCCGAGCCCGGCCGCCTCCTCGATCAGGATCGCCGCGTCGTCCTCGTCATAGGCGTAATGGTCGGCGAAGCTTCGGGTCCGGACCACGTCGGCGCCGATCTCGGCCAGGGTGGCGAAGGCTTTCTCCGGTCGGCCGATCCCGGCGAAGGCCAGCACCTTCCGGCCGCGGAAGCGGAGCGACGCCTCGTCCGGGACCAGGCGCGCCCTCAGCACGGGCCGGTCGGTTCGGATCTGGCCATGGCCGATCACCACGACCGCGTCGGCGCGGGCGAGGCCGTCTGCGACAAGCTCGCGGAGCGGCCCTGCCGGCAACACGCGGCCATTGCCGAAGCCGGTGCCGCCGTCGACGACGACCAACGCCAGATCATGGGAGAGACGCGGATCCTGGAAGCCGTCGTCCAGCACGACGACCTCGGCGCCGAGATCAAGCGCGGCGCGGACGCCGGCCAGGCGATCCTTGGCGACCACGGTCGGTGCGGTCTCGGCCAGCAGCAGCGGCTCGTCGCCGACATCCGCGGCGGAATGACGGAGAGGATCGACGCGAACCGGGCCGGCGAGCCGGCCGCGATAACCCCGCGACACCAGCACCGGCTTCCGGCCGGAGGCCGCGAGCCGCTGGGCGATCGCGATCGATGTTGGCGTCTTGCCGGCGCCGCCGACCGTCAGGTTGCCGATGCAGACGACAGGCACCGGCGCCCGCCAGGGGGTCGCAGCCCGGCGGCGCCAGCGGTCGCCGAGGGCGTAGAGATGGCCGAGCGGCGTCAGCGCGCGGGCGAGCGCGCCGTCGTCGGTCCAGAACGCGGGGGGCCTCACGGGCGGAGCCGGTCGAGGAGCGGGGCGAGGCGGGCGAGAACCGCGTCGAGCACGCCTTCGTGCTGGGCGACGACGGCATGCGCGTTCCGTGCGAGCCGGTCGCGGCGGGTGGGCTCGGCCCGCAGTACGGACAGGGTCTGCGCCAGGGCCTGCGGATCGGCGATCTCGATCGCCGCGTCGGCCTCGATCAGCGCGGCGGCGGCGGCGGCGTTGTTGCGGCGATCGGGGCCGAGCAGGATGGCGGTGTCGAAATGCGCCGCCTCCAGCGGGTTGTGTCCGCCGACGGCGACGAAGGAGCCGGCGATGAGCGTCTGGCGCGACAGGGAGTACACGAGGCCCATCTCGCCGAGCGTATCGGCGAGGTAGACCCGGGTCGAGGCGTCCGGCGGCTCGCCCCGCGACCGCCGGGCGAGGGTGAAGCCGCGGGATCGGGCGAGGGCCTCGATGGCGTCGCCGCGACCGGGATGGCGGGGCGCGATCATCGTCAGGAGGTCCGGGGCGGATTGGGCGGCGTGCGCGGCCAGCGCGATCTCCTCCTCGCCGTCATGGGTGTTGGCGGCGAGCCAGCGCGGCCGCCCGCCGATCGCCGTGGCGAGGGCCGCGCGGGCCACCGGGTCGATCGGCAGCGGCCGGGCGGCGAATTTGAGGTTTCCGACATAGCCGATGTCGGGCGCGCCCAGGGCTCTCAGGCGATCGGCATCGGCCGGCGACTGCGCCAGGCGGATGTCGAAGGCGGCGAGCGTCGGCCGGATCAGCCCGGGGAAGCGCCGCCAGCCGGCGAGCGAACGTTCGGAAAGGCGCGCGTTGAGGAGCGCCATCGGGACGCCGCGCGCGCGGGTGGCGTGGATCAGGTTGGGCCAGAGCTCGCTCTCGATCCACAGCGCCAGATCCGGCCGCCAGTGATCGAGGAAACGCTCGACCCAGGCGCTGCGGTCGACCGGAACGTATTGGTGGAAAGCGCCGTGCGGAAGGCGGCGGGCCATCAGTTCGGCCGACGTCGTCGTCCCGGTGGTGACGAGCACGCCCACCTGCGGTCGCTCGGTGCGCAGCCGCTCGATCAGCGAAAGCGCCGAGGTCGCCTCCCCGACCGAGGCGGCATGCATCCAGATCAGCGGACCCGGCGGCCGGGCCCGACCGGCGACGCCCCGGCGCTCGCCCGCACGCGCCGGATCCTCCTTGCCTCGGCGGCGACGGAGATGAAGCGCCAGCAGGATCGCCGGCGTGGCCGCCGTGGTCAGCCCACGATAGAGGCCGGGAGTGAGCATCCTTACGCCGGCTCGACCGGGGTCCGGCCGACCAGCCGGTCGGCCTCGGCGCTCACCCGGTTGAGCTCGTCCTCGAGCGCGAGGCGCACCGCCTCGATCTCGGCTTCGTCGGCATCGGCGGCGATCTCGAGAGCCCTTCCCCAGACGACGGCGCCTCGACCGAACGGCAATGCGACGAGGAAGCGATCCCAGGAGTCCAGCATCTTGCGCCGGCTGGTGGCCACCGACACCGGCAGCAGCGGCGCACCGGCGAGGCGCGCCGCCTGGACAACGCCGGCCGAGGTGCGCATCCGCGGCCCCCGCGGTCCGTCCGGAGTGATGCCGACGGAGGAGCCGGCCTTGAGCGCGCGCACGATGGCACGGAGCGCGTCGCTGCCGCCGCTGCTCGACGAACCCGCGATGGTGTCGAAGCCGAAATGGGAGACGGTCTCGGCGATCAACCGGCCGTCGGCGTGCTTGGAGATCAGCAAGGCGCAGGGCCGGTCGACGCCCCAGATGTAGGGCATCAGCAGTATCCGCCCGTGCCAGAAGCAGCCGATAAACGGCCTGCCCTCGGCCCAGAACCGTTCGGGCGTCGCGCGCCCGACCGTGGTCCAGCGGGTGGTGGCGTAGACCAGGCGAATGTAGCCGGCGCCGAGCGCGCCGATGGCGCGCCGGCCGGCTTCGGAGCCGACGATCCGCTTGAGGAGACTCACCGAAGTCTTCATCCCGCGGCGGCGACCACGGCCGCGTCGTCGAGGGTGGTGTCCTCGGCGAGCGCGGTGCGGTAGAGGCGGGCATAGGCGCCGTCGGATTGCAGGAGCTCGCCATGGCGGCCGGACTCGACGACGCGCCCGGCGTCGATGACATAGATCCGGTCGGCGTCGATCACCGTGGACAGCCGGTGTGCGATCAGCAGCGTCGTCCGTCCGCGCATCAGGTCTTTGAGGGCCGCCTGCACCAGGCGCTCGCTCTCGGTGTCGAGAGCGGATGTCGCCTCGTCGAGGAGCAGGATCGGCGCATTCTTCAGCATCGCGCGCGCGATCGCGATCCGCTGGCGCTGGCCGCCCGAGAGCTTGACTCCGTGCTCACCGATCCGCGTCGCGTAGCCTTCCGGCAGCGCCTGGATGAAGTCGTGGGCCTGGGCCGCTTTCGCCGCCGCGACGATCTCGGCCTCGCTCGCGGTCTGCCGGCCATAGGCGACGTTGGCGCCGACGGTGTCGTCGAACAGGCTCACCTCCTGGCTCACCAGCGCGACCGCTTCGCGGAGAGAGGCGAGGGTGACGTCGCGGACGTCCTGGCCGTCGACCGCGACCCGGCCGGCGTCCACATCGAAGAAGCGCGGGATCAGGTTGAGGATGGTCGACTTGCCGCCGCCGGACGGACCGACCAGAGCCACCGTCTTGCCGGCCAGCACGTCCAGCGAGACGCCGTCGAGCGCCGGTCTGTCCTCGCGATAGGCGAAGCGGACGTCCTCGAAGCGGAGGGCCCCGCCGGCGATCGCGAGCGGCTTCGCTCCCGGCCGGTCGGTGATCCGGGGCGGCTCGTCCAGCACCTGATAGACCCGCTCGGCCGCGGCGAGGCCCTCTTGCAGCGCGGCGTTGAGCTGGGTCAGCCGCTTCATCGGCTCGTAGGCGAGGAGGAGCGCGGTGACGAAAGAGAAGAAGGCGCCGGTGGTGCGCTCGCCCTCGATCACCTGCCAGCCGCCATAGAGGATGACGGCGACGATGGCGATGCCGCCGAGCGTCTCCATGATCGGGTGTCCGGCCGAGCGGATGCGGGCCGCCTTCATCATCAGGCCGGTGACACGGTCGATCAGGCGGGCGGCCCGCGCCGTCTCGTAGACCTCCATGCCGTAGGCCTTGACGTGACGCGCGCCCTGGAAGACCTGGGAGAGGAGCGTGTTCAGCTCCGCCATCTCGGCCTGGGTGTTGGCGGAGACCTTGCGGGTCCGCCGCCCGATCCTGAGGATCGGCCAGATCGCCGTCGGAAAGGCGAAGAAGGCGACGACCGCCAGCTTCCAGTCCTGCCAGAACATCAGGGCGACCAGGAAGAGCAGCGTCAGCAGGTCCTTGCCGAGGCCGGTCAGCACGTTGGCGACGATGCCGCGCAGCATCGCCGTGTCGTAGATGACCCGGCTCACCAGGGTGCCGGTCGGCGTCTCGTGGAAGTAGGCCAGGTCGAGGCGGATCGCGTGGTCGACGACACGGGTCTGCAGCCGGGCGACGATGCGGAGACCCACCCGGCTCATCAGCACCGCCTGGCCGTAGGTGGCGAAGCCCTTGATGAGGAACACCGCGAGCACGGAGAGCGCGACCTCCAGCAGCCGCTCGCGGCTCTTCTGGGTGAAGACCTGGTCGAGCACCGGCTCCATCAGCTTCGCCAGCGCCGCGGTCGAGAACGCGACCAGCACCATGCAGAGGAGCGCCAGGACGAGCCACCTCGCCTCCGGGCGCACGTTCTCGCGAAGCAGCCTCCGGAACAGGGGCCAGCTATCGCGCCCGAGCCTCGTCTGCCGCGGGGATTCGCTCATGCCGGGCTACATATCACGCGGCGGCTCGCTTGTGGCGGGCGATCCTGCCGACTACACTTCCCACCAATATCCGCCCGATTTCAGGCACTTGAGAGGAGTCTCCGATGACCCGTCACGTCCGGTCCGGCCGTCGTGCGCTGCTTAAGGAGAGCGCCGGCGCCAGACCGCCGGCACGCTCTCCGGCGGTGAGCAGCAGATGCTGGCGATCGGCCGCTGCCTGATGGGCCAGCCCGAGCTCATCATGTTCGACGAGCCCTCCCCCGGCCTCGCCCCGACGGTGGTGCAGGAGGTGTTCCGCACCATCCGCCGCCTGAACCGGGAGGGTATCGCCATTCTCCTGGTCGAGCAGAACGTGGCGCCGTCCCTCAAGCTCGCCGGTCACGCCTATGTGCTGGAGCAGGGCCGGGTCGCGCTCACCGGCACCGGCGCCGAACTTCTTGTCGACGACCGCGCCCGGCAGGCGTATCTCGGGCTGTGAGCCCGGGTCGGGCAGCGGCATTGAGCCAGCCGCCGCGGCCCAGCTAATCTCCTCCCGTGGCCACCGCCTTCCTCGACCGCACCATCGCCAACCTCGCGTCGGCCTGGCGCGGCTTGGCCGAGCGCGCGGGCCTGGCCGAGCGCACGCTGCGCGATCCGGACATCGCCGGCGACGAGGCCGAGCTGCTTCGCGCCCAGTTCCGCGACTGCTTGGAGGCCAAGGGCGGCGAGGTCTCGGCCCGCGCTCGCGCGGCCTCCCTCGGCCGCACCTTCCTCACGCTCTCGCCCGAGGGCACGCGGCGGTTCCTCGAGATCCTGGCCCGGGACTTCGCCCTCGACGCCGAGGCGCTGGTCCAGGCCGCCGGCGCCTATCGGGTGGCGCTGGGGACGCCGGGCGCGCTCCAGGCCGAGCGGAAGCTCCGGACCGCGACCCTGGCGCCGCGGGTCAAGCTGCTCACGCAATTCACCAGCCTGCCCGACGGCGTCAGATTCCTGGTCGACATGCGGGCGAAGCTGCTGGACATCGCCGGCGACGATGCCGACCTCGCCAGCCTCGACGAGGACATGCGGGCGCTGCTCGCGTCCTGGTTCGACATCGGCTTCCTCGAGCTCAAGCGCATCACCTGGGACTCGCCGGCCTCGCTCCTGGAGAGGCTCGCCGCCTACGAGGCGGTGCATCGGGTGCGCTCCTGGGCCGATCTCAAGAACCGGCTCGACGCCGATCGGCGCTGCTATGCCTTCTTCCACCCGCGCATGCCGACCGAGCCCCTGATCTTCGTCGAGGTGGCGTTGGTCAAGGGCATCGCCGACAACGTGCAGAAGCTCCTCGATCCGGCAGCGCCGCAGGAGGACCCGCGCGACGCCGACACCGCGATCTTCTACTCGATCTCCAACACCCAGGAGGGGCTCCGCGGCATCGGCTTCGGCAGCTTCCTGATCAAGCAGGTGGTCGACGACCTGGCGTCGCAGTTCCCGAAGCTCGCGACGTTCTCGACCCTCTCGCCGATCCCCGGGTTCCGCCGCTGGCTCGACCGCCTCGCCAAGGATGAGCTCGACCGTTTTCTCACCGACGAGGAGCGGGACGATCTCGCGGCGCGCGGCGATTGGCGCCCGCTCCTCGGGCAGCCCTGGGCGTCCGACGGCGATCTCGCCCAGGCGCTGAAGCCGGCCCTGATGCGGCTCTCGGCCGTCTACCTCGTCGCCGAGCGGCGGGGCGGCAAGCCGGTCGACCCGGTCGCCCGCTTCCATCTCGGCAACGGGGCGCGGATCGAACGGATCAACTGGCTCGGCGACACCTCGGCCAAGGGCCTGGCGGAATCGGCCGGGCTGATGGTGAACTACCTCTACCGCCTCGACGACATCGAGGAGAACCACGAGGCCTTCGCCTCCGGCGGGCCGGTCGCCGCGTCCTCGCAGGTGAAGAAGCTCGCCGCCGGCAGCCCGGTGGTGAAGGCTAGATCGTCGGCCTGAGCTTCGAGAAGTCGGCGTCGACCGGCACATGCGCGGGAACGTGCACGGGTCGGCCGGTGAGGTCGACCGGCTGGAAGCCGTCGCCGACGCGCCGCATCAGCCAGTAGCCGCCATAGGCCGAGACCCTGCCGAAGCCTTCGGCGACGGCGACGGTGACGCCGGGGTGATAACCCTGGCCGGACTTGGGATCGACCAGCCAGTCGGCGGTCGTCTGCGCCCGCGCGAAAGCCTCGTCGACCTCGTGGAGCTGGTGCTCCAGGTCGTCGCCGCAGACGATGCCGCCGCGGCGAACCAGGCGTTTCGCCTCGGCGATGTCGCGCCGGACGGCGCCCATCCGGTGATCGCCGTCGATGTAGACGAGGTCGAACTGCTCGCCGCCGAGGCTGGCCAGCACCTTGCCCGAGTCGCTCTTGAGCTGGACGACGCGGCCGTTGGCGCCGGCGCGGGCGACATTGTAGTCGAAGAGCGCCTGGGCGACGCCGGCTCTCGCCGCCACGTCCATGGCGAGCCCGACATCCTCGGCCGGCAGGGGCCCGAGCGCCTGGGCGGCGCGCTCCGGGGGCACCTCCAGATAGGGCTCCCAGAGATCGCAGCACCAGACCTCGCCCTTGCCCTCGGCATAGCGGTCGAGCGCATCGAGCCAGGTCAGCGCCGAGGCGCCGACCCAGGACCCGATCTCGAGGATGCGGAGCGGCTGCCCGCGCCGGATCTGCGCCAAGAGATGCACGGTCGCCTGCATGTAAATGTAGCGCTCGGGCGCGCTCTGGATGCCGAAGAGGCCGGTTGGAAAATACGGCTTGCCACCGGCGAGCGCGTGCAGGACCCGGTCGAGCGACATCAGAAACCCACGTCCTTCGACGCGGCGAAGTCGACTTCGCCGGAATTCAGGACGAGGGCCTCAAGCTGAGCTTGTCGAAGCATGAGGCCTGCTTAAGCCGCCGACGCGTGCGACTTGAAGAGCGCGTCCAGCGACTTCTCGACATAGGCCTTGTCGAGGTCGCGGGTGATGAACACCAGGCGCGAGCGGCGGTCGTCGCCCGGCGGCCAGGCGCCGAGGGTCGCCGGCGGATGAAAGAGGTGCTGGACGCCGTGGACGACGATCGGCTTCTCGGATTCGACCACGTTGAGGATGCCCTTCACCCGGAGCAGGTTCGGCCCGTGGGTCTGGGCGAAGAGGTCGAGCGCCTCGGCGATCTCGGCCCAGGCGAAGGGCCGGTCGAAGGAGAGGCAGAAGGCGCGGATGCGCGCGTCATGCCGGTTCACGTCCAGCCGGGCGTGATCGTGATCGTGATCATGATCGTGATCATGGTCGTGATGATCGTGGCCGCGCTCCGCGGCATAGGCTTCTTCGTTGAGCCACTTCCTGACGTCGGCGGTCTTGCTCCTGGGGTCGTAGAGACCGCAGTCCATCAGCTTCCACGGCTCGATCTTGCCGAGGGTGGCGCGCTCGATCGGCGCCGCCGGGTTCAGGCGCTTCAGGCGCTCGATCAGGGCGTCGACCTTGGCCGGCTCGACCAGGTCGGTCTTGGTCAGCACGATACGGTCGGCGACGGCGGCCTGTTTCACCGGCTCGGGCTGGTCGTCGAGCTGGCCCGAGCCGTGGACCGCGTCGACGGTCGTCACCACCCCGTCCAGCCGGAAGCGGGCGGCGACCAGGGGATCGGTCATCAGCGTGTGCAGGATCGGCGCCGGATCGGCGAGACCCGTGGTCTCGATCACCACCCGGTCGAACTCCGGCACCTCGCCGCGCACGCGCTTCAGGAACAGGTTGCGCAGCGTGTCGATCAGGTCGCCGCGGACGGTGCAGCAGAGGCAGCCGGAGTTGAGCAGAACGATGCCCTCGGAGCTCGACTCGATCAGCGTGTGGTCGAGGCCGATCTCGCCGAACTCGTTGACGATCACCGCTACTTTGTCGAGGCCGGGCTGGGTCAGAAGGTGCTTCAGCAGCGTGGTCTTGCCCGAGCCCAGGAAGCCGGTCAGCACGCTTACCGGCAGGCGTTCGGTCGTCCGGATCTCCGGCGCGTCGCTCATCGTCCTTGGTCCTTCCGAGCTAATGGGCGTGAGTGTGCGGCACCGCCGCGGCACCGCCGGCGCAGCGGCGGCAGAGGCCCTTGACCTCAAGGGTGACGTGCCCCGGTTTGAAGCCGGCACGCCCGGCGGCCTCGGCGAGCGCCGCCTGGATGCCGGCGTCGGCGATCTCGGTCGCCGTGCCGCAGGCGGTGCAAAGGAGGAACTGCCCCGAATGGGGGGCCTTCGGGCTGGCGCAGCCGATGAACGCGTTCAGGCTCTCGATCCGGTGAACCAGCCCTTGTTCCTGCAGGAACTCGAGGGCGCGGTAGACGGTCGGCGGCGCCGCCCGGCGGCCGTCGCCGCCGAGGCTGGACAGGATGTCGTAGGCGCCGACCGGCTCATGGCTGGTCCAGACCAGCTCAAGCACGCGCCGGCGCAGCTCGGTCAGCCGGGCACCGCGCTCGGCGCAGATCGCCTCGGCCTCGGCCAAGGCGTCCTCGATGCAGCTGGCGTGGTCGTGATCGTCGGCGGGTCGGCGATCGGGCATGTCCTGTCTCCGCCCACTCGGGCTGATGCGTTAGTATATAGCGACGGAGGGCGTGAGGTGCACGCCCAGGTGAGGGGGAATTGAGCCGCTTCTGCCTACTGCTGGCGATGATCTTAGCGGCCGGGCCGGCGCAGGCCGCCGACCCGCCGCGGGTGGTGGTCACCCTGAAGCCGATCCAGGCGCTGGCCGCAGCGGTCATGGCCGGGGTCGGCCGGCCCGAGCTCCTGGTCCGCGGCGCCGCCTCGCCGGCCTCGTTCACGCTCCGGCCCGCCGACGTCCGGATGATGAACACCGCGACCATCGTCGTCTTCGTCAGCGAAACCTTGGAGACTTTCGTGGTGCGTGCGCTCGAGAACCTGCCGCCCGATGCGCGGGTGGTCGAGCTGATTGCCGCCGACGGGCTCCGCCTCCTGCCGCAGCGGCTCGGGCCTCACTGGGTCGAGGACGACGCGCCGCGGACGAGCCCGCGGCCCCTCGGCACCGATCCCGGCGCCGAGGACATCGACAGCGATCCCTACATCTGGCTCGACCCGGACAACGCGCGCGCCATCGCCTCAGCCCTCGCCGACGAGCTCAGCGACGCCGATCCCGGCCGGGCGGCGATCTACGCCCGCAACCTGCAGGCGCTCGGCCAGCGTCTGACGCAGCTCGACCAGGAGATCGCCAAAGCGCTGTCGGGGGTCAAGGCGGCGCCCTTCCTGGTGCTGCACGACTCCCTCCAGTACTTCGAGCGCCGCTACGGGCTCGCTGCCGCCGGGGCGATCACCCGGCGGCCGGATGTCCGGCCGTCGCCGAGGCGGGTGAGCCAGGCCCGGGCCCGGCTCGCCGAGGCCAAGGCCGTCTGCGTCTTCAGCGAGCCGCAGTTCCCCCAGGCCCACGCCAAGCTGGTCAGCGACGGCACGCCGGCGAAACCGGGCCAGATCGATGTCCTTGGCGCCACGCTGCCGGAGACCGCCGAGGCCTACCCGCTGCTGCTGCGCGCCATCGCCGACGGACTCAAGGCCTGCCTCGGCGCCAAGTAGGCGATCCGATCGCGCCGGGCCTTGCCCGCTCTATGGGAAGGTTCGCGGCCTCGGGGTCTTGATCCGGTGGCTCGAGTGTCGGCTCAGAGCGCCCAGCGCCTGAGCCCGGCGGGGAACGCGCGGTCGCGCCAGATGCCCTTGATGTCGGCGACGAGACCGCCGGGGCGCAGCAACCGAACGAAATCGGCATCGACGAAGCGGCGATAATCGTCGTGCGCCACCGCGCCGACGATCGCATCCAGGCCGGAGAAAGCGCCCAAGTCGCGGGCGAGCGTGAATCCGTAGTAGTCCCGGGCCTCGACCGGATCGCCGAGAGGGTCGTGGACGGCCACGTCGGCGCCGAGGGACTCCAGCCGGCGGATGAGGTCGGCGACCTTGCTGTTCCGGAGATCGGGGACATTCTCCTTGAAGGTGAGGCCGAGGACGAGGATGCGGGCGTTCCTCGGCTGCCCGAGCGCGTGCCAAACCCGCTCGGCGAAGAAGGCGCCCATGCCGTCGTTGATCCGCCGCCCGGCGAGGATGACATGCGGGTCGAGCCCGGCCGCGGTCGCCGCATGGGCGAGGTAGTAGGGATCGACGCCGATGCAATGGCCACCGACCAGGCCCGGCTGGTAGCGGTGGAAGTTCCATTTGGTGCCGGCCGCTTCCAGCACGTCATGGACCGAGAGTCCAAGGCGCTCGAAGATCATCGAGACCTCGTTGATGAAGGCGATGTTGATATCGCGCTGGGCGTTCTCGATCACCTTCGCCGCCTCGGCGGTGCGGATGTCCTTGGCGACGAAGATGCTGGCGGCGACGGTGCCGTAGATCCGCGCGAGCAGGCGTGCCACCTCCGGCGTCTGGCCGGCGACCACCTTGGGGATCCCGGCGAGCCCGTGCTCGGGGTCGCCGACGTTGATGCGCTCGGGCGAGTATCCGAGGAAGAAGTCGCGGCCGGCCCCGAGTCCGGAGGACGATTCCAGGATCGGCCCGGCGACGTCCTCGGTCACGCCGGGATAGACCGTGCTTTCGAACACGACGACGGCGCCCCGGGCCATGCGCCGCCCGACCGCTTCGGCCGCATCCTCGACCGCGCTCAGGTCCGGCCGGTTCTCGTCGTCGACCGGGGTCGGCACGGTGACGATGTAGACGTCGCGCCCATCCAGGATCGCCGCGTCGTCCGAGACCTCGACGCCGCCGGCGAGCGCGCTGGCGCCGACCTCGTGGGTGCGATCATGGCCGCGCCTCAGCTCGGCGATGCGCTCCCGGTCGATGTCGTAGCCGACGGTCGGGAACGACCGGGCGAGCGCGACGGCCAGCGGCAATCCGACATAGCCCAGGCCGACGACGGCGATCCTGGGATCATCGGCCTTGGGTTCCTGCATGGACGGCGGCTCGCGGGTCATGGTCTGATCGGCGCATATAACCGGGTTCCGAGGGGCGAGGGAACATGGCGCGACTGATCGAGCACGTGATCGCGGGCAGGAAGACGGCGGGGACGGGCCCACGGCGGGGAGATGTCTACAACCCGGCGACCGGGGAGGTGCAGGCCCAGGTCGTCTTCGCCGACCCGGCCGATGTCGATGCCGCGGTCAGGGCGGGTCTGAAGGCGTTCCCCGATTGGTCGGCGGCGCCGCCGGCCCGGCGCGCCCGCGTGCTCTTCGCCTTCCGCGACCTCATCGAGAGGAACATGGACGATCTCGCCAAGATCGTCACCGCCGAGCACGGCAAGGTGCTCTCCGACGCCAAGGGCTCGATCACCCGCGGGCTCGAGGTGGTCGAGTTCGCCTGCGGCATCCCCCAGCTGCTCAAGGGCGAGTTCACCGAGCAGGTCGGCACCGGCATCGATTCCTGGTCGGTGCGCCAGCCCTTGGGCGTGGTCGCCGGCATCACGCCCTTCAACTTTCCGGCGATGGTGCCGATGTGGATGTTCCCGGTGGCGCTCGCTACCGGCAATTGCTTCATCCTGAAGCCGTCGGAGCGCGATCCCTCGCTCGGCGTGCGTCTGGCCGAGCTGCTGAAGGAGGCGGGCCTTCCCGACGGGGTCTTCGCCGTCGTCCACGGCGACAAGGTGGCGGTCGACGCCCTCCTCCACCATAAGGACATCCAGGCGGTCAGCTTCGTCGGCTCGACGCCGATCGCCGAATACGTCTACCGGACGGGGACGGCCGCGGGTAAGCGCGTGCAGGCGCTGGGCGGAGCCAAGAACCACATGGTGGTCATGCCCGACGCCGACCTCGATCAGGCGACCGACGCGCTCATCGGCGCCGCCTACGGCGCGGCCGGCGAGCGCTGCATGGCGGTCTCCGTCGCCGTCGCCGTCGGCAATGTCGCAGATAAGCTGGTCGAGAAGCTGGTGCCGCGGGTGCGCGGCCTCAAGGTCGGCCCCGGCACCGACCCCGAAGCCGAGATGGGCCCCCTGGTCACCCGCCAGCACATGGAGAAGGTCCGGGGCTATATCGACCGCGGTGTCGCCGAAGGGGCGAAGCTGGTGGTCGACGGCCGCGGCCTCAAGCTCCAGGGCTATGAGATGGGCTTCTTCGTCGGCGGCACGCTCTTCGACGAGGTGAAGCCGGAGATGACGATCTACAAGGAGGAGATCTTCGGCCCCGTCCTCGCGGTCGTGCGCTCGCCCGACTACAAGACCGCGGTCGATCTGGTGAACCGGCACGAATACGGCAACGGCGCCGCCATCTTCACCCGCGACGGCGACGCCGCCCGCGACTTCTGCAACACCGTCCGCATCGGCATGGTCGGCGTCAACGTCCCGATCCCGGTGCCGCTCGCCTTCCACTCCTTCGGCGGCTGGAAGCGCTCGCTGTTCGGCGACCACCACATGCACGGGCCGGAGGGGGTACGCTTCTTTACCCGTTTGAAGACCATGACCCAGCGCTGGCCCACAGGCATCCGCGCCGGCGCCGACTTCAGCATCCCGACCATGCGGTGAGCCTCGGGCGAGGGAGCTCCCCGTTCGCCTCTAATCACTGGTTGTGTTAATGTTTTATTAACGTTCTCCCGCCAAAGTGCTCCCATCGCAACTCCGCCGAAGCCGGCGGGCCGGGAGCACCGATGGCGGTCTGGAGCGTCTGGTTGAATGTCGGGATCGCCGCTGGCTGGTTGGCGATCGTCGGAATGGCCGCGTTCGGGTTCCACTGGCGGCGATCACGCGCCGTCGTTCGTGGTCTCGTCGAGGCCGAGGCCAGCTATCGGTCGCTCTTCGAGTGCTCGGCCGACGGCCTCTACCAGACCCTGCCGGACGGCGGCATCCTCCGCGCCAACACCGCCTTCGCCCGCCTTCTCGGCTTCGAGTCCGCTGAAGCGCTGGCGGTCGCCGATCTCAATGTCGGCTCCGGTCTTTATGTCATCGAGCATCGGCGCCGCGAGTTCATGGAAGCGGTCGCCGCCCACGGCAAGGTCGAGGACTTCGAAAGCCAGATCCTGAGGCATGACGGTGCCGTCATCTGGGTTTCGGAAAGCACCCACGCTGTTCGCGACGGCCGGAGCCGGCTCGTCTGCTTCGAAGGCAAGATGACGGATATCACCTCGCGCAAGCGTGCCGAGGAGCGGCTGCGCCTCGCCGCCACCGTCTTCGAGACCGCGAGCGAGGCGATTATCGTCACCGACGCGCATCGGCGCATCCTCCAGGCCAACAGCGCCTTCACTACCACTACCGGATTCCGAGTGGATGAGGTCGTCGGCCAGACGCCGCGCATCCTCTCCTCCGGCCGCCATGAGCCCGGCTTTTACGAGGCGATGGAATCGATGCTTTCGACCACCGGCCACTGGCAGGGCGAGGTGTGGAACCGCCGCAAGAATGGCGAGCTCTACGTCGAGTGGCTGAGCTTTGCCGCGGTACGCGACATCGACGATCGCATCGTCAACTTCGTCGGCGTCTTCAGCGACATCGCCCGCCGCAAGCAGGACGAGGGACGCGTTCACCATCAGGCCAACTACGACGCGCTGACCCAACTGCCGGACCGTTGGCTGTTCCAGGCCCGCCTCGGTCAAGCAATCGAGAGGTGTCGCGCTTCCGGCCGCAAGCTCGCCCTGCTCTGCGTCAACGTGAACCAGTTCAAGTTCGTCAATGACAGCTTGGGGCACCGGGCCGGCGACGATCTTCTCAAAGAGCTGGCCCGCCGCCTACTCGACGCGGTCCGCTACGACGACACCGTCGCCCGGCTCGGCGGCGACGAGTTCGCCGTGATCGTCGAGAACTTCCGCGACGACGAGCCGATCGAGCGCCTGCCCGAGCGTCTCCTGCACGCGATCGCAGATCCGTTTCGTCTCGATGGCGGCGAGCTGGTCGTCGGCATATCGATCGGTATCGCGCTCTATCCCGGCGACGGCACCGATGCCGAGGCGCTGGTGCGCAACGCCGCGACCGCCATGGGGCATGCGAAGGAACAGCAGTCCTCTGCTTTCCGCTTCTTCGACGGCGGCATGGAGACGCGTGCGCTCGAGCGCCTCAAGCTCGAGCTTCGCCTCCGCCGCGCCCTCGAGAAGGGCGAGTTCGAAGTCCACTACCAGCCGCAGGTCGACATCTCGTCACGCTCTCTCGTCGGCGCGGAGGCGTTGATCCGCTGGACCGACCAGGAGCTCGGACCAGTCTCGCCCAGCATATTCATCCCGGTCGCGGAGGCCTCCGGCCTGATCGTCGCGATCGGCCAATGGGTGCTGCGGGAGGTCTGTCGGCAGATCGTCGCCTGGAAGGCCGACGGTCACTCGGTGCCGAGAATCGCCGTCAACCTCTCCTTCCTGCAGTTCCGCCGGCCAGATTTTCTCGATAACGTCAGGACGATTCTTTCCGAAGGCGGCATCGACGGCAGCCAGCTCGAGTTTGAGCTGACCGAGAGCATTGTCATGCACGATGCCGACCACGCGATCTCGATCCTCTCCGCGCTCCGCGAACTCGGTATCGAGCTCGCCATCGACGATTTCGGCACCGGCTATTCCTCGCTCAACCGCCTGAAGCGAATGCCGATCCAGACCCTTAAGATCGATCGCTGCTTCATCAACGACGTGACCAACGGCAGCGACGGCGCGGCCATCGTCTCGGCCATGATCTCGATGGCGCACGCTCTCAATCTGAAGGTCGTGGCGGAGGGCGTGGAAACCGAGGCCCAGCTCGCCTTCCTCGACGGCAAGTCTTGCGATTCAGCCCAGGGCTTCCTGCTTTCGCGCCCGATCGCGCCCGAACGCTTCGCCCGGCTGATGGCGGACTGGCGCGCCGCGCGCAACGCTGCCGCCGACTGACGCCGCCGGACGTGACGATCAGCCCCTGCGCCTGACGGCGCCGAAGACCGCTGCCAGCAGGGCGTCGGTGTCGGTGCCGGGCGGCAACCTAGCCAACAGCGGCTTCAAGCGGCCGTCGAGGAGCAGCATGACGAAGCCGTGCACCAGGGACCACGCGACGACGATCTCGGCGGCTTGCGGCAGCGTCAGGGCCGTCTCCACCGCTTCGCTGCGACGAGCGCCGACCGCGTCCGACAGCATGCGGGCGGACGCATCGGCCGCGGCCCGCAAAGCCGGACGGCTCATGTCCAGGCGCTCGCTTCGGAACATCAACAGGAACAGGTCAGGGTGCGCGCGCGCGAACGCGACATAGCCGCGGCCGATGGCGGCCAGGCGCCGATCGGGCGGATCCTCGTCGCGGACGCCCATCCGCATCGTGGCCGCGAAGCGCTCGAAGCCGACCGCGGCCAGCTCGCTCAAGAGGCCGGCGATGTCGCCGAAGTGATTCTTCGGGGCGGCGTGCGACACCCCCGCTTCGCGGGCGGCCGCGCGCAAGGTGAGGCCGTTGATGCCATCCTGCTCCAGGATGCGTTCGGCCGCCTGCAGCAGCGCCTCGCGCAGCGAGCCGTGGTGATAGCGGTCGGGTCGTCTGGGCGCGGCCGACTTCGGGCGCAGTTGCCCGTCCGCCCGCCCAGCTCGCGTCGTCGTCTTGGCCGTCTTCACGGTCTTGCGTTCCCGGAATATTGACGGTGTAAATATTCTCTTGACGAACGTTGCCGATGTCAATATTCGTCATGTTGTCAGTGTAAACATTGGGCTGACGATGGTCCGGTGCCGGCTCGACCGCCGACCGGAGCACGCAGCCGTCGGCGCATCGCAACCCTCGAAGGGACGCCAATGTCGCTCGATCCGCTTCTTGCAGCTCCCTTGGTCGTGCAAGTGCACGCCGTCGCGGCCATTGCGGCGTTCGCGCTCGGCATCGTCCAGTTCGCGGCGCCGAAAGGCACGTTGCCGCACCGGACCACCGGCTATGTCTGGGTCGGCTTGATGCTGCTGATCGCGGGCACCTCGTTCGCGATTCGCGGCCAGGGGCGATTTGGCGGCTTCAGCGCCATCCACATTCTTTCCGTCGTCGTGCTGCTCTTGACGCCGCTGGCCGCGCTCGCCGCCCACCGCCATCACGTGCGCCGGCATCGCCTCGCCATGATCTCGCTGTTCGCCGGCGCCCTGGTCATCGCGGGCGCGTTCACGCTGCTTCCCGGGCGGATCATGCATCGCGTGGTGTTCGGCGGTTGACTAGGAACGAGGCGCGGTCGCGCCGAGAAGGGCGCCGCCCCGCAGGTCCGGCCTCGTCGACGCCGCGGCGATCGTGCCGGCCCTCGCCGCTAGTGCGCCTCGGCCCAGGTGGCGCCGACGCCGGCGTCGGCGATGAGCGGCACGCCGAGGGCCACGGCCGGGGCGGGCGCCCCTTCCATCACCGCGCGGACCAGCGCCTTGGTCGCCTCGATCTCGGCCTCGGGCACCTCGAACAGAAGCTCGTCATGCACCTGCAGCAGCATGCGTGCCTTGAGGCCGGCGGCCGCCAGCGCCGGCGGCACGCGGATCATCGCGCGCTTGATGATGTCGGCGGCCGTGCCCTGGATCGGCGCGTTGATCGCCTGACGCTCGGCGAAGCTCCGCATCGCCGGGTTCTTGTCGGCGATCGTCCGGACATGGCAGCGACGGCCGAACAGGGTGGTGACGTAGCCCTGCTTCCGCGCGAGATCGCGCATCCTGTCCATGTAGGCGCGGATCCCCGGATAGCGCTCGAAATAGGCCTTGATGAAGGCGCTGGCCTCGCCCTGGGCGACGCCGATCTGGCGGGCGAGCCCGAAGGCCGACATCCCGTAGATGATGCCGAAGTTGATCGCCTTGGCGTTCCGCCGGGTCAGCGGGTCCATCTTGTCGAGCGGCACGCCGAAGACCTGGGAGGCGGTCAGCGCATGGATGTCGACCCCGTCGCGGAAGGCCCGCTTCAAGGGCTCGACGTCGGCGATCTCGGCCACCAGGCGAAGCTCGATCTGCGAATAGTCGACCGATAGGAGCAGGTGGCCGGGCTCGGCGACGAAAGCGGCGCGGATGCGGCGCCCCTCTTCGGAGCGGATCGGGATGTTCTGCAGGTTGGGGTCGGTCGAGGACAGCCGCCCGGTCGCCGCCCCCGCCATCGAGTAGGAGGTGTGGACCCGGCCGGTCTTAGGGTTGATCTGCTCGACCAGCGAGTCGGCGTAGGTCGACTTCAGCTTCTGCACCAGCCGCCAGTCGAGGATCTTCTTCGGCAGCGGGTGCGCGTCGGTCAGGGTCTCCAGCACGTCGGAGTGCGTCGAGTAGGCGCCGGTCTTGCCCTTCTTGCCGCCGGGCAGCTTGAGCTCGTCGAACAGAATCTCGCCGAGCTGCTTCGGCGATCCGACGTTGAACTCCCGCCCGGCGAGCCGGTGGATCTCGGTCTCCAGGCTCGCCATGCTGCGCCCGAATTCCAGGCTCAAGCGGCGCAGCGCCTCCGGGTCGACCTTGACGCCGGCCGCCTCCATCTCGGCGAGCACGGGCACCAGCGGCCGATCCATCGTCTCGTAGACCGTCAGCAGATGCTCGCGGAGCAGCCTCGGCTTGAGCGATGCGTGGAGGCGAAGGGTGACGTCGGCGTCCTCGGCGGCATAGGCGAGGGCCTTGTCGAGGGCGACCTCGGCGAAGCTGAGCCGGGTCTTGCCGGTGCCCGTGACCTCATCATAGGTGATGGTCTTGTGATCGAGATGGAGCTCCGAGAGCTCGTCCATGCCGTGGCCGTGCGAGCCCGCTTCGAGGACGAACGAGACCAGCATGGTGTCGTCGACCGGCTGGATCCGGACGCCGTGGTGGCGAAGCACGAGGGCGTCGTATTTGATGTTGTGGCCGATCTTGAGCACCGACGGGTCCTCCAGCATCGGCTTCAGCGTGGCGATCGCATCCTTGAGCGGGATCTGCGCCGGCATTGCCGTGAGCTCGAGGCCGCCGCCGGCCGGCCGATGGCCGAGCGGCACGTAGCAGGCCTCGCCGGCGACCAGCGCCAGCGAGACGCCGACCAGCTCCGCCCGCATCGGGTCGAGCGAGGTGGTCTCGGTGTCGAAGGCGACGACCCCGGCGTCGGTCGCCCGCCCGACCCACGCCGCCAGCCGGTCGAGGGCCTGGACCAGTTCGTAGCGCTGCTCGGGCTTCTCGGCCATCTTGGCCGGTGCGGCCGTGCCGCCGGCCGGCGCCGCGGGATCGGGCGCGGCGTCGAGCTTGGCGATCAGGCGCTGGAAGCCCATGCGCTGGAAGAAATCGCGCAGCACCTGGCGCTCCGGCACCTTGACGGCGAAGGCCTCGATCGGCTCCGGCAGAGGGGCGGCGCGATCGAGCTGCACCAGCCGGCGCGACATCAGCGCCTTCTCCTTGTTCTCGATCAGGGCCTCGCGACGCTTCGGCTGCTTGATCTCGCCGGCGCGGGCGAGCAGCGTGTCGAGGTCGCCATACTCGCCGATGAGCTGGGCCGCGGTCTTGAGACCGATGCCGGGCACGCCCGGAACGTTGTCGCTCGAATCGCCGGCGAGCGCCTGGACGTCGACCACCTTCTCCGGCGGCACGCCGAACTTCTCGATCACCTCCTCGCGGCCGATGCGCTTCAGCTTGATCGGGTCGAACATCTCGACGCCGTCATGGACGAGCTGCATCAGGTCCTTGTCGGAGGAGACGATGGTGACCTTGTAACCGGCCTTGGTGGCGGCCTCGGCATAGGCCGCGATCAGGTCGTCGGCCTCGAAGCCGGCAAGCTCGATCGACGGCACGTTGAAGGCACGGGTCGCGTCGCGGATCAGGGCGAACTGCGGCACCAGCTCCGGCGGCGGCTCCGGGCGGTGCGCCTTGTAGTCGGCGTAGATGTCGTTGCGGAAGCTCTTGCGCCCGGCATCGAAGATGACGGCGAGCCGGTCGGCCCGCATGTCCTGAACCAGCCGGGCCAGCATCTGGCAGAAGCCGAAGACGGCGTTGGACGGCGTGCCGTCCGGCGCGTTCAGCGGCGGCAGCGCGTGAAAGGCCCGGAAGATGAAGCCGGATCCGTCGACGAGATAGAGATGCCGGGTGTTGGACACGCCCTCAGTGCGCGGCGTGGGCGACCGCGCCTTCCTTGAGGATGTAGTGCCGGCCGCAATAGGGGCAGTCGATCTCGCGCTTGTCGCCCATGTTGAGGAAGACGCGCGGGTGGCCGAGCGCGCCGTCGCCGCCGTCGCAGGCGACGACCGGTTCCTCGACGGCGATGGTTTCGAGCGGCTGCATTCCAGACCCTTCCGGGCCCCGGCGGACGTTTGACCGGGGCGGCGGCGGATGATAGCCGAAGGCGCGCCCCAGGCAACACCCGCGAAACCCAGGTTCGATGTCCCAGCCCGAGCACGCCGTCGCCGTCTCTAGCCTGACCAAGACCTACCCGGCCTCCGGCAAGCGCGGGCCGAAGCTGGCGCTCGACGGCGTCGACCTCGCCATCCCTCGCGGCAGCCTGTTCGGCCTCCTCGGCCCCAACGGCGCCGGCAAGTCGACGTTGATCAACATCCTGGCCGGCCTCGTGCTCAAGACTTCCGGCCACGCCACGGTCTGGGGCATCGACATCGACAAGGACCCCAGGCGTGCCCGCGGCGCCATCGGCGTGGTGCCCCAGGAGCTGAACCTCGACCCGTTCTTCACGCCCCGCCAGCTCCTCGACCTCCATGGCGGCCTCTACGGCGTGCCGAAGGCCGAACGCCGGACCGCCGAGATCCTGGAGGCGGTTGGCCTGACGCCCCAGGCCGACGCCTATGCCCGCGCCCTGTCGGGCGGCATGCGCCGGCGCCTCCTGGTCGCCAAGGCGATGGTCCACCGCCCGCCGGTGCTGGTCCTGGACGAGCCGACCGCCGGCGTCGACGTCGAGCTCCGCCGCCAGCTCTGGACCTATGTCCGCCGCCTCAACGACGAAGGCGTGACCATCCTCCTGACCACGCATTATCTGGAGGAGGCGGAGGAGCTCTGCGACCGCATCGCCATCATCAACCACGGCAGGCTGGTGGCCAACGACACCACCGCGGCGCTGGTCTCGCGCCTCGATACCAAGATGCTGGAGCTGACCGTCGACCGCGACCTCCAGGCGCCGCCGGCGGCGCTGGCGCGCCTCGGCGCGACGTTCGCGGGTCCGCGCCGCATCGTCGTCCACTATCGGCCGAGCCTGACGCCGGTCGCCCAGATCCTCGCCGCGGCGGCCGAGGACGGGCTCGCCATCCACGATCTGTCGACGGTCGAGTCGGACCTGGAGGACATCTTCCTCCAGCTCACCCGCAAGCCGGACGCTGCCGACTGAGGGCCCTCCTCCTCGCGCTGCTCGCGGCCTGCGCGCCGGTGGTCTGGGTGCCCGAGCCCGAGGCGTCGGCGGCGGGCGGCCCGACGCCGCGCCTGGAGGACGATCGCCTCGTCGCCGCCGACGGCGCGCGCCTGCCGCTCGCGGTCTGGCGGCCCGCCTCGGGCCGTCCCTGGGCGGCGGCGGTGGCGCTGCACGGCTTCAACGACTACCGCATGGCCTTCTCCGAGGTCGGCTCCGAGCTCGCCGAGCGCGGCGTCGCCGTCTACGCCTACGACCAGCGGGGATTCGGTCAGGCGCCCGGCCGCGGCTACTGGCATGGCAGCGAAGCGATGATCGCCGACTACCGGACGGCGGTCGCCCTCGTCCGTGCCCGCCACCCCGGGCTCCCGGTCTTCGCCATCGGCGAGAGCATGGGCGGTGCGGTGGTGCTGGCCGCCCATGCCGAGGCCCCGCGTCCGGAGGTGGACGGCGTCGTGCTGATCGCGCCCGCGGTCTGGGGAGCCTCGACCATGCCGGTCTGGCAGACGGCGCCGCTCTGGCTCTTCGCCCACACGATCCCGTGGTGGCCGATGAGCGGCGCCGGCCTGCCGATCACGCCGTCGGACAACGTGGCGATGCTGCGCCGGCTCTCCGTCGACCCGCTGATCATCAGGGAGACGCGGGCCGATGCGGTCTACGGCCTGGTCCGGTTGATGGACGAAGGGCTCGCCGGCGCCGCCGCGCTCGCCGGCCCGGCGCTCGTCCTCTATGGCGGTGCCGACGACATCGTGCCGAAAGCGCCGACCTGCCGGATGATCCGGAGCCTGCCGGCGCCGCCCGCCGGCGCCTGGCGCATCGTCCTCTACCCGGAGGGCCACCACATGCTGACCCGCGACCTGGCCGGGCGGGAGCCGATCGACGACATCGCCGCTTTCCTCGCCTCCCTCGGCGGGCCTCTGCCCTCAGGTGCCGAGATCGACCGGGCCCAGGCCGCGCGGGCACCTGCGTTGCGTGCGGAGAAGCTCTGCGCTAGGTTCCCACCGGCTAAGGACCCGTAGCTCAGCTGGATAGAGCGTTGCCCTCCGAAGGCAAAGGTCGCACGTTCGAATCGTGTCGGGTCCGCCAGTCTTTCCAACAAGTTAGCTAATTTTTGAGTTGGCGGATCGGTTCCCTGGCAACCACCAGGCAACCACAGGGGGCGGGCACTTCGTCCCGCAAATTACTCACAAGGTCGTGGGGCGAACGCCGGGCGCGGGCGGCCTTACCGCTTCGCCCTCGGATAGAAGGTAGCGATCCAATCTAGCTTTGCTCGTGCGAATGCGCGACGCAGCTCCATCGCCGACATCCAGTCGGTCGGGAGAAACGAATCCAGCCATTCACCGACCTGGACGGCCAGCTTTCCCATTTCCGAGAGAACCGCATCAAGAGAGGTCCTTTCGATGAACGGACCTATGACCGCGTCCCCATCCTTAGAGCTGGCCTGAGGAATCTGGACAGCTGGATAAGGGGGCTTTCTGCCTGACGGCGGCGTAGATTGCCGCGGATCAGGAGAGCAAATGACCCGACGCGTACGGCGGAACCACACAGCGGCCTTCAAGGCGAAGGTGGCGTTGTCAGCGATCAAGGGCGAGAAGACGCTGACGGAGCTGGCGCAGCTATTCGATGTTCACCCGAACCAGATCACGACCTGGAAAGCGCAGCTTCTCGACGGGGCGGCGGGGGTGTTCGGGGCTGGAGGGGCGCGGTCGGAGGCCGGGGCCGCGGTGGATTTGAAGAGGCTGCACGCCAAGATCGGGGAGCTGGCGCTGGAGAACGATTTTTTGTCCGGTGCGCTCGACAAGGCCGGCCTGCTGAGCGCAAAGCGATGATCGACCGCGAGCACGAGCTTGCGCTGACCCGACAGGCGGCGCTGCTGAAGCTGAGCCGGAGCGGCGTCTACTACCGGGCCCGCGCGGTGGCGCCGGCGGCTCTGGCGGTGATGCGCCGGATCGACGAGCTGCATCTGGCTTATCCGTTCGCAGGCAGCCGAATGCTGCGCGATCTGCTGCGGGGTGAGGGGGTCGCGATCGGCCGCCAGCGCGTGGCCACGATGATGAGGCGCATGGCCATCGCGGCGCTCTATCGCCGGCCGAGCACGTCGAAGCCGGCACCGGGCCACAAGATCTACCCGTATCTGCTGCGCTCGGTGGCGGTCGAGCGGCCGAACCAGGCGTGGGCGATGGACATCACCTACATTCCGATGGCGCGCGGCTTCGTCTATCTCGCTGCCGTCATCGACTGGTTCAGCCGCCGGGTGCTGTCGTGGCGGTTGTCGATCACGATGGAGGTCGCGTTCTGCCTCGAGGCGGTCGAGGAGGCGCTCTCCAGGCACGGCAGGCCGGAGATTTTCAATACCGACCAGGGCAGCCAGTTTACCAGCGCGGCGTTCACCGGCGTGCTGCTGGACAACACCATCGCGATCAGCATGGACGGCAAGGGGGCTTGGCGGGACAACGTCTTCGTCGAGCGGCTCTGGCGCTCGGTCAAATACGAAGAGGTCTATCTCAGGGCCTACGACAGCGTCGGCGACGCGCGCGTCTCGATCGGCCGGTATCTCGACTTCTACAACCGTAAGCGGCCGCATTCGAGCCTCGATGGCCGAACGCCGGATCGCGTCTACTTCGATCACCTGCCGCAGGTCGCGGCAGCATGACTTTCGCCGCCGTTGTCGGGGCATCACTCCGGTCGGGCTACGCCCTCCCTGCGTGCCGCCCCGACAACGGCACACCGCAACGACAACCGGCAGAGGCTCCACTTATCCAGCGGCGAAACCTGTCCAGACGAAGCCAGCCAGCTCT
>SHVZ01000054.1 GCA_009694025.1 Alphaproteobacteria bacterium | reverse complement strand
CGGCTTACTTCGCCGCCGGCCTCTTCGACCGCGCAGCATGGGCATGGGCACGTTCGCTCGCCTGCCGGAGAGAGAACGCGACCGGCTGGAACGACTACGGCGTCACGCTCGACCGGCTCGACCGGGCCGAGCGCGCACGGGCGGCCTTTCGCCGTGCGTTGGCGATCGCTCCGGAAGCGCCGGCTGCGCTCGCCAATCTCGCCGATCTGACATTTCGGGGCGGCCGAATGGCGGAGGCGCTGGTCATTGCCCGACGAGCCGGCATCGATGCTGGCGCGCTCGCGACCGCGGCCAACGCCCTACTGCGCCTCGGCCGCCCAACCCTCGCCGCGACATACCATCGGCGCGTGCTCTGTGTTGCTCCGGACCAGGTCATTGCACTGACCGGCCTCGCCACCTCGGCGCTGGCCGAAGAGGATATCGCAACTGCCGGCCGCTGGCTCCGCCGCGCCCTCGCGGTCCGGCCCGACGACATCGCGGCCAACAACAACCTGGCCACCTGGCACCTCACGCAAGGCGATCTTCGTCGCGGGTTCGCCCGCTACGAATGGCGCTGGCACCGGCCGGAAGCCGGACCGCGGCGTCCGGGGCTTCCGGAGTGGCAAGGGGAGCCGCTTTCCGGCCGCACGGTGCTGCTCTATCAGGAGCAGGGCCTCGGCGACGCGCTGCAGGCGGCGCGCTACGTGCCCATCCTCTCGGCGACGGGGGCCCGTGTCGTCGTCGAGTGCCACCCGGCTCTGCTCCGGCTGTTCCGGAGCCTGCCGGGGAAAGCCGAGCTTTGTCGCCGCGGCGAGCCGGTCGAGGCGGATCTTCAGGCGCCCTTGATGAGCCTGCCGTATCTCTGCGGCACGACGTTGGCGACCCTTCCCCACGACGTCCCCTATCTCCGGCCGGACGCAGAGCTGGTCCGGCACGTCGCCCCAAGGCTCGCCGGGGCCGGCCGACGGATCGGCTTGGTCTGGCAAGGCAATCCGCGGCAGGTCGACGAACCCCATCGCTCGATCCCGCTCGCGCTGCTCGACCCGCTCCTGCGCCTTTCAGGGGCGACGTTCTATGCCCTGCAGAAAGACCATGGACGCGAGCAGATGGCGGCCGTCCCGGCCGATATTCGGCCCATCGATCTGGGGCCCGACCTCGTCGATCTCGCCACCACCGCCGCGGTGCTGAGCCATCTCGACCTGGTGATCACCACCTGCACCGCCGTCGCCCACCTTGCCGGCGCGCTCGGCCGGCCGGTGTGGGTCCTTCTGAAGCGCGGCCCGGACTGGCGCTGGATGCTCGATCGCGAGGACAGCCCCTGGTATCCGACGGCGCGGCTGCTGCGGCAGCGGCGGACCGGCGACTGGCAGGAGGTCGCGACGCGCCTGACCGGCAGGGTCGCGGAGTGGCTCCGGTGACCGGCGCCGCGCCCTCGCCCGCGTCGGCTGCCGAGATCTGGCGACAGGCGGCGCAGCTCATCAACGACGGCAAAGCGGCCGAGGCCGACGCCGCGCTCCGTTCGGCCCTATCGCGCCTCGGCGACGCCGCCGAGCTTCTGCACTTAAGGGCGGTGGCGCTGATGCGTCTCGGGCGAGCCGGCGAGGCCCTGCCGATCCTGGAGAAAGTGACCCTGTCTCTGCCTGGACGGACCGACGTCCTGATGAACCTTGGCCACGCACTGCTGGAGCTCAGCCGGCCCCTCGACGCAGTCGATCCGCTGACGCGCGTCGCCGGCGCATCGCCGCCGCCTTGGGAGGCTGTTTATCTTCTCGGACTCGCCCATGAGCGCTCGGGCGCCCCGGCGCCGGCGGCGGCGGCCTATGAGCGGGCCCTCGCGCTCAATCCCGATCTCTGGGAGGCGCGGCTTCGCCTGATGTCGCTGTACCGAGTGCTCGAGCGCTACGGCGACGCTATCGCCGCGGCACGTGCCGCGATCGCCGCGCGGCCCCACGAGGACGCGGTCCAACATGACTTGGCGATGCTCCTCGCGCTGGCGGGCGAGCCCGCCAATGCGCTGACCGAGGTCGACGTCGCGCTGCGGCGCCAGCCGCACTTCCCCGAAGCGTTGAACACCCGCGGCAACATCCTCGGCGATCTTGAGCGCGGGGCGGAGGCGGCCGCCAGCTATCGCCGCGCCCTCGCTTTGGTCCCAAACCTGCCGGATCCCCACTACAACCTCGCCAATATCGACCGCGCCGCGGAGGGCTACGAGGCGGCCTTCCGAGGTTATCGTCGCGCGCTCGCCGCTCAGCCGGGCCTCGTGATGGCGCGCAACAATCTCGCCACCGCTCAACTGGCAGCAGGCGAGGTAGGCGCGGCGATCGCGACCTACACCGCCTGCCTCGCGGTGGCGCCGGGATGGCCGGAAGCGATCTTCAACCGCTCGATGGCCTTCCTCCTGAAAGGCGACATGCGGTCCGGTCTCGAGGGCTACGAGGCACGCTGGCAGGTCAGGGGCTTTCCGAGTCCGATCCGCAACTTTCCCCAGCCGCTGTGGGATGGCGCGCCCTTCGCCGGTCGCCGACTCCTGCTGCACCCGGAGCAGGGGGATGGCGACACGATCCAGTTCGCCCGCTACGTCCCGCTGATCGCGGCGCGCGGCGGCGAGGTTCTGCTCGAATGCCCGCGGCGCCTCCTCGCCCTGTTCGCGTCTCTGCCTGGGAACGCCACGCTCGTTCGGCCGGGCGACACCCTTCCGCCGTTCGACCTGCAACTGCCGCTCGGCAGTGTGATGCGTGTCTTCGCGACCGAGATCTCGTCGATTCCCGGAAACGTTCCCTATCTCCAGGCGGCGCCCGACCGTCGCGAGCGCTGGCAGTCGCGACTCGGGCTGCGCGGCTACCGGATCGGCCTGACCTGGCAGGGCAATCCGTCCCAGGGAGCCGAACCCCACCGTTCGATCCGGTTGACGCTGCTGGAACCCCTTCTGGCCGTCCCCGGCACCCGGTTTTTCGCGCTCCAGAAGGAATTCGGGCGCGACCAGATCGATCGATTGCCGCCAGGCCTCCTCGACGATGTCGGTCCGGCGCTCGACGACTACGCCGACACCGCGGCGGCGATCTCGGCGCTCGACCTGGTGATCACCACCTGCACCTCGGTCGCCCACCTCGCCGGGGCGCTCGGAAAGCCGGTCTGGGTCCTCCTCCGCCGCACGCCCGACTGGCGCTGGCTCCTCGACCGCGATGACAGCCCCTGGTATCCGACCGCCCGCCTGTTCCGGCAGCGCCGGCCGGGCGACTGGCCGGATGTGGTCGCCCGAGTCGCGCAGGCCTTGGTCGACGCGGTCGGCGCGAGGCATCCGTGATCATTCGCTGTAGCCCCGGTCCAGTGGCCTGCGGTACCTTGGCCAAGTCCGCCAGCGTAACCATGCGCCGCGGACAACCGAGCAACCGCGACGCCCGCTCTTGATCCCACGGTCTTCAACCGACGACGCCCTGCTCGCCCGGATCCTCGGGCGTTCGCGCTCGCTGTTCGCCGATGACGTCGCCGCCCATGCCGGCCGCCTTGCCGAGGCCATCGCCGGCCGGCGTCTGCTGATCGTCGGCGCGGGAGGGTCCATCGGCAGCGCCTTCGTCAAACAGGTCGCGGCCTATCGTCCGGCGGCGGTGCATCTGGTCGACGTCAACGAGAACGCCCTGGTCGAGCTGGTTCGCGATCTGCGGTCATCGCCGATCGCGCTGCCCGGCGACTTCCGCACCGCGAGCGTCGATTTCGGCGCCTCCGAGTTTACTCGCCTGGCGACCGACCGCGCGCCTTACGACGCGCTGATCAATTTTGCCGCGATGAAGCACGTCCGCTCGGAGCGGGACGTCTACAGCCTGCTCAGGATGATCGAGGTCAACGTCGAGAGCCTGAAGCGGTGCCTCGATGCAGCTCCGGCCCTCGGCTTCAGTCGCGTCTTTTCCGTCTCGACCGACAAGTCGGTGCGGCCGGCGAACCTGATGGGCGCGACCAAGAACCTGATGGAGCGGGTGCTGTTCGGGCGCGACATCGCGGCGACGGCGACCTCAGCCCGCTTCGCCAACGTGGCGTTCTCCGCCGGCAGCCTGCTCGAAGGCTTCGAGCAGCGGCTCGCCAAACGCCAGCCCCTATCCGCACCGACCGATGTCCGGCGGTATTTCATCTCGCACGTTGAAGCCGGCGAACTCTGTCTGCTCGCCGCCTTTCTCGGCGAGAACCGACAGGTACTCTTCCCGAAGATGCGGGCAGAGGAGCACCTGCAGAGCTTCGCCGACCTCGCCGCGACGTTTCTCAGGCACCACGGCTACCGGCCCATGCCCTGCCGGAGCGAACGCGAAGCAATCGACGCCGTGGGCACGGCGAACGGATCCTGGCCCTGCTATTTCTCGGCGACGGACACGACCGGCGAGAAGGCGGTCGAGGAGTTTCACCGCGATGGCGATGTCGTCGACCTGGAGACCTTTCGCGGCATCGGCGTGGCGCGAGAGCGGCCGTCCGACCCGGCGATCGTCGATGGGTTCCTCCGGGAGATCGCCCGAATCCGGCAGTCACCCGTTTGGGCGAAGGGCGATGTCGTTGCCGCCATTCGGGCGGCGGTGCCGGAGCTCGGCCACAACGAGCTCGACCGCGACCTCGATCAGAAGATGTAGTCGCCCGATGATCCCTCTCACACAGCCCGATCTGTCCGGCAACGAGAGTCGGTACCTGCAGGAGTGCATCGCGTCGACCTATGTTTCGTCGGTCGGGCCGTTCGTCTCCCGCTTCGAGCGGCTGGTCGCGGAAGCGACGGGCTCGGCTGGCGCCGTCGCCACGTCCTCCGGGACCACCGCCTTGCACGCGGCGCTGCTTGCGGCCGGCGTCGGCGCCGGCGACCTCGTCGTGCTGCCGACCTTCACCTTCATCGCCAGCGCCAACGCCATAGCCCATTGTGGGGCCGGGCCGTGGCTGCTCGATGTCGATCCGTCGACCTGGGCCCTCGATACGCGACTGCTGCGACGGTCGCTTGAACGCGATACGCGTCGCGATGGCGCGCGTCTTCTGCATACGCCGAGCGGCCGCAGGATCGCCGCCGTGATGCCGGTGTACACCCTCGGGGCCGCCTCCGGGATCGACCGGGTCGTTGCGGCCGCACGCGACTTCGGCCTGCCGGTCGTCGCCGACGCTGCCGCGGCTCTCGGCGCTACCTCGGGCGGGCAGGCGATCGGCGAGTTCGGCGCCGACTTCTCCGTTATCTCCTTCAACGGCAACAAGACCGTTACCTCCGGGGGCGGCGGCGCGGTCGTCGGCAACGACCTCGACGCGCTGAAAGCCTTGCGCCATCTGACGAGCACGGCCCGGCTCGGCGACGACTACACGCATGATCGCATCGGCTACAACTACCGCATGACAAACCTCCAGGCGGCGGTAGGTTGCGCCCAGATGGAGCGTTGGCGGGAGCTGGTGGGCGCCAAGCGCCGGATCCGCGCGCGCTATGCGGCGGGTCTGCGCGGGCTCAACGGCGTCGGTATGTTTCCGACCGAAGATGGGAGCGCCTGCTGGCTTTCCGGGATCACACTCGGGCCGTCGGCGTCGCCGCTCGATCAGGTTCGTGCGAAGCTGCGCGACGCCGGCATCGAGGCCCGGCCGTTCTGGCGGCCCATGCACCTTCAGGCCCCCTATCGCGAGGCGCCGGTATCGGCGATGCCGGTCGCAGATGCGATCTGGCCGACGGTTCTGACGCTGCCGTGCTCGACCGGCTTGTCGGAAGCAGATCAGGACCGGGTTATCGACACGATCAGGGGTGCCGCCGCTTGATCCGGCGGGACCCATAGTGAGCGAGCCGCGTCGGAAGATCTGTGTGCTGACCGGAAGTCGGGCCGAGTACGGCCTGTTGCGCTGGACCCTGCACGAGATCGCGGCCGACCCGGCATTGCAGCTGCAGCTGATCGTCACCGGCGCCCATCTCGAACCGAAGTTCGGGCGGACGATCGAGGCGATCGAGGGCGACGGGTTTGCGATCGACGCCCCTGTAGAGATGCGACTCTTGGACGACTCCCCGACCGGCATCGCGCGTGCCGTTTCGGACGGGATTGTCGGGGTCGCTGAAGTGCTGGGCCGGCTAAAACCGGATATTTTGCTTCTACTGGGCGACCGGTTCGAGGTCCTGGCGGCGGCAACGGCCGCGATGATCTCGCGCGTGCCGATTGCCCATGTACACGGCGGCGAAGCGACCGAAGGCGCCTTCGACGAGGCCATACGCCATGCGGTCACCAAGATGGCTCACCTTCATTTCGTCGCCGCCGACGCCTATCGGGATCGCGTGATCCAGCTGGGTGAGTCGCCCGACCGCGTCTTCGTCGTCGGCGCCGCCGGACTCGATAACATTGCGCGCATCGACCTCGTCGACCGGACGGCGCTCGATCGGTCGCTGGGCCTTGCCGCGGGCGGCGGATTCTTCGTCGTGACCTATCATCCCGTCACCCTCGGCGGCGACGACGAGGGCGCCGTGACCGAGCTTACGGCGGCACTCGACCAATTCCCGGACCATCAGGTCCTGATCACCGGGACCAACGCCGATCCCGGGAGCGATCCGATCCGAGAGGCGATCGATGCCTACGCCCGTTCAGGCTCGGACCGGGTGATTTTTCACGAATCCCTGGGCCAGCAACTCTATCTCAGCGCGCTCAAGCACGCCGCGGCGGTCGTCGGGAACTCCTCGAGCGGCCTGATCGAGGCGCCGGCGCTCGGCGTACCGACCGTGAACGTGGGCGACCGTCAGCGGGGACGGCTTCGCGCCGCTTCGGTCATCGACTGCGCCCCCCGGCGCGACTCGATCGTCGCCGCGGTCCGAAAGGCCCTGGATCCGGGATTTCGTGCGACTGTCGGCCCGGCCCGGACGCCTTACGGGTCTCCGGGTGCGGCCGGGCGTATCCGCGACGTTCTCAAGTCCTTTCGGCTGGAAGGAATCCTGCTCAAGCGGTTTTATGACGTACCGCAGCCGCGGTGACGGCGCGGTTTCGGGTAGGCAAATCAACCGCCTGAGGCTATCTACCGGCACGCGCCGGGGCGTTCGACGGAGGAAGGTGGCCGTGTCAGAGGAAGGGACCGGAGCGGCCGCGTCAGGATCGACGCCATGAAGTCATGGCGCGAGACGCTGGTCGCCCCGACGACGCGGATCCTGGAAGCGATCGAGAATCTCAACCGGACGGCGGCGCAGATCTGCCTGGTCGCCGACGCCGAAGGGCGGTTGCAGGGCACCGTCACCGATGGCGACATCCGGCGCGGCATCCTGCGTTCGGTGCCGCTGCAGGCCGCCGTCGCGGAGATCATGAACAGGGACCCGATCGTCGCGCGTCCCGGCGAGACCGCCGCTCACATCCTAGCGGTGATGAACAAGACCTTCATCCGGCAGATCCCGGTCGTCGACGACGGTCGGCACATCGTCGAGCTCAGGACATGGGAGGATCTGGCGGTCGCCGGCCGGCAGCGCGACAATTGGGTCGTGCTGATGGCGGGCGGCCAAGGCAACCGTCTCCGCCCTTTGACCAGCGATCGCCCGAAGCCGCTGCTCAACATCGGCCACAAGCCGCTCCTCGAGACGATCCTCGAGTCCCTGCTGCAGTTCGGCTTCCGCCGTTTCTACATCGCGGTCAACTACAAGGCGGACATGATCAAAAGCCATTTCCGCGATGGCAGGGCCTGGAACTGCGACATCCGCTACCTCGAGGAGGAAGCCTATCTCGGGACCGCCGGTGCGCTCAGACTTCTCGGCGAGCCGCCGGCCGATCCGATCGTGGTCATGAACGGCGATGTCCTGACCAAGGTCAATTTCGAGACTCTGCTCGATTTCCACCACGAACAACGGTCCGCCGCGACCATGTGCGTGCGCGAGTACGACTTCAAGATCCCCTACGGCGTGGTTGAGATCGACGGCCACAAGATCCTGGGCGTCGTCGAGAAGCCGGTACGCACGCTTTTCGTCAACGCCGGCATCTATGTTCTCGATCCGTCCGTCCTCGGTTACCTTCCAGCCGCCGAGCGGATGGATATGACCGACCTGTTCGCCCGCGTCATCGGCGATGGAGGGGTGACGACCGCCTTTCCGATCTGGGAATACTGGATCGACATCGGCCAGATCGATGATTTCGAACGTGCCAACCACGACTACAAGCAACTATTCGACTAGGCGACACGACAGGCTAGGTCTGAGCATTTTTATGGAAGAGTTTGCGCGGCACCAGCCGATCGACATGGACAGCTTTGCGAAGGCGCCCGACGAGCTCGATGCGCGCTACGGCTTGCCGCGAGAGGTCCGCTTCTGTCGATCATGCGTCATTTCGAACCAGCGACCGAACTCGGCGGTCGAATTCGCACACACGCAATCCACCCTGAAGACGACCATTCATTTCGACGCCGACGGAATCTGCGACGGCTGCCGGGCGGCAACCGTAAAACGGGGGATCGACTGGGCTGCCAGAGAACGGGCGCTTCGGGAGCTTTGCGACCGCCACCGGCGCCACGATGGCCGCTACGACTGCATCGTTCCCGGGTCCGGCGGCAAGGACAGCTTTTATGCCGCTCACATGCTCAAGCACCGTTACGGCATGCACCCGCTGACCGTCACCTGGGCACCGCACATTTATACCGACTGGGGATGGAACGACTTCCAGAAGTGGATCGGCGCCGGATTCGATAACGTCCTGACGACGCCGAATGCGCGGGTCCACCGGTTGCTGACCAGGCTGGCGGTCGAGACCCTCTTCCATCCGTTTCAACCCTTCATCCTCGGCCAGAAGTCCATCGCTCCGAAGATGTCCATCCTCTACGACGTCCCGCTCGTCTTCTACGGCGAGAACGAGGCCGAATACGGCAACCCCGTCGCCGACATCGGCAAAGCGATACGACCCTCGTCCTATTTCGCAACCGCTGACCGGAGCGGCCTGTTCCTCGGCGGCGTCGCGATTTCCGATCTCAAGTCGCGTTTCGGGTTGGACGACAGCGATCTCCGCCCCTACATGCCGGCGGAGCCGGATGCGCTGATCCGCACAGGAACCGAGGTCCACTATCTCGGCTATTACCTCAAATGGCACCCGCAGAGTTGCTATTACTATGCCGTCGAGCACGGCGGCTTCGAGGCATCGCCGGAGCGGACACCAGGAACCTACAGCAAGTACAACAGCATCGACGATAGGGTCGACGACCTCCATTATTTCACCACCTACGTGAAGTTCGGGATCGGCCGGGCGACCTACGATGCGGCACAGGAGGTTCGTTCCGGCGACATCGCGCGCGACGAAGCGGTGGCCCTGGTGCGGCGATACGATGGCGAGTTTCCGGAACGGTTCATCGACGAGCTGTTCGCTTATCTCAGCCTGCCGGCCGACGAATTCCCGGTGGCGTCCAGGCACTTCGAGCAGCCTCTGATGGATCGCGAGTATTTCCTCCATCTCGCCGACCGGTTCCGTTCGCCGCATCTGTGGACGAGAGCGAATGGCGAGTGGCGGCGGCGACACACGGTCTGGCAGGGCAACTGAAGCGTTGGCCAATCTGAGGCTCATCGCGCGGCTCGACATCAAGGGGCCGAACCTCATCAAGAGCGTTCAGCTCGAGGGCGTCCGCAAGGTCGGTGACCCGCAGACTTTTGCCCGGCGCTACTACGCCGAGGGCGCCGACGAGATCCTGTACATGGATGCGGTCGCCAGCCTCTACAATCGCGATACGCTCACCGACCTGGTGCGCCGAACCGCGGAAGAGGTGTTCGTGCCGATCACGGTTGGCGGCGGCCTGCGATCGGCCGACGATGTGCAGGTGATGTTGCGGGCGGGCGCCGACAAGGTCGCAATCAACTCGGCCGCCACCCTCAGCCCCGATCTGATCACCGAGGTCGCCGAGCGCTTCGGGTCGCAATGCATGGTGCTGCAGATCGACGCCAAGGCAACCCGACCCGGTCAGTGGGAAGCGCTCCGCGACGGCGGGCGCGAGCATACCGGGCTCGATGCGGTCGAATGGGCGCGAAGAGGCGAGGCGCTGGGGGCGGGCGAGATCCTGCTGACCTCAGTCGACCGCGAGGGAACGCGCCGAGGCTTCGACGTCGCTCTGATCCGTGCCGTCGGGAGCGTGGTCGGCATCCCCGTGATCGCCAGCGGCGGCATGGGCACCCTCGAACACTTGTGCGCGGCGGTCGGCGACGGCGGCGCCGACGCCGTCGCGATGGCCCACGTCCTGCACTACGGTACGTTGGGCATCCCCGACATCCGCCACGCTACGCGCGCGCGCGGTCTTCCGGTCAGGGCCCTATGACGGTCAGCGTCACGGTCGTCGACTACGGCAGTGGCAACCTGCTCAGCGTGTGCCGCGCGCTTCGCCATTGCGGCGCCGACGTTGCTGCCGTTGAAACCGCGTCGGCGATCGACACCGCCGATCGTCTGGTCGTGCCGGGCGTCGGCGCCATGGCGGACTCGATGCGGAGGCTCCGGGAGCGCGGCCTGATCGAACCGATCCGGCGGTATGCCGCGAGCAATCGGCCTCTTCTCGGCATCTGCGTCGGCATGCAGGTCATGTTCGACGCCAGCGAGGAGTTCGGCGAGCACGCCGGGCTCGGCGTGATCCCCGGCAGGGTTAGGCGATTGCCGAAGGTCGGCGTCGATGGGCGCGCTCGCAAGATTCCGCACATCGGCTGGAATACCCTCGCCCGTGCCCGAGGCGTCAACGACTGGAGCGGAACCATCCTCGCCGGCTTGTCCGGCCAGGCATCCGCCTATTTCCTCCACTCCTACGCCGTCGAACCGGATGACGAGACCGTGCGCCTCGCCGACTGCGACTACGAGGGAACGCGGATCTGTGCCGCGGTGCGTCGCGGCCAGCTCTACGGTTGCCAGTTTCATCCGGAGAAGAGCGGCGAGGTCGGCCTCGCCATCCTCAGGAACTTTCTCGCGCTCTGATCGTCGGCTTCATTCGGACTGCGCCCGATCTCCGTGCCTGATCCGGACGAGCTCGGCCAGGCTATCGGCGACGCGGCCGATTGTCGTCGACCACGGCTGGCCGTAGGGGTGCGGGAAGACGCGCACGGAGGGAAACCAAGGATACCGATCCGTGCCGAACATGAAGAAGTCCGTGCTCGAGGTGCACAGCCAAACCGGCGTATCGGCGGCAGCGGGAAGGCAGAACGCCGTCGTTCCGGTAGAGATGACGAGGTCGAGGACCGACGACAGCGCGAGCACGTTCTCCAGGTCATCGAGCAGATCCAAATCGGCGAAGACATGGACTTTCGCCCCGCATGCGCCTTCGACCGACCGCAGGTCGTCCTCGAATTCTCCATACTGCAAAGAAACAAACGTCGCCGACCGTCGCGCGAGCATCGGGGCCCAGTCGCCGATCGGCGGATGAAAGCGTCGGGCGAGCGCGTCGGAGCGCCGGCTCCGCCAGGCAAATCCCACCTTCAAGCCCGGCCCGAGGGCCGTGAGCCGCCGTCGCCAGCGATCCGCAAGGTCCGGACGCGGGCGCAGATAGCCGCCTTTGGCGGGGAAATCCAGAAGCCGGCGCCGGTGGCGACCGGCGAGGCTCGCCATGGCCGACTGCGCGACCACATCCGCGCTCGAGAGGCGTGGATCCGGCGGGTCGGAGCGCGCGACGAAGGCGAGGGCCGGCATGGACCTCGCGAAGATTCCGACCATTCGCCGGTCGCATTCGACGATCGCCGCCGTGCCAGAACGCTCGATCTCCGGCAACATCGAGCCATAGATGATCTCGTCGCCGAGCCCCTGCTCGCCCCAGATCAGCACCGTGCCCGCCAACGATCCGCCATCCCATTGCGGATGCCGGAATGGGCGGACGCTGAAGGTGGGATCTCCGGTGAAGCGACTCTCGTATCCTTCCCACCCGGCGGAGAAGTCGCCGGTGGCCAATTGTGCGGTGCCGAGGCCGTACCGCGCGGCGGCGTGGCCGGGATCGATGGCGAGCGCGCGCCGGTATAGGACGATGGCGGCTTCGTTGGCGCCCAACCAACGCAGCGGCTCGTTGACATTGTTGATGAAAGTAGGGTCCGCAGGAGACAACGCGATGGCTCGACGAAGGGCGGAGACCGCCCCCGGCAGATCGCCGCACTCGGCCAGGGCGAGGGCGCGGTTGCTGCGCGCGCCGGCGTTCGAAAGGGCGAGCGCAAGCGAGCGGTCGGCATAGCGCAGCGCCTCCGCGCTGGCGGTCGCTCGACGTACCTCCGAGAGGTTGCTCCAGCTCTCGGTAGCATCCGGTGCAATGGCAAGACCGCGTCGGAGGGACTGCACTGCCTTGGCAGGCCGACCCAGCTTCAGGTGGGCGGCGGCCTGGCCGTTGAGGGCGGCGGCCGCCAGGCTCTGATCGTTCCGCAGCTCCACCGCCTCGAACGCGTCCATCGCCGCGCGCGCATCTCCCTGACGAAGCAGAGCCAATGCCAAATTGAGGCGTGCGGCGGGCCAATCGGGCTGGACCCGAAGCGCGTGGCGCCAGTGCGCAACGGCTTGCGCGTGCTGGCCGCGCCGGGTAGCGACTTCGGCTAGGACCGAAAGAGCATTGCCGTTCGTGGCGTTACGGGAGGCCGCCTGCTCCGCAGCGGACGCCGCGGCGTCGAGTTGCCCGAGCTGCAGAAGGCAAAGCGCGCGGTCGGCGAGCCGAGCGTCGGATGGCGGCGACAGGCGATCCATCTGATCGAGGGCGCCCAGGGCCTGGGGAAACCTCCCGAGGCCGATGAAGGCCTCGACGAGCTCGGAGCGCAATCGAGGCGAGTCGATGTGCTGCAGGCCACGTTCGCAGATCACGACCACCGCGACCAGATCTCCGCGGCTTCGCTGGATGGCCGAAAGGTTCTCGTAGTAGACGGCGACACCCGGCTGCACCTTGAGCGCCTCTTCGATCAGGCGCGCGGCATCCGGAGAGTCTCCGAGCTGATGGCGAAGCAGGCCCAGGAGATGCCAGGCCTCGTCTTGGCGAGGAAACTGGCGAAGCACTGACCGATAGAGCTTCTCGGCGTCGCGCAGGCGTCCCGCACGATGATGCACCTGAGCGGCTTCGAGCTTACGTTGCGTGGCGTTTGCTGCCATGCGGCCTACGACATTGCGCACACGGCGGTTGCGTGATCGGCTGGCTCCCGCGCGATCATCCGCCGACGACGGCGAGTGCGGAAGGGTCGCGGTAGAGAGTCGAGGGATGGCCCGCCGGAATCTTCCGGCTGGCGCGCCAGACCCTCTCGTACTCGTCGATCCGGACGCGATCCTTCATCAACATGAGCTCGCGCAAGCCGAGAAGCTCGACGGCGTTGAAGTTGTGGCTGATGACGGCGGTGATCTTCGTCGCGTCGCCGAGCTCGAGGACAAACTTCTCTAGATCGCCGCCGTGCTGCTCCTCGATCGACTCCCGGTACACCGCGAACCATTCCGATCCTGGATAGGGGGTGGCGAAGAACGGCTTGACCACGATGCCGAGCCGCTCCCAGGCGCCCATGCTGTCGCGGATCGAGTCGAAGTCCTCGCTGGGGAAGCCGATGATCTGGTTCGGGATCGGCCGGATCCCGGCCTCGAGCGTCCAGAAGAAGCTTCGAATGTTGGTCTTCGGGGTCGAGCCTTTGCCGAGACGCTTCAGCACCTGGGGCGAGAAGCTCTCATAGCCATAGACAAGGTGCGAGCAGCCGGCCGAGCGCATCTCCTTCAGGATCTCCGGCGTGCACAGCGTTGCATGGCTGGTGCCGGACCAGTGGATGCCGGTCCATGACTCGGTGCGCTCGCTGCCGTCCCTGAGGTAGGAGGGTTGAAGTCCGTTCTCCTTCCACAGCCGACAGATCTCGCGCATCCAGACCCGGTTGGACGACTGGTCCATGGTCATCAGGTTCTCGTCGAGGAAGCCGATGAAGTTGATCTTGAACCGGTCGTAGGCATGGCGGGCGAGCTTCACCACGTATTCCGGGCTGTGGTAGCGGATCACCCGCGTATAGGCGCCCGGGCGGTCGAACTCGACGTTGAGCTCGCCGTCCTTGCCTTCGACGTAACGCATGTCGCCGGCGATGCCGAGGTGATAGCAGAAGCGACAAATCAGCGAACAGCCGTAGCTCGCGTTGATGTCGAGGCGGCGGGTCGCCAGCATGCCCTCCTCGGAGAACAGCACCTGGCTGTTGGGGAAATACACCTCCTCGAGCGGGAACAGCTCCCAAGCCGGGAAGGGCAGGCTATCCAAGTCATGCAGCAGCTCGCGCGCCGGCGACATCGCCAGCTTGCCGCCGGGGCCGCGGGAGATCGTTCCCTTGACGGCCGGCCAGGCGCGGTCGCCGGCCCCGAGGCGGTCCAGGATCTCGGGGAAGGTCTTGAATGCCTCGCCGATGACCCCGACATCGACCTCGGGAAGCCAGCCCATCATCTCGCGCGGCAGCGACGTGAGCACGCCGCCGCCGAGCACGATCGTCGTCTTCGGGCAGACCTCACGCGCGATCCGGACGATGTGCTTGATCGAGCCGTAGGCGGTGGTGATGCCGCCGAGGGCGACCACGTCCCAGTCGTCGGCCCCCAGCACCTCGCGAAGGGCCCCTTCGCCGAGCCGCCAGGCGTTGGCGTCATAGACCTGGACCAGATGGCCGTCGCGCATGGCGATCGCCGCCAAGAGCGCGATGCCATAGGGCACATGCCGGGGGACGTCTTCTTCGCGGACGAGCGGGTTGACGAACAGGACCTTGGTCATGCTGCCGTTCCGAATAGCCTGGCCCGGCTCATCGGCCGTGCCTGGCGAGAAAACTCGCGAGCGGTTGAAAATCGACCGCCTCGCCGAACACGATACCGCCTTCCGTACAGTTCACCGTCCGGCAGTCGGCGTCGCGGGCCAAGTCGAGCAGAGCACTTTGATACCACATATAAGCCGGATCCGTATAAAACCACAGGTCTAGATGGGGATTATGGACCCACATGAAAACGTCGTCGAGGTTCGTCTCGCCGACCAAAGCAACCGCCTCTTTGTAGTACTGGGTCCGTTCGTGAGGCGTGTCGGCGTAGTAGGAGAAGTCGAAGCCGACAAGCGCGACCTCGCTCTTGCCGAGAACCGCATGGGCCATCATCCACGACGCCGTGCCGACATTGCCGCCGGCGTTGACGCAGGGCATGCCGTTGGCGGCGAACAGGCGCCGCGTAACGCTCTCCGGAAGGTCCGGGTCGTCGTGCATCGGGTTCCACCAATAGATGTCCATGCCGATGTCTATGACGCGCCGGACGACCGCCTCCGATGCCGAGGTCGATAGCGCGATGCGGATGCCCTTGCCGTGACGGCGCATCAGCTCCAGCGTCTCGTCGTTGGCTCGCATCTCCTTCTCGTGCCTCGGCTCGAGGTCCTGGCGGCGGAAGTAGTCGTCTTCTCCGGGGCGGGACGTATCGAGGGCGGGGTCGCCGAACCACCGCACGATACGGGTCGGATGCGGGTCCACCGTCACCACCAGATCGGGCACCAGCCCGTGGCGCAGGCAGTACGCGAAGGCGCTATCGGCCGCTATCAGCGCTCCACGATATCCGGATGCCCTGATCGTCGCGCCCGGATCGCGCCTGGCGACGCTCGGGCCGCTGGCAATAGTGATGGCGCTGTCGCCGATGCCGATGGCGGCGTCGCGCAGCGCTGCGATCGATTGTCCATGATGGAGGAGAGCCCGGTTGCGTTCGGCGTTGGCGAGCGCCATCGGCCCGTGGCGATCCCAGGTCAGGCCGCTCATGCGTTGCACGAGCGCGCGCCCGACGCTGCCGCCGTCCGTCCGCCGGTGAGACACGGGATCTTAAGCCGCGCGGACGCCTAGTCTTTCTTCTTCAGGTCCCACATCACTTTCTTCTTCGACACATAGGCGATGCTGCCGCCCAGGCGCTTCATCGCCTCGCGCTCGAAGCGGCCCTCCAGCGTCTCCGGTGTCGGCGCCGGGGCATTGACGGGCTTCTTGGGCTCGAAGTTCCCTTTGAGTAGCTTGCTCATGGCTCGATCGTCCTTGCGCTCATCCGCCAGTTTCAGCGGCAAATACGGCAGAGATCACCTTCATGTCCAGCGCCGTGTCGAGGTCGAACGACCGCTCGGGCGGCATCACATAGGCGACGGTGTCGGGATGAATGAACACCCGATGCTGGCGGTACCAGTCGACTTGCGCCACATAGACCGCACCATTCGGCGCATAGGCGGGCGGCAGATCCTGGCGCCGGCGCGCCTGCCACTCCGGCCCAAGGACCGTCTGCAGGCGGCCATCGGGCGTCAGGTGGAACGACCAGTAAACTTTATCGACGGGCGCAACCGAGATGCAGACCGGCGCCCCCGCGGCGACGCAGGTCCGGATCGCGCCGTCGATATCGACGGCGGTGCGCAAGGGCGAGGCCGCCTGCAGCAGGACGACGTAGTCGAAGCCGTCGCCGACCTGCTCGAGCGCGTGGATGAGCGCGTCGTGCACGCTCGCTTCGTCGGTGGCGAGCTCGGCCGGACGAAGGAAGGGGACCTCCCCGCCCGCATCGCGACCGGCGCGCGCGATGGCCGGATCGTCGGTGGAGAGGACCGTCCGATCGACGATACCCGAAGCCCGGGCGGCAAGGATCGACCACGCCACGACCGGCCGGCCGCCGAGCGGCAGCAGGTTCTTCCCCGGCAGGCCCCTGGACCCGCCACGCGCCGCCACCACGGCCAGCACCCGGCGCTCAGCGATCATGAGTCATGCTAGATTTCCCACCGCATCCCGACAAGCTCGGCCGCCGGCCTCGATGGCGGTCGAAAGACAACAGGTCAATCGCCGAGATGCCGGTAGGCGTCCTTCCAGCGGTCCGCCGGCGCCACCCACGCCGAAGCGCCGCTCGGCTCCTCGATGCGCAACGTGATGCCGCCGTAGCGCCAGAGCTTCTCCCAGGCGTCGCCGTCGGAGAGCAGGCGCGCGACAATCTGTCGCTTGGCCCGCCGCTCGAGCAGCATCCTGCCGAGCACCCAATAGACCACGCTGATCCCGCCGAGGCCGATCAGGGTGTCGGTCCAAGTGAGACCGGCGACCCACCGCGCGGCGATCGCGAGGGCGGCGACGAGCGCGAGGTAGATGTAGGCGATCTGACCCTTGAAGGACTCGAAGGGGAGGGGAGAGCTGATATGAGTGACCTTGTTGAAATCGACCAGGACTTTGGCCCGGCCGGCGCTCTCGGCTTGGTTGAGACGGGTCAGGAAATCCTTGATACCTACGTCGTCCGACATCGAAATCCTCTCGCTACGACGGCCGTCGGTGGAACGCATCCGCTGCGTCATACCCTCGACGGCGGCGGTTTTTTTCCGGCATACAGGAACGCCGCGTCCGCGGCAACGTCCTGACGGCGGCGTCGGGGGAGGCCCGCGGAGGGACATAGGACATGCTGCCGCAAGCCCCTTCGGTGATCGTCTCGGTCGCGCCCCTTGTCCGGCTTGCGAGTCGGCCCACCCCTGGGGCTTGGGGCGCCGGGTGAGCCCTGCCGAAATGCACGAGCACGCCCTCGCGGCACATCGGGACGGGAATCTCCCGGAGGCGGCGCTCCGTTATCGGACAATCCTCTGCTCCGATCCCAGCCATTTCGACGCGCTCCATCTCCTCGGCGTCGTCGATCTCCAGCGAGGCGACCACCGCCGTGCCGAGGCGCTCATCGCGAGGGCGATGAAAATCCACTCGGGCTCGCCCTCCGCCCATTTCCATCGCGGCGCGGTGTTGGCCTCCCGAGCGCAGATTGGCGAAGCGGACAACAGCTACCGCCGCGCGGTCGTTCTCGCACCCGACTACGCCGAGGCCTTCATCGAACGCGGCAAGGGGCTCGCTCGTCAGGATCGTCGGGATGAGGCGCTCAAAAGCTATGGGCGGGCGCTCGCGCTTCGGCCGACATCGACTCCGGCCTGGATCGAGCGCGGCAACCTCCTGGCGGTCATGGGCCGGCGCGAGGAGGCTATCGCCGGTTATCGCCGCGCCGTCTCGATCGACCCGGCCAAGCCCGGCGCCCTCAGCAATCTTGGAAACATCCTGGCGGCCGCCGGACGTCTCGACCAGGCACTAACCAGTTACGATAGGGCGTTGCGGGTGGCGCCCGATCATGTCGACGCGCTGAACAATCGTGGCAACGCGCTCAAGGACCTCGGCCGTGGGCCCGAGGCGATGGCCAGCTATCGCCGGGCGCTTGCCCTCGCTCCCGATGGGGCCGGCCGCTGGGGCAACGCCGGAGAACTCATGCGCACCGGCGGCGCCGAGGGGCTTGCTCTCGCGTTCGCCCGCCGCGCTGTGGCGCTCGATCCCGCCGATCCCCGGCACCATGACAACCATGGGTTTGCGTTGGATGCGGTCGATCGGCATCTCGCGGCCCTCGCCGCGATGCGGCGAGCGATCGCGCTCGACCCGCTCGACCCGCGCTACACGGCCAATCCCGCCGACCCTCTGCTCAATCTCGGGGACCTGGAAGGTGTTCACCGCGCCCTCAGGCGTGCGCTGGCGATCGCCGCTAACTTCTCGCGCGCCTACTTCATTCTGGCGGCCCACTATATGCTGAAGGGACAACTGCCTGCCGCGTGGCACCATTATGAACGGCGCTTCGAACCACCCGCCGGCCTGCCGTCACGTCCGTTCGACCTGCCGACCTGGGACGGCGGCCGCCTGAACGGCAAGCTCCTGGTATGGGGCGAGCAGGGACTAGGCGACGAGCTGATCTTCGGCTCGATGCTGCCGGACCTCGCCGCAAGCGGAGCCCAGGTCGTCGTCGAGATCGACCGGCGGCTCCAGCCGATCTTCGCCCGGGCGTTGCCGTCCCTCGAGTTCGTCGGTCGGGAAGACCCTCCCGCCCCGCGGCTTCGTGCCTCCGACATCGTCGCGCAGGTGGCGATGGCGAGCCTTGCGCGGTTCCTGCGCCCGTCATCGGACTCGTTCAAGAGAACGAAGGCCTATCTCACCGCCGACCGGCGCCAGCTGGACAGGGCGAAGACTTGGCTTTCGGGCCTCGGTCCCGGACCAAAGGTGGGAATCGCGTGGCGCAGCGCTCGGCGCACCACCGCGATTCTTCGCATCCACACCGACCTTGTGGAATGGGGACCCATTCTCGCCACTCCCGGCGTCCATTTCGTCAACATGCAGTACGGCGAGTTCAACGACGAACTGGATGCCGCCGAGAAGACCTTCGGCGTCACCATCCACCGCCACCACGGCATCGACCTGTTCAACGACATCGAGGGCGTGCTCGGACTCGCGAGCGGCCTGGACTTGATGATATCGACGGGAACCACCGCCTATACGCCGGGCGCGGCGGCCGGCGTGGAAACCTGGCTGCTGTACCCCCACTCCGATTACTACTTTCTGGGCCAGGACCACATGCCGTGGTTCGAAAGGACACGCGGCTTCCTACGCCGTCCGGGCGAAACCTGGGACAGAGCCATCGGCCAGCTCGCGCGTGCGCTCCGGGATCGAGCGTGGCCGTCCGGACGCAGCAGGGAATGACGCAGCGAGCCTTGGCGAGCGGAGTCATTTTATCGAGCGTGTGCTAGCGTAATCGGTACCATTTTCTTCGACCTCGTTCTGGAACCAACCCGTGTTCATTGCCTTGAATTCCCACCCTGGCGCCGGCGGCGGGCCATGAGCGACGCGATCAACTCCGAGCTCATCGCCTGGAGCACCCTCTATAAGCTGGTCGACCACATCGGGCCGGACGGCCGGAGCGCGATCGCCGACATGATGAGCCAGCACATCGCCGCGTTGACCGGCGACATGCGGTCGACCCTACCAGCCGATCCCGCGCGCCTCATGCGCCTCGCCGACGACGGCTTTCTTCCTCTCGGCCGGGTCCTCACCGACCGGCAGGTTGCCGATATCCGCGCCCATCTCGATCGCGAGCCGGTCTTTGCCGGGCACGTCCTCGAGCACGCCGACACGCGGCCGCAGGCGATCGAGGAGCTTGCTACCACCGCCCATCTCGGCGCCTACGCCTATCGCAGCGTCATCACTGCGCCGCATCTGCTGACCCTCGCCAACGATCCGCGGCTGCTCGCGCTGGCGGAGGCCCACCTGGGGTGCGTGCCGACCTTGTATTCGCTCCACGCCTGGTGGTCGTTCGGCGGGCGGGCGGACAAGGCGCGCCTGACCCAGGACTTTCATCGCGATCCCGACGACTTCCGCTTCTGCGTGATGTTCATCTATCTGACCGACGTCCTGGATGACGAAACCGGCCCGCACCAGTTCATCCGAGCGAGCCACCGGGTCGACGGGATCCGTCAGCTGCTCGACGCCCGGGCGAGGAAGGGCGATCCGGTCGATCCGGAGGGGGCGTCGTCGTTTTTCGTCGGTCAGGGATACAGCGCCGATCTCGAGGCGGCGACCGAGCATCTGTTCGCAGATGCCACCGAAACCCTTCGGGGGCCGGCGGGAACCGCATGCTTCAGCAACACCTACGGTCTGCATCGCGGCCTCCAGCCGCGGTCCGGCCGCCGTCTCCTCGCCTGGGCCCGCTACGGCCTCGGCCCCAACAACGCCTCGGTGCGGGGCGCCGGCTATCCTGTTCCCCGCGTGACGCTCCGGTGCTCGCTCGGCGACGACGCCCGCACGCGTTACATCAATCGTCTGCTGGTCGACATGGGCTGACGGACACGGCCATCGTGAACCCCCTCAAGCCCGAGCCGGCATGGCAGGCGGCGTGGATCGCGGCGCTGGACGCATGGTCGACCGGCAACCTGCCGCGGGCCTTTCATTTCTGCCAGGCGGCGTCGGCCCGCGGCCTTGCCTCACCGGAGCTCCACGGCCTGATGGCGTCGATCGCTCTCGGCCTCGAGCAGTACGAAGCGGCGAAAACCTACATCGGAAGGGCCGCATCCCGGAAAGCCGCGGGCGGTACGACCGCCAAGCCGCGCTATCACGTGATCCAGCCCTGGGGTTGCGGCTTCTGGGGCGAGGTCGATCACGCGATCGGCCAGCTGGCCTTCGCGGAGATCGCCGGCCGGATTCCGATCGTCCACTGGGGGCGTCACGGCACCTACCCCGCGCCGGGATATGACAATGCCTGGGACGCCTATTTTCTGCCCGTCTCCTCGGCCCGTATCGACGACCTCGCGCGCGGCGACCTCACGTTCTTCCCTGGCCGATGGCGCGCCGACGCTCTCCGGACCACGTCGGTCGAGGCGGGGCGCGCCTACGCCGACCGGACCTCCTCGCTCCATGCGCTCTCCGCGGAGGAGGACGTCACCGTCGCCGATTGCCATAACCGCCTTCTCGACATCCTGCCCTGGGCGCCGGCCGGGCATTGGCTCGCCGGGGGGACGGGCGAAGACGCCTACCGGGGGTTGTTCGCGAAGTATCTCAGGCCGACTCCGGAGATCGCGTCCGAGGTCGATCATCTCGCGACGACCGTGCTCGTCCGACGACCCATGCTGGGAGTCCACTTTCGCGCTCAGTCGACGAGCAAGGACGTCGAGAGCCTGGAGCGCGCGTGGCTCGACTTCGACCACTACCTTCCGATCATCGACCGGTTCGTCAGCGACCAGCCGGCCGGCGGCATCTTCCTGCTCACCGACTTGACGCGCTGCGCTGCGACCCTGGGCGAGCGCTACGGCCCGCGGTTGCGCCTGCTCGAGGCAACACGTCTCGCCCATGAGGGCGAGATCGAGGTCCGGGTGAAGCCGGGCGTCGACCTCCACGCCGCGGCCCGCGAGGTCATCCTGGACGCCTACCTCGCCACGCGCTGCGATTTCTTCCTTGGCGACGGGGCGTCCGGGGTCTCATGCGCCGTCGGCTTCCTCAAGCCCTGGGCTCCGGGCACCCTCCAGCTTCTGCGCGCCAACGTCGCCCTCGCACCCGGCCGGATCCAGCCGACCTGAGGCGGCGAGGTGCGTCAGGCTTGGCGTAGCCTACGGAATATCGAGCGTACGGGTTTGAAGCGGGGGGAAGCCGTACTGCCGCAGCATTCGTCGCTACAAGATTGAGTCCACCGGAGTGACCATCACGGCCGATACCTCTGCGAACAAGCGAATAGACGCTCATTTTCGCGCGACGACAACTGTCCAGGCCGTCAGGACGATAGCATCCGGCGACGGAAACTCGGCAACTGTCGCCTGACGCTCGATGCTCTCGATCGAGAACGCCGAGAACAAGTATCGCGCTTCATCGACGTTGGTGAAATGCAGCAGACCGGCGCCGGTCAAATTACCCGGGAAGTCGACGAAGTCGTTGTTGCCGACGGCAACCCCCCCGGCCACAGCGGCCGCGCTGTCGTGCAGAAGCATGCTAAAAATCAACCCTCCAGGCTTCAATACCCTACCGATTTCGCCGATCAAGGCCGGGATCTCGACCCCGCGATTGCAGGTCAGGGCACCGCGATCGATGACGACGTCGAAATGGTCGGGATCGTAGGGCAGGTGGGCGAAGTCCGCGACGCGCGCCCGGTCTTGCGCGTAACCCGCAAGACCAAGGCGCTGGTTTGCGCGGTTCACGGACTCTTCGTTCCCGTCGACACCGTGAAAATCAAAGCCTTCCGCGGCGAGGAACAACAAATGGCTCCCGCCGCCGCACCCGAGGTCCAGCATGGAGATCGTCGCGCGATCCTCGACCGAACCAAATCGGCCGAGCACAAACGACACGACTTCGGTGTAGGGGTATCGGTTCCACGTTCCGCGGAATGATCGTTGGTTCCAGTCGGTCACAGCTCGCTCGTCGCAAGAAAGGGACGGTCGGCGTCAAGAAGGATCAGCGGGTTTTTCGCGACTTCCCGACGGACGATGCGCTCGACCGTGCGCGCGGGGAACGCCCTAATGAGGCCGTAGGCGCAGTTCGCCCGACGCACCGAGTTGTCGGCGTCGATCAAGACGCCGATGCGGCGGCGGTCGGTTTGGGGGGCGACCCGCTCGTCGCGTACATAGTGGATGGCCTGCGCGCGGCGCAGTTCGCCGGAGCGGACGATGTGCCCGGCGAAGGCCTTCTCGTAGCGATAGGAAACCTGTAGCTGCCATTCGAGATGCATGAAGAGGGGTAGGGCGGTGTAGTCGACGCCCAATAGAAGCACCTGACCGTCAGGCTGCAACAGCCGTGCATAGAAGCTGTCGGCGCCGAAACTCGCTGGATTACTCCAGCGCATGAGCTCATTCGTCATGCGCCCGATTGCGACATTCGAGAAATTGGGATCGAGACTCCGAACCACTCCATTTCGTCGGCGCAGCGCGTCACCCAGAATACCGACGGTCGAGGGCGTCGTGCTCGGATCGTAGGTTTCACCTTTGAAGAAGCTATAGGTGAACGCCGGAACAACCAATGTTCCCCCCGGCTCGATCGCGTCGATCAGTGTATCGATGAGAGAGTCGGGGCCGCCCTCGATACGGCCGAATGCTCCCAGGAAACTATGGCAGAGAACGAGCATTCCCGACCCGATGCCGACACGTCGCCATAGGTTTACTAGGTCGCTCCGCGACGTGCGGATCATTCAGCGCGCTCTTCGAGAAACCTTTGACGTAGAGACGGATAATCGACTTTGCCGGTAATCGTCTGGGGCAGCTTCTCGAGAAAGACGATATGCCGGGGAATGGCATAGGCCGGCAACCTCTCGCGCAGATGGCGGAGAAGCGTTTCGGCGTCTACGGCGGAACCAGGGTACGTCGTGCACACGAGGATGATCGCTTCGCCGACGGTTTCATCCGGCGCGCCGAATGCCGCCGCGTGAGCGATGCCGGCGAGCGACGAAGCCGTGTCCTCCACTTCACCGGGACTCACTCGGTATCCCATGCTCTTGATCTGCTGGTCGATGCGGCCATGGAAGTACAGGTACTCGTCGTCATCCCGCGACACGAGGTCACCGGACCTCACCGCGATTTCCGGCCGGCATCCCGGGCCGCCGGTCGGAATTTCAATGTACTTGGACCGCGTGAGATCGTCGTTGTTCAGATAACCATAGTTGACGAAAGCACCCCGATGGATGAGTTCGCCGGGTGTTCCCGTCGGACACGGAGCGCCGTTCTGATCGACGACCAGAATTTCAACCTCCGGGACCGGCTGTCCGATCGACCCCGGACGCTTGAATAGCTCCGACGGCGGCAGGTAGGTCGACCTGAACGATTCCGTCAGTCCATACATGACGTATATGGACACTCCCGGCAGGAAGTCGGTGAGGCGCCTCAGCAACGATTGGCTGTGGACTCCGCCCGCGGTGGTGACGTAGCGGAGCGTCGACATCTCGGGGCGCGTCGTCAGGCTGACGAAGCGCGGATCGAAAAGCTTGGGCCAGAGGGTCGGAACCGCGGCAAAGCCGGTCACCCGCTCTCTCGCCACGGCATCCAACAGATCCTGCGGCAGCACGAAATGGTGCACGACGATCCGCGCTGCATGCAGCGTAGCAGTCAGAACTTGATTCAGGCCGTAGTCGAAATTGTACGGCAGAAGACTGAGCGTCACGTCATCCGGCCCGATCTCGAGATAGCCGCTGACGATCCGCGCGCCGTCCAGGAGCGTGCGATGAGGGACGACGACGCCCTTGCTCTTCCCGGTGGAGCCGGACGTGTAGATCAAGCAGGCGACGTCGGCCGGGATTGCGCGTGACGCGGTCGGGGGCTCCGCCTGCGGTCGGTCGCCCTGAACCCGGCCGGCGGCATCGACCTCGATGACCGTGATCTGGGGCTGGCGAAGGAAACCCTCGACAGCGCCTAGGAACTTCGATTGACCTATGATGAAACGCATACTCGTATCGCTGATCTGATGGATCGCTTGTTCAGGTTTTAGGAGCGGGTTTACGACGGTGAAGATGCCGTCGGCACGGGCGGTGCCGAAGAGCGAGGCGATCTGCGCCAGACCGTGCTCGGCGTAGATTGCGACCCGATCTCCCCTCGCAAGTCCGGCCCGGAGGAGGGCGAGAGCCGTCCTGTCCACAGCGGCGGACAGTTGTGCCCATGTCAGCCGTTCGCCGCGATCAACGATACACAGGTGATCCGGACGTCGAGCGGCGGCTGCAACGACCAGCTCCCCAACATTGCGACTCAAGCCACCCTCTCCCTGAGGCGGGTCACGGTCCTGGCCATCGCCGTCAGCGTCAGGAGATTGTCGAAGGACAGGTCGGTTGGCCCGAACTGTACCGCGAAGCCGCGTTCCAGCACGTCGACAACCTCGATGATCGAATAGGAATCGATCAGCTGACTCTCCAGCAGATTGATCGTCGGATCCGACGAGAGGCCCGGCAAGATATCGGAAATACAAAGATGAATTTGTTCTGGAGTAATGCTTGCCATAGGTTCGCCCCGTGACCCGGCGCCGTTGCGCGATACATCGCATGGGCCCTCGAAACCCGTCAACCTACAGCGGCCCGACGTTAGCGACGCTCCAGGTCGGGGGCGGTCTCTGACCAGACAGACCACCGCCCAAGCTCTTCCAAAAGGGCGCGGCGGATGGCCGCCACGACGGCGTCCCAGCTCTCGGTCGGCCGACGGCGGAAATGCCGGATGTGCGGGAATAGGGGCTGGTGCTCCAGCCCGTGCGTGGACCAGCTTCGGCCGGCGAGGAAGCTCCAGGTCGGGACTCCTTGCGCCGCCGCCAAATACATCGCGGCGGTGTGCGGCGTCACCAAGAGGTCGCAGCCGGCCAGGATCGCCGCAACATCGTCAAGATCGTCCTTGAGATTGATCGGTGGGTGGACGAAGTCGGCGAGTTCCCGGCCAAAGAAGGCTACCTCGTCGTCGGTGCACGCGTACTGGACGTTCACGACCGTGATCGGCAGATCGGCCACGATGCGAAGGAGAGTCGCCGCGTCCATGTACTGAACCAGGTTCTCTGACGACATGTTCCCGCTGCGCCACGATACGGCCAGGCGAAACCGGCGCCGGTTGGGCGTCGAAAACAGCCGCCAAGCATCGACTTTCGCGGAAGCGGACCGCAAGTAGGACGATGTCGGCCACGGCCGGCCGCTGCGAGCCGCTTCCACGGCCGCCTGGGTTTCCGCGGTGAACGGCAGCCCTAGGCTGCAAACGGGAATCTGCAAGTCGATGTGAATGCCGCCCAGCGACGCTTCGATCGACGTAAGCGCTGGTCGGATCGTCATCTGGGGAAACGAGCGCCGATAGAGCGGGACCAGCCGCGGATCACATTCGACGACAACATGGCCATCGATGTCCGAGAGCATCTGGAGATAGCGGGCGAAAAAGAACTGATCGCCGATCCCCTGTTCCGCCCAGACCAGCAGTGTCCGTCCGCCCAAGGAGCCGCCTTCCCATCGGGGCCTGTCAATGCGCTGTGTTTCCTTCGGGGGCGATCCGGGTTGGGTCAGCCGGGCTTCGTACAAGCGAAAGCCCGATCCAAGCTTGCCCAGCGTGAGGAGGGCGATGCTGAGATTGAGCGCGTAGCTGGCATTCCCGGGATCAATAGCCAAAGCGCGCCGTGCCCACTGTTCGGATTCGTCGGGTCGGCCGTCGAGATTGGTCCAATAGGCCAAGTTGCCAAGGCTCGAAGCAAGGCTCGGTGCGACCGTCAGCGATATGCGGAGGTCGCGCTC
>SHVZ01000053.1 GCA_009694025.1 Alphaproteobacteria bacterium | reverse complement strand
TAAGGGGCCTCGTGCCCCGTCGAACCCAGATCCGCAACCCCCAGCCGAGCCATCGACATCAAACCGCGCCAATCGGGTGCCACCATGCCGCTCGTCCGCACCGCCCCAGCCCAGCTATCCCTTCGCATGGTGAATAGATCGGGCTAAGGGTTGGCGTCAGAGTTTTGCCTCACTTATTTGATTTGAGCTCTTTCGGCCCGACGATCATTATCAACCAGCGGCGAGCGTACTCAACGCTGCATAAATATATCTCATCTGCGAACTGGGGCCGCCCATCCTTCACGTAGCTGCGTGGCGTAGCCTTTTTCCATTTCAACTTGGCATGTAGACGACTCTCTACCAGACCGGCGTGCCTAACTTCTGTGTGAAAATGAATGATCCAATCATCAACGCCGGCGTAGCCAGAGAGACTATCTTGCCTTTCGGACAAAGACCTCGTCATGCCCACCTTCACGAGGTTGGTCGTTTGCGAGTGGGCTATATAGACGAATCCGGCACTCTTGTGCCGCTCCTGATAGGCGAGTGCACTTGGGTTGCGCCGGATGCAATGGTTGCTGCGAGTTCGTAGACGATGACCGGCTTTTTTGCAGGGGAAGCCGAGCATGAATTGCTTCCCCTGTTCTTCTGCCCTCTGGCGCCGAACCGACTGCAGCATATCGCGGCCGTCGAAGACATCGGCAGCTGACCATCCCCGTAGGCTCAGGAAAAGCAACTCATCCTCGGTGAGATTCACAGCGTACCTCTTAAGCTAAGACGGGCTCGCTGACCGGCCCCAACTCGGCAGTGCCAACACAAAGTGAAGTGCCAACTCTCATGCGATCGGCGGCTTTCCTCTACGCCACTACATGCCCGGCGTAGGGTCAACAGGCGAGCATCAAAAACGTATCCCCAAGGATACTTCTTCACCAATGCAGCCAGGTCCGCGCCACCCGCCGCTGCGGCGAGCTTCTGAAGGAATGCGACGCGCGACCGGGGAACTCTGAAAAGCAAAGTGTGGGTGCCCATACTTTGCCTTCCCAGCGCGAAGCCGCCGCTGGCGGATGACTAAGGGCGTCGCTGGCGCGCAGCTAGAGCAGGTTCCGCTTACGAGGAATCGCTTCGAGCCCCCTCTTCCGTGCATAGCGCGGGGGAGGGTTGGGGTGGGGGCTTGAGCGAGGTTTGATGTCGATGCCGTTTGCCGCCGCATCTGCCGCGACGAGGCATGTCGTCGCCGACATTCGTCATCATACGGCTCAGTCCCCTCGCTACGCTCGGCCCCCACCCCAACCCTCCCCCGCGCTATGCGCGGGAGAGGGGGTACGAAACGACTCTTTCTAAGCGGCGACGCCGGCGCGCTAGTCCTTCTTCTCGATCGCCTCGATGATCCGCTGGGCGCGGCGGTCGGCGCGCATGTTGTGGATCATCGGGATCGCGTGGACGACGCCGATGGCCCAGAGGAAGACGCCCGGCCAGACGAAGAAGACGAGTCCGACGAAGGACAGGAGATAGAGGACGAGGCTGAGGATCGCCTGGAACGGCATGCCGGCGAGCAGGAGCGCCAGCGGCGAGACGAAGAAGGCGAGGAGGTAGAGCAGGGCTCATCTTTTGACGGCCCATTAGTTACGCGGTACGTTACCATAGTGATCAGGTCGTTCAAGAACCGGCCGACAGAGGATGTCTTTCAGCGCCGATTCACGTCGAAGCTGCCTCGCGAGATCCAGAGGCTCGCAAAGATCAAGCTCGACCTTGTCCATGTCGCCGGAGCGCTGGGTGATCTGAGAGTCCCTCCCGGCAATCGATTGGAAGCGCTGAAAGGCGATCGCAAGGGTCAATACAGCATCCGCGTTAACGACCAGTAGCGGGTCTGTTTTTCGTGGCGTGGCGGCGATGCGTTCGACCTCGAGATCGTCGACTACCACTAGGAGCTTCGTGATGGCCGACTATCCGCCCATTCACCCCGGCGAGATCCTGCGTACGGAATTTCTGGAGCCCATGGGCATCACGCCCTACAGGCTCGCCAAGAACCTGGGCGTTCCCTTGACGCGCATCACCGCCGTGGTCGACGGCCGCCGGGCGATCAGCGCCGATACGGGACTCCGCCTGTCGCGCTATTTCGGAATGACCGAGTCGTTCTGGGTCAATCTGCAGGCCCATTACGACGTCCAGAAGGCGAAGGACGCGCTCGGCCGGCGTCTGGAAAAAGAAGTCCGGCCGAGAGCCGCCTAGTCCCTGAGAAACCCGACGATGTCGTAAGTCTTCTTGAGGATCGGCTCGGCGATCGCCGACGCCCGCTCGGCCCCCCGGCGGAGCACGCCGTCGACATGGCCGGGATCGGCCTTCAGGCGCCGCATCTCGGCATTGATCGGCCCCAGCACCGAGACCGCGAGGTCGACCAGGTCCTTCTTGAAGTGCGAGAAGGACTGGCCCGCGAATTGCCGGATCACCTCGCCCTTGAGCCGGCCGGCGAGCGCCGCGTGGATGGTGATCAGGTTCTCCGCCTCCGGCCGGCCCTCGAGCCCGGCCTCGCTGTCGGGCAGCGGCTCGGGATCGGTCTTCGCCTTCTGGATCTTGAGCGCGATCAGGTCGGCGTCGTCGGTCAGGTTGATGCGCGAATAGTCGGAGGCGTCCGACTTCGACATCTTCTTGGTGCCGTCGCGGAGGCTCATCACCCGCGTCGCCTCGCCCAGGATCAGCGGATCGGGCAGCGGGAAGAACTCGACCTTGAACATGCTGTTGAAGGCCTGGGCGATGTCGCGGGTCAGCTCGACATGCTGCTTCTGGTCCTCGCCGACCGGCACGCCGGTCGCGTGATAGACGAGGATGTCGGCGGCCATCAGCACCGGATAGGCGTAGAGCCCGACCAGCACGTTGTCGCGGTTCTTGCCCGACTTCTCCTTGAACTGGGTCATGCGGTTGAGCCAGCCGATGCGGGCGACGCAGTTGAAGATCCAGGCGAGCTCGGCATGCGCCCTAACCCGGCTCTGGTTGAACAGGATGTGCTTGTCGGCGTCGATGCCGGCGGCGAGGTAGGCGGCCGTCACCTCGCGCGTGGCTGAGCTGAGCTCGGCCGGGTCCTGCGGCTGGGTGATCGCGTGCAGGTCGACCACGCAGTAGATGCACGACGCCTGGTCCTGGAGCTTGACCCAGTTCCTGAGCGCGCCGAGGTAGTTGCCGAGATGCAGGTTTCCGGTCGGCTGCATGCCGGAGAAGATCAGGGACACGGGGCGAGGCTCCTTCAGGCGGGCCGCCGTTTATCCCCATATCGAGGAGCCGGGTCAATGGTTGCGCGGTTCGGCCGGACCGGCTCTGATCGGCCGGAGGAGAACCGTCACGATGCCGGACAGCGCCACCAATCCCTGGGGAATCTCCGCCGAGGCCGCGCGGCTGCACCGTTCAGCGCTGGTCTGGGACGACCATGGCGGCTTCGCTTTCACCGGCCCCGGATCGGTCGACGGCCTCGACCGTTGGCGCGACGCCGGAGTCGACTATCTCTCGATCAATGTCAGCTTCGACGTGACGCCGTGGACATTGGGGATCGAGGCCCTCTCCTACTACCGCCAATGGGTCCGCGAGCACCCCGAGCTGCTCCTGCAGGCCGAGAAGGTCGAGGACATCCATCGTGCCAAGCGCGAAGGCAAGCTCGCGGTCACCTTCGATGTCGAGGGCATGAACGCGCTGAACGGCGACCTCGGCATGGTCGAGCTCTATTACCGGCTCGGCGTCCGCCACATGCTGTTCGCCTACAACCGCAACAACCTGGCCGGCGGCGGCTGCCATGACGAGGACATCGGACTGACCGCCTTCGGACGCGACGTCGTAAGGGAGATGAACCGCCTCGGCATGGTGGTCGACTGCTCGCATTCGGCCCACCGGACGACGATGGAGGCGATGGAGGTCTCCGAGAAGCCGGTGATCTTCTCGCACTCGAATTCACGGAAGCTCTGGGACCACGAGCGCAACATCTGGGATGACCAGATCAAGGCCTGCGCCGCGACCGGCGGCGTGGTCGGCGTCACCGGCGTCGGCCGCTTCCTCGGACCGAACGGCCCGACGGTCCAGCACCTGGTCGAGCACATCGACTACATGGTCGAGAGGATCGGCCCCGAGCATGTCGGCATCGGCATGGACACGGTGTTCAAGAAGGACGACTTCGGCGACTTCCTCGCCAAGCACCGCGAGTATTGGCCGGAGCGGCAGTACAAGTCCGGTGGCGCACTCGGCTACGTCCCGCCGGACGCCTTCCCGCAGGTGACCCAGGCCTTGCTCGATCGCGGCTACGACGAGATGGCCATCCGCGGCATCCTCGGCGGCAATTTCCTCCGGATCGCCGGTCAAGTGTGGAAGTAAGGCCCCGATGAAGGCATCGGTCAGAGGTACCGAGCTCTTCTTCGACGTCGAGGGAATGGGCCTCGCGCCCGACGGGTCGAGGATGCGCCAGCGACCGGTGGCGATGCTGGTCCATGGTGGCCCGGGCAGCGATCACACCGGTTTCAAGCCATCCTTCTCGCCGCTCGCCGAGCGGATGCAGCTCGTCTATTTCGACCAGCGCGGACACGGGCGTTCAGCGCGCGGGGATGCCTGCAGGTACACGCTCGACGAGTCGGTCGAGGACATGGAGGCGCTCAGGCGGTATCTGGGTCTCGGCCCCATCGTCTCGATCGGCCACAGCTACGGCGGGATGGTGGCGATGGCGCATGCCGCGCGCCACCCAGACAGCGTCTCCCACCTGATTCTCGTCGTCACCGCCTCCCATGCCGGGTTCATCGCACGGGCCAAGGAGATCGTTCGCGAGCGCGGGACGCCGCAACAAGAGACGGCCGCAGAGCAGCTCTTCTCCGGCGTGCTGATGTCGCCGGAAGAGATGCGCAACTTCTATATGACGATGGGGCCGCTCTACTCGCGCCGGTTCGACCCGAACGTGACGGATGGATGGAGTAACGAACGGCTGATCCCGTCGCCCGAGGCCCAGAAGCGAGGGTTTGGTCCCGGCGGCTTCCTGCACCGGCTCGACCTTCGGCCGGAGCTCGGAAACATCACGGCGCGAACGCTGATCATCGCCGGACGCCATGACTGGATCACGGCGCCGGAATTTTCGGAGGAGATGCATCGGCTGATCCCCGGCTCAGACCTCCGCATCTTCGAGAACAGCAGCCACATGGTCCGTGCCGATGAGCAAGATGCCATGATCGACGCGATCAACGGCTTCATCGTGTACCAATCCTCGGGCAAGGGCGCGCAGACGCCAGCAGATAGCTGACCGTTGCCGGCTTCTTACCTCCGGAACGCGCGGCGGAGATCGGCGAGGCTGGCGGCGCCGGTGAGCTGCGCCAGGCCGGCGAAGAGTAGACCGCCGAGCGAGATCAGCACCACGATCCCGAGCGTGCCTTTCGGCACATAGGGCTGCGCCGCCCAGACGACGATGCCCATCATCGCTGAAACGAGAACGAGCCGCGGCAAGGTCCGCCGGGCACGGGCATCGAGCGCGAAGTCGCCGCGGCGGGCGAGCGTCGCGCCTAAGAGCGCCACGTTGACCCAGGCGGCGGCCGAGGTGCCGAGCGCGATGCCGACATGGCCCAAGGGCCCCATCAAGGCCAGGTTGAGGGCGAGATTGACGGCGATCGCCACCATGCCGAGCTTGACCGGCGTCGCCGTGTCCTCGCGGGCGAGGAAACCCGGCGTCAGCGCCTTGGCGAGGACGAAGGCCGGAAGGCCGAGGGAATAGGCGGCGACCGCCTCGGCCGTCGCCCTGGCTTCGGCCGGGCCGAAGGCGCCGCGGACGAAGAGGACGGTGACGATCGGCTCGGCCAGCGCCGCCAGGCCCGCCGCCGCCGGCAGCGCGAGCACGAGCGCCGCCTCGATCGCCCGGTTGTGGCTCGCCAGCGCCCGCGCCGGATCGGTCTTGAGCTCGGCGGCCAGAAGCGGCAGCAGCGCGGTGCCGACGGCGGTGCCGACGACGCCGAGCGGAAGCTGGGAGAGCCGGTCGGCGTAGTAGAGATAGGAGACCGCACCGTCGGCGATCAGCGTCGCCAGGATCGTGCCGACCACCAGGTTGAGCTGGGTGACGCCGGCGCCGATCGCGCCCGGGCCCATGCGGCGGAACAGGCGGCGCACGTTCGGCCCGAGGCTCGGCCGCGGCAAGACGAGCCCAAGGCCGGCGCGCCGGCAGACCACGGCCAGGAACAGGAACTGGAGGATGCCGCCAGCGATCACCGCCCAGGCGAAGGCGTGCGCGTCGCGGGCACCGAAGGACAAGAGAACGAGCGGGACCGCGAGCAGCGCCAGGTTGAGCAGGATCGGCGCCGCCGCCATGGCGGCGAAGCGGCCGTGCGCGTTCAAGACCGCGCCCTGGAAGGCGGTCAGCGAAATCAGCAGGAGGTAAGGGAAGGTGATGCGGCCGAGCTCGACCACCAGCGTCATCCGCTGACTGTCGTCGGCAAAGCCCGGCGCCAGGCCGCGCATGATCCAGGGCATCGCCGCCTCGCCCAGGATGACGGCGAGCGTCAGCACCGCGGCCATCACGGCCAGCGTGTCCTCGGCGAAGCGCTGCGCTGCGACGCGGCCCTCGACCAGCAGACGCGCATAGATCGGCACGAACGCCGCCGAGAACGCACCCTCGGCCGACAGCGCCCGGAACAGGTTGGGAAGGCGGAAGGCGACGACGAAGGCGTCGGCCACCGGACCGGCGCCGAGGATTGCCGCGAACAGGAGATCGCGGAGGAACCCGAGGATGCGGCTCAGGAGCGTGAAGCCGCCGACGGTGGCGATCGAGCGGAGGAGCATCGGCTAGCGGAGCCCCTCACCCGGCTCGCTTCGCTCGCCACCCTCTCCCGGTGGGAGAGGGTCGTGTGCGAAGACCCTCTCCCACCGGGAGAGGGTGCGAGCGAAGCGAGCGGGTGAGGGGTCGGACCCTCCGATCACCTACGCCGCCTGGCCCTTGGCCGGCGCCTTCGGGCGCTTGGCGTCCGCGGGCGCTTCGGCCAGCGCCTCGATCAGGCGGGCGCGGATCTCAGGCAGGCGCTGCTCGTTCTCGACCTTGAGGCCGAAGACGTCCTTCACGTAGAAGACGTCGACGACGCGCTCGCCGTATGTGGAGATCTTCGCGGTCGAGATCTGCAGGTTGAGCCGGGTCAGGGCGCGCGTGAGCTGGAAGAGGAGGCCCGGCCGGTCGCGGCCGTTGACTTCGATCAGCGTGTGGGTCGCGCTCGCCGTGTTGTCGATGAGGACGCGGGGCGGGAGCGTCAGCGCCCGGGTTCTCGGCGCCTGCTTGGCGCGCCTGGCCAGCTCCTCGAGCGTCTTCAGCCGGCCGTTCAACGACTGCTCGATCAGGACGGCGAGCCTGGCCAGCTTGTCCGGGCGCTCGACCGGCTTCCCCTCGCCGTCCTGGATGCCGAAGGTGTCGAGCGCCATGCCGTTGGCGAGCGTGTAGATGCGCGCATCCACGATGTTGGCGCCGGAGACGGCGATGGCGCCGGCGATGCGCGAGAACAGGCCGGGATGATCGGCGGTGTAGATGGTGATCTCGGTGACCGAGCGTTTGGGATCGACCTGGGTATCGACGGCGAGCGGCACCGCTTCCTTCTCCGCCCGGAGGACGAGGCGCGCGTGGCGGGCGTGGGTCGCCGCATCGAGGCCGAGCCAGTAGTCGGGCTGGCCCTTGTCGATGTGCTGGGCGAAGTCGGCCTCCGACCAGTCCTCGAGCCGATCGCGGAGCGCGCCTTGAGCGGCGCGCACGCGGTCGGCCTTGCCGGCCTCGGGCGAGAGGCCGAGCAGCGCCTCCTCGGTCCGCCAGTAAAGCTCGCGCAGCAGCGTCGCCTTCCAGTTGTTCCAGATGTTGGGGCCGACGCCGCGGATGTCGGCGACGGTCAGCACCAGGAGGAGGCGCAGCCGTTCGGGCGACTGCACGAGCTTGGCGAAGTCGGCGATGGTCTTCGGGTCGTTGATGTCGCGCTTGAAGGCGGTGTTGCTCATGGCGAGGTGGTGGAGCACCAGCCACGCCACCGTCTCGGTCTCCTCCGCCGAGAGGCCGAGGCGCGGTCCCAGCTTCCGGCCGATGCCGGCGCCGAGCGCAGAGTGGTCGCCGCCGCGTCCCTTGGCGATGTCGTGCAGGAGCAGCGCCACATAGAGCGCGCGCCGGGACTGCACCTTGTGGATGATCTCGGCCGAGAGCGGGTGATCGGCGGTCAGCTTCCCGTCCTCGATCCGGTGCAGGATGCCGAGCGCGAACAGCGTGTGCTCGTCGACCGTGTACACGTGGTACATGTCGAACTGCATCTGGGCGACGATGCGGCCGAAGTCCGGAACGAAGCGGCTGAAGACGCCGACCTCGTTCATGCGCCTCAAGATTCGCTCGGAATCCCTCGGCGCCGCCAGCGTCTCCAGGAACAGGCGGTTCGCCTCCGGGTTGGCGCGGACCTTGCCGTCGATCAGGTCCAAATGCCGGGTCGCGAGCTGCATCGTCCGCGGGTGGATGTCGAGATCGTGGGCCTGCGCCACGTGGAAGAGGCGAAGCAGGTTGACCGGGTCCGCGGCGAAGGCGCCGTCGGAGGAAACCGCGAGCCGCTCGCCCTCGAGGACGAAGCCGTCGAGGTCGCGGCGCTTCAAGGAGAAGCGCGGCAGACGGAAACGCGGCCGCTGCTGGTTCTGGCTCTCGATCGCCGCGCACAGGATGCGCGTCAGATCGCCGACGTCCTTGGCGACCAGGTAGTAGTGCTTCATGAAGCGCTCGACGCCGCGGGCACCCGTGTGGTCGCGGTAGCCCATGCGCCGGCCGATCTCGCGCTGGACATCGAAGATCAGCCGCTCCTCGGCCCGGCCGGCGACCAGATGCAGGTGGAAGCGGAGCGTCCACAGGAAGTGGTGTGCCTTGGCGAAGGTCCGTGCCTCGGCCTCGGTCACCACGCCCTTCAGCACCAGCTCCTCGACGCCTTCGACTCGGTAGACGTAATTGGCGATCCAGAAGAGGGTGTGGAGGTCGCGCAAGCCCCCCTTCCCGTCCTTGATGTTGGGCTCGACCACGTAGCGGGAGTCGCCGAGGCGGAGGTGGCGCTTGTGCGATTCCGCCAGCTTGGCCTCGACGAAGACCCGGGCGGTGCCGCCGACGATCTCCTTCTGGAAGCGGCGCTTCAGATCCTGATGCAGCTTCTGCTCGCCCCAGATGTAGCGGGCCTCCAGGATCGAGGTGCGGATGGTCATGTCCGCCTTGGCCTGGCGGAGGCACTCCTCGACCGAGCGGACGGCGTGCCCGACCTTGAGGCCGAGATCCCAGAGGACATAGAGGATCGACTCGACGATCTGCTCGGCCCGGGGCGTGCGCTTGTAGGGCAGCAGGAAGAGGAGATCGAGATCGGAGAAGGGAGCGAGTTCGCCCCGGCCGTAGCCGCCGATGGCGACCAGCGCCAGGCGGTCGCCCTCGGTCGGATTCGCCGCCGGGAACAGCGTGGTCTCGGCCAGGTCGAAGAGGACGCGCGCCACCTGGTCCATCAAGTAGGCGGTGGCGGCGGCGCAGGCGGGGCCGCTCTTGTCCTCCTCCAGCCGGCGGGCGATCTCGGCCCGGCCCTCGGCCAGCGCGCGCCTCAGGATCTCGACGATGCGGGCGCGGTCGAGCTTACCCTCGTCTTCGAGCGCGTCGAGCTCGGCCGCCAGCTTCCGCCGGTTGACGATCCGCCGGGGCTCGGCGAGCCCCTCGCGGCCGCGCAAGCCCGAGCGCGGCAGCGGTTCCGAGGTGTCGGCAAGGGCCGGGAGCGCCATATCCTATAGATAAGGTAATTGCTGCGCCCGCGAAAGGCGGCGGGCGATGCGGATCGCCGAAACTACCATGCCGGTCGGCGAAGCGATCCCGTGCGGGCGTCTATCGAAGGAGCTTTTCGTACTCTTTTCTGACGGAGCCGTAGCACGAGCACGCGGCGGCCCGAAGCCCTTGCCGGTCGACGACGCTGACCCTGCCAACCGAGCTTCCGATGAGGCCGGCTGCCCTGAACGCGGCGATCGCGCTTGTCACGCCCGCCCGACGGCACCCGAGCATCATCGCCAGAAATTCCTGACTGACCGGCATGCTGTCGCTTTTGGCGCGGTCGCGCGCCGCCGACAACCACCGCGCCAATCTCCGGTCCACCCTATGGCGCGCGCCGCACGCGACCGAAAAAGTGACTTGAACGCTGAGCGCTTGCGCAAACAGCAACGCCAGTCGTCGGAAGGCTTGATTGCGCTCAAATTCGGCGCGGAGCACCCGATTGTCCGAAATCTGAGGCCGCAAGAGACCCATGCTTCCCCCCAACGGGTAAGAGCACTCGGCTCTCCTACGCCGCCGTCCCCATGAGCAGCGCGACCGGTGAACAGGAAATGGTCGTGGCGCTTGGCCGTTACAAGACGATTGCCGGTGGCGCCGACGATAGGGTGGCTGACCTGTCGAGTCTGTACGGTCCCGTGCATATTTCCAGAGTTGATATACGTAAGGTCGTAGAAATAAGACACATGACGTATGACACTAAAGTGCCCAGCGGACGTCGATCGAGTACCTCATGCATGCCGCTGAAGTGTTCTGAACTCGTTGTAGCGGCCGGGGCACGTGGCCCCTTCGCCGCCTCTCGGCGGCGCAAAGGGGGTCTGTACCCAATGAACTCGGTCTTGGTCATCGACGACGCAGCCGACCTACGCAACCTGGTCCTTCATATGCTGCGAGCGGCCGATCTTCAGGTGTTCGAGGCGGCGGACGGCGTCGCCGGACTCTCGATATTTCGTTGCTCCAAGCCAAGCCTGGTGATTACGGACATCGCGATGCCGCGCAAGGATGGCATCGAGACCATCCGCGAGATCAGGGCGATCGACCCCCGGATGCCGATCATCGCCATGTCCGGCGGCGGCGTTGCCAAGTACCCCGACCCCCTCGGTCTCGCGCAGGAGCTGGGAGCGGTCGGCACGCTCCAGAAGCCATTCCGTGTCGAGCAGCTCCTGGCGGCAGTGTCGCGTGCGCTCGCGAGTCCGGGCTTGCAGCCGGTTTTGCGGGTACTCGCCTAGTCGCGCCCTGAGCGTCGGGCGTCAGGATTCGAGGATGCACCGGCCGAGATCCACGCCGGTCACGTTCGCATGCTTGAGATCGGCGTCGACCAACGAGGTCTGCCGATCGCGCCCGCTGTCGGCGCCCGACTTGTCGCGAATGCGGACGGCGCCCACACGAGCGCCGGTCAGGTCCGCCCCCCGCAGAACCGCGCCAACGAACTGCGCCCCCGTCAGATCGGCGCCCGCGAGGTTGGCGGCGGTGAGATTCGCGCCGGCCAGCGTCGCCAGGACGAAGCGCGTTCCACGCAGCTGCGCGCCGAGCAACCGCGCGCCGGAAAGGTCGATCCCTGAAAGGTCAAGGCCCGAAAGATCGTGGTAGCTGAGATCGGCCCGATGCAGCTCGGCACGTGCGCCCGCGACCCCACCCGAGACGACCCACGCCGCGTGAGCGACCAGGGCATTCCGGACCTCGGCCGAGAACTCCGGCGGTCGAACGGTCGGGATGGCGTCGCGAACCTGCCAGCCGCCGCGATCGAGGCCGTCGAATTCGGTTCCTTCGAGCTTAACGCCGACGAAGACCGCGCCCTGCCCCTTCGCATTGCTCAGCTTGGCGCCGCGCAGATCCGAGCCGACGAAGACGGCCTTTCCAAGCCGGACGTCCATCAGGTTGGCGCCGCGCAAGTCGGCGTGCGACAAGTTCGAGCCCGTGAGATCGGCGCCAAAAAGAATGGCGCCGGAGAGGTCCGCCCCGACCATGCTGGCGCCCCGCAGGTCGACCCCGGCCATGTTGGCGAGAGTCGCGGTCGCATATTCGAGCAGGCAGTTGGTGAGATCGGTAACCTCGTTTCCGATCGTCCCGCCCTGGACTTTGTCGGCCATCACGCCGCCGCGTAGGTCGGCTTCGCTCAATAGAGAGCGGTTGAGATTGGCGTTGCGCAGGCAGACGCCTCTCAAATTGGCCTTGGTCAGATCCGCGCCCGTGAGATCGGCGCCGGTGAGGTCCGCCCCGAACAGGTCGGCTTCGCTGAGATTGGCGCGTACGAGCCGGGTATTGCTGAGATTGGCGGCGCAGAGACGCCCCTTGCGGAACGACATTCGCTCGAGATCGAGTCCGGAGAAATTTCGCCGCGACAGGTCAGGGAGGGGACTGAGCCCCCCGAACCGAAGCGCCGAGAGGAGTTTTCGGATCTCCTCGTCGTCGATCCGTTGGGTCGTGTCGTCCGTCACTCCCATCGAGCGATGTTGCCGTGCCATCCGCATCCACGCAAGATGCGTCTCCGAGCGCGTCGGTAGAGCCGGTGCGGACGGCCATTCCCGGAGCGCATTCCATGTCGGATGCTGCCACATCATCGGCGCTGCGGTCGCTCAGAGCCGCCCTTCGCGCGATCTGGCGGTTCGGCAGCGTCTCCCTGGTCGGGTGGACACCGACCAGCAACGGCGTCGAGGTGCTGGCCGTCCCGGTGACCCGGCTGTTCGAGCAGGTCCATCTCCACCGACGATTGCTGGTGGGCGATCGGCAGATGGGGCGGAAGACCTTCGACGACGTTGCCGTGAATCTCGGCATAGAGCCCATCGAGATTCGTCTCGAGGCGGCGGTCGCCGACTCCCCCGGGGCGATCATGCCGACGGATGTCGAGTCGGCGATGCGGCCTTATTCCATTCACCACACCGATCAGCGCGCGGTCTTCCTCGTCGACATCGTCGGCTTCTCCCTACTGGCGCCCGAGCAGCAGGCTTTGCAGCTCGCGACTCTCGAATTCGCGCTGAACCTCGCCAGCGCGACGATCGCCGAGCGGATGCGTGGGCCACGGTTCTCGAGGTCGACAACGGGGGATGGGTTCTACGTCTGGTGCGCCGACAAAGGACTGGAAGCGGACCTGTCGCTGCTTGCGGTCGTCGTGGTGACCCTGACCTTCCTCCGCTGCCTCCGACGGTTGCCCGCCGCCGCCGGCGTCCCGATGCTCAGGAGCTGCTTTGGCATCGGCAGCCACTACACCTACCGTCAGCCCGGAGCCGAGGGCACTTCCGACGCCGAGTTCATCGTCGGGCAGATCACGATCGAGCTGGCGCGGCTCATCGGCGCCGCGGCGCCGAACCAGATCCTCGTCGGCGACTTCTCGAGGCATGAGCCGGAGATACCTGAACGGATCGACACGGTCGGCTTCCTCGCACGAGCGTCGGAGCGCATGGAATGGCTACGGGGGCTCAGGCTCCCGGGATCTCGCATCGAAAGGCTGGCGCTGTATCTCACCGGGCCGCGGGACTCGGCGGGCGGCTTTTCGGTCCATGCGCTCGACGTCGTCGACAAGCATGGGCTCTCACACCGCTGCTTCAACATGAAGGTCAACGTCTTCCTGGACGATGGAGAGCCGTTCTACTGCGGGCTCCAGCACGACGAACGGGCCGGCCTGGCGACGTAGTAGATGCTTGGTCCTAGACCGTCGGGACCTGCGCTTTGCGGCCATCGACAAAAACCGGCTATGCTCAGGCAAATCCCGGGAGGACGGCATGACGGCCATTGTCGGCGAAGGCGAGTGGAGGTTCGAGGCGGTCGAGAACTGGGCCAAGCTGCCGGAAGGCTGGTCGTTCAAGGAGATCGGCGCGGTCGGCGTCGACCGCAGCGACAACGTCTATGTCTTCAATCGCGGCCCGCACCCGATGATCGTCTTCGACCGCGACGGCAATTTCCTCAAAAGCTGGGGCGAGGGCCGCTTCCCGCGCGCGCACGGCCTCCACATGGGGCCGGACGACACGGTCTGGCTCACCGACGACGGCGACCACACCGTCCGGCAGTGCACGCTCGACGGCAAGGTCCTCCTCGAGATCGGCGTTCCCGGAAAACCGAGACCGTATATGAGCGGGCTCCCGTTTCACCGCTGCACGCACACGGCGCTGTCGCCCAAAGGCGAGATCTACGTCTCCGACGGCTACGGCAACTCGCACGTCCACAAGTTCGCGCCCGACGGCAAGCTGCTGAAATCCTGGGGCGGGCCCGGCACCGATCCCGGCGAGTTCAACATCGCCCACAACATCGCCTGCGACTCGGACGGCCTCGTCTACGTCGCCGACCGCGAGAACCACCGGGTCCAGATCTTCGACGGCGAGGGCCGCTACCAGACCCAGTGGAACAACCTGCACCGGCCCTGCGCGTTGTTCATGCCGGCAGGAAAATGCCCGGTCTGCTACGTCGGCGAGCTCGGGTCCGGCATGTCGGTCAACCGCGACATGCCCAACATCGGCCCGCGCCTCGCCGTCGTCGACTCGACGGGCAAGCGGCTGGCCCGGATCGGGTCTAAGACCGGCCCCGGCCTCGGGCCGAGCGAGTTCCAGGCCCCGCACGGCATCGCCGTCGACAGCCGGGGCGACATCTACGTCGGCGAGGTTTCCTGGACCAACTGGCCGACCTTCTATCCGGACAAGCCCCGCCCCGCCGATCTCCGCTCGCTGCACAAGTTCCGGAAGCTGAAATCCGCCTGACGCTTGTCGGCTTGGACCGGCGTTGCACGATCGGCTAGCTTTCGGCCAAGGAATTCTTGAGGGGGAGTGCCCGATCATGCGCGTCGTCCAGACCGCCGTTGCGCTGCTGTTGCTCGCGACCACGACCGCCTCGGCGCAGCCGAAGGTGCTGCGCTACACGCCGGCCGCCGACCTGACCTCGCTGGATGCCCAGACCAACACCGCGCTGGTCACCGCCCAGTACGGCATGATGGTCTACGACACGCTGTTCTCCTTCGACCTCGGGATGACCCCGCGCCCGCAGATGGTCCTGGACCACACGGTCTCGCCGGACAAGCTCGCCTATACGTTCAAGCTCCGCCCCGGGCTCAAGTTCCATGATGGCCAGCCGGTCACCGGCGGCGACGTGGTTTCGTCGATCCGCCGCTGGATGAAGCGGGACGCGCTCGGCCGCCGGATGGAGGCGGCGCTGGCCTCCTTCGAGGCGGAGGGCGCGGACACGGTGAAGATGGCGTTCAAGACGCCCTTCCCCTTCGTCGAGATGGCGCTCGCCTGGAGCGGCTCGGGCATGGCGGCGATCCTGAGGAAGGCCGATGCCGAGACCGATGCGATGAAGCCGCTGACGACGTCGGTCGGCTCCGGTCCGTTCAAGTTCGTCCCGGCCGAGTGGCGCACCGGCGCCATGGCCGCCTGGGAGAAGAACGCCGACTACGTGCCGCGCTCCGAGCCTCCCAACGGTCTCGCCGGCGGCAAGGTGGTGAAGGTCGACCGCATCGAGCTCAAATACATCCCCGATGCCGGTACGCGCGCCAACGCGCTGAAAGTCGGCGAGGTCGACCTGATCGATCTCTTGCCGGTCGACCTCATCCCGTTCTTCAAGGGCGACGCCAACGTGACCGTCGACAAGCTCTCGCCCTTCGGCGGCGAGGGCGTCATCCGCATGAACCACCTGCAGCCGCCGTTCAACGCGCTGAAAGCCCGGCAGGCGCTGGCGCACACCATCGTGCAGTCGGAGTTCATGAGCGCCGCCTATGGCGATCCGGTGTGGTGGGAGCCGAGTTGCTTCTCGTGGTTCGTCTGCAAGTCGGCCAACGGCACCGAGGCCGGCTCCGAGCCCTATCGCACGCCCGACTACGGCCGTGCCCGCCAGCTTCTGACCGAGTCAGGATACAAGGGCGAGCCGATCGTCATCATGACGGTCAGCGACGTTCCCTCGATCTACGCCATGGCCCAGGTGATGGCCGCGAACCTGCGCAAGATCGGCGGCAACGTCGACCTGCAGGTGGTCGATTTCGGCCAGCTCTTCGCCAGGCGCGAGAACCGCAAGACGCCGGCCGAGGGCGGCTGGCACCTGATCGTGCTCGGCTACAACGGCCAGTTCCTGCAGTCGCCGCTGACCAACCCGATCATCGACTCCCGCTGCGGCGAGGCGATCTTCGGCTGGCCCTGCGACGAGGCGGTCGAGAAGCTGAGGACCGCTTATTTCAACGAGGCGGATGCGCTCAGGCGGAAGACGATCCTCGACGACCTCTCGAAAGCCGCCTGGACCTCGCTGCCGAGCCTTCTCACCGGCATGTACTACAACGCCTATGCCTGGCGGAAAGAGGTGACGGGCCTGCTCAAGGCGCAGCAGCTCGTGTTTTGGAACGTCGACAAGGCGAAGTAGAGCGGGGCGTCGTCGCCTTACGTCGCCGCCATCCACGCCCGCACCTTCTTCACCCAAGGACTCGCGGGATTGCCGCCGTCGATGCTGATCTGGAAGTGGTCGAAGCCCGGGAACACCTGGTGCTCGACCGAGCTTCCGGCCGCCTTCAGCGCGTCCACCATCGGCATCCCGGTCTTGAGCACGTGCTCGAGATCCTGGTCGCCCCAGACGATGTAGAAGGGCACGCGGTTGCCGGCGACGTAGGTGATCGGGCTCGCCACCGGCGCGTCCTCGGGCTTCGCCAGCATCGCCTTGCCGCGCGCCTCCAGCTCGCCGATCTCGAATTTGAACGAGCCGCTCACCGGGAGACAAGCGCGGATCGCCTCGATCGGCACGCCGGCCTTGGCGAGGAGATCCCGCCTCAGCGTCGCCAGCGCCGCCAGATGCCCGCCGGCCGAGTGACCGCCGACGAAGAGGCGGCCGGGGTCGCCGCCGTACCCGGCGATGTATTTGTGGACCCAGGCGAGCGCGGCGATGGTGTCGTCGAGGTTGGCGGGGAAGCGGATGTCCGGCAGGAGCCGATAGGAGACCGAGACGAAGATCGCCGGCAGGTCGGTGAAGGCCGGGGCCATGTAGCCCATCCATTCCTTGTAGCCGTTCGACCAGCCGCCGCCGTGCAGGAAGATCAGGACGGGCAGGTCGCGGAGCGACTCGCTCTCCGGCAGATAGAGATCGACGCGCTGCCAATAGTCCGGGCCATAGGCCTGGTCGAGGACGACGCGGCTGGACTCGGCCACCTTCCGCGAACGCTCCAGGATCTCCGCCGCATAGGCCTGGGCCGCCGGCCCCATCCGCTCCTGCGACTGCTCCGGCAGATTGTCGAACGCCATGGCCGACCCTCCGTTTCACACGATCGCCTAAGCCTAGGCGGGGAGGCCGGAAAACCCAATCGGGTTGAAATCCGAAGGACGGGCTGAGAGGGTGTGGGCTTCCTCCCCGGAAAGGCGTTGAGCGATGCCCTTCACCTTCGTCATGCTGCCGCCCCACACCGAGGCCGCGCGCGGCTGGGCCGGGCGGCTGGCCGCCGCCCTGCCGGAGATGACGGTGCGGATGCCGGAGAACCAGAACGAGGCGGCGGCGGTCCTCGCCGGGGCCGACGGCGCCTACGGGACCCCGTCGCCGGCTTTGGTGAAGGCGGCGAAGAAGCTCCGCTGGCTGCAGGCGCCGGCCGCCGCGCCGCCGGCGGGCTTCTATTTTCCCGAGCTGGTCGCCCATCCGGTCACCGTCACCAACATGCGCGAGATCTACAGCGACCATCTCGGCGCCCACATCATGGCCTTCGTGCTCGCCTTCGCCCGCGGGCTCCACTACTACCTGCCGCAGCAATTTCGGCGCGAATGGAAGCCGCGGCCGATGGACTCCGGTACCATCCATCTGCCGGACGCGACCCTGCTGGTCGTCGGCATGGGCGGCATCGGCGCCGAGACGGCGCGACTGGCGACGGCGTTCGGGATGCGGGTGATCGCGACCGACGCACGCCGCACCGAGGCGCCGCCCGGCGTCGCCGAGCTGCATCCGGCGACCGCGCTCGACACGCTCCTCCCCCGGGCCGATTTCGTGCTCCTCACCGTCCCGCACACGCCGGCGACGGAGGGGATGATGGACCGGGCGCGATTCCGCCGGATGAAGGCCGGCGCCTTCTTCATCAACATCGGCCGCGGCATGACCACGCGGTTCGACGACCTCGTCGCCGCCCTCGAGGCCGGCGAGATCGCCGGCGCCGCCCTCGACGTGTTCGAAGAGGAGCCGCTGCCGGCCGACCACCCGCTGTGGACCCTGCCCAACGTCCTGATCACCCCGCACATGGCGAGCTACGGCCCGCATCTGGATGAGCGGCGCTACGAGGTCATCCTGGCCAACTGCCGGGCGATGCTGGCCGGCAAGCCTTTGAGAAACGTCGTCGACAAGGCGAACTGGTTCTGACGCCTGGTCGCAGGCCTCGCCCGCGAATTTCGAGCCCCCCTTGCGGAACCGGGGGAATGCCCCTATCTATCCTCTCATTGAGATTCGGCCGAACGACTTGGCCCCGCCGCAATCCGCGGCCAACCGACGACCTTCCCCCAAAATCTCGAGCTCACCGGCCGCGAGTCATCGCGGCCTCACTGCGTACGTACGAAAAGGAAGACCTCCCATGACGACGGGAACTGTTAAGTGGTTCAACTCTCAGAAGGGCTTCGGCTTCATTCAGCCGGAGACCGGCGACAAGGACATCTTCGTCCATATCAGCGCGGTCGAACGCGCCGGCCTGGGCACCCTCAACGAGGGCCAGAAGGTGACTTTCGACATCGTCGCAGACAGCCGGTCCGGCAAGTCTGCCGCCGAGAACCTGCGCGCCGAGTAGGCGACCGCAAAGAGACGACCGCTTAAGCCCTGACCACGGATGTACTGGCAGGGCTGGCGGTTCAGAGCCCCGCGCCCGGTTCGCCGGACGCGGGGCCGCGCGCCTCTCGAGGCCGCTCCGACCACAGCTCGCTGCCCCGCTTTGCCGACGGCTGACCGCCCGGTGTAAAAAGGGCCGCATGAGCGCTTTCACCGTCGAAGCCGTCTCCCGCCCGTGACCGGGGCCGCAGACGTGGTCGTCGTCGGCGGCGGCGGCGTCGGCTCGTCGGTCGCCTATCACCTGACGGCGCGGCCGGATTTCTCCGGATCGGTCGTCGTGGTCGAGCGCGATCCGACCTACGCCACCGCGTCGACCGCGCTGTCGGCCGGCGGCGTCCGCCAGCAGTTCTCGACGCCGGAGAACATCCGCCTCTCGCTCTACGGCGCCCGCTTCATCCGCGAGCTCGGCCGGCTGCTCGAAGTCGACGGCGACAAGCCGGACATCAACTTCATCGAGGGCGGCTACCTGTTCCTGGCCTCGCCTACCGGCGTCTCGGCGCTGGAGGCGAACCACGCCGTGCAGAAGCAGGAAGGCGCCGACAACGCGCTCCTGGATGCGACGGCGCTCGCCCAGCGCTTTCCCTGGCTCAATCCGGAGGGCGTCGCGCTCGGATCGCTTGGCCTGTCGATGGAAGGCTGGTTCGATCCCTACGGGCTCCTGCAGGCACTCAAGCGGAAGGCCCGGACCCAGGGCGCCCGCTACGTCACGGACACGGTCGTCGGTCTCGAACGCTCCGGCGATCGCATCGTCGCGGTGAAGCTCGCCTCGGGCGGACGCATCGCCGCCAGGTGGGTCGTCAATGCCGCGGGGCCGCAAGCCGGGAAGCTCGCGGCGATGGCCGGGCTCGATCTGCCGGTCGTGCCCCGGAAACGCTTCGTCTACGTCTTCGACTGCCGCGAGACTCTCGAGCCGCGTCTGCCGCTGTTGATCGACGCCTCCGGCGCCTGGGCGCGGCCGGAAGGGGCTGGTTACATCGGCGGCATCTCCCCGCCCGAGGACCAGGACCCGGACTCCGACGACCTCGATGTCTCCTACGATCTCTGGGAGGAGACCGTGTGGCCGACGCTGGCTGAGCGCATTCCCGCCTTCGAGACGGTGAAGCTGCAACGCGCCTGGGCCGGGCACTACGACTACAACACCTTGGATCAGAACGGCATCATCGGCCCGCACCCGGACGTACCGAACTTCCTCTTCGCCAACGGCTTCTCCGGCCACGGCATCCAGCAGGCGCCGGCGACGGGGCGCGCCATCGCCGAGCTCGTCTGCGAGGGCCGCTTCACCACGATCGACCTCGCGCGCTTCGGCTACGAGCGCATCCGCCGGAGGGAGCCGCTGACGGAATTGAACGTGGTCTAGCCTCGCGAAGGTCACGGCCCCTCGCTGGGTGGGCCGACGCTCCCGTTACGATTGCTCCGCTTAAGCTCCGCAATCGAACTGCCGCGTCGTCCCGCTCGGGAAGTGACCGCACGCAATTCGCGAGCGGCGGGACGCGGCAGGTCATTGCGAAGCAATGTACCGGGAGCGTCACGCCCCCAAGCGAGCGTCGGAAGGTCTGAGCGGAGCGAGGGCCCGTATTTTCTAGCACCGCTTCTCCATGTCGACGAACGTCGGATACGCGTATCCCGGGTGCGCGTGCCGGGTCGTCTCGATGAAACCGCATCCGGCGAAAAACTTGCGGTTGTCGAGGAGCACGAGGCGGGTCGAGAGATGCAGACGCGGTAGCCGGCGCGCCCGCGCCTCCGCCTCGGCCGCCGCCAGCAGTCGCTTGGCGAGACCGCGGCCCCGCCAGTCGGGATGGACGGCGAGCCGGCCGACATAGAGGCCGCCCTCTTTCTCTTCCCAGAGGAGGCATGCCACCGGACCCTCGATCAGCGCGCCGCCGCCGCCTGCGGTGAAATGGCTCGCGATGCTCTCCCCGGTCTCCTGGAGCGCGGAAGGCGGCGGATCGGTCACCTCGGTCTGACGGGCGAAGGAGAGGCGGATCAGCGCCGCCAGCGCGGCGGAATCCTCCGGCGTCGCCGGACGCAGCGCCGGCACCGTCATGCCTCCAGCGCCACCCGATCGCCGGTGTCGATCGACCGGCGCATCGCGTCCAGCCGGCGCATGGCGCGGACGCCGTCGCCGATCTCCGGCACGTCGGCGGCCTCGCCCCGCACGCGGGCGAGGAATCCCTTGAGCAGCGCCCGGTAGCCCTTGTGATCCTCGTCGGCGGCCACCGTCGGGTTGGGCTCCCACACCAGCGTGTCCGCAGCCTCGGTCAGCGTCGCGTCCGGATCGTCGACCTTGAAGGCGGGGTCGCGGACGTAGCGCACCTCGGTCACGTTCCTGACCTCGACGCGCCTGTGGTCGCCCATTACCTGCCACCACTCGACCGGGGCGCCGCGCGATTGCAGCGTCCCCATCGCCAATGTGGCGAGCGCACCCGAGCGGCAGTCCATGTCGAGGTGCAGGAGAAGCCGGCCGGGTGCCGTCTCGTGCTTGCGAACGCGGAGCCCGGAGAGCGGGCCCATCAGCCAGGGCACCAGGTCGAGATAGTGGACGCAGTGGTGGAGGTAGAACCCGGCATAGTCCGGGTTGCCCTGAAAGTAGGTCGGCGCGGTCATGTAGTGGCCGAGGAACCCGGCGAGCGCACCGAACTCCGGCTGCCGCGTCGCGTTCCAGGCGATGCGGTTGGCGGTCGCGTGCCGTTTCATGAAGCCGACGACCGCCGGCTTCCGGGCGCGTTCGGCCGCCGCTTCGATCGCCTCGGCCTGGACCGCGGTCGCCCCCGGCGGCTTCTCGATGAACACCGGGAGGCCGCGGGCGAGGGCGAGGGGCGCCAGCTCGGCATGGACGGCGGGGCCGACGGCGATGCCGACGGCATCGAGGCCGGGATGGGCGAGAAGGTCGCGGGCCCGCGTGTACGGGGTCGCCGCCGGCGCCAGGAGCCGGCCGCGGGAAAGCGCATCCGGCGCGGGGTCGCAGACCGCCGCGATCTCGGCGCCGAGGCCGGCGAGCTTCGGCAGCAGCATCTGGCTCGCATGCCGGCCGAGGCCGATCCAGCCGAGCTTCACGTCTGCCCCGCCGCTTCCAGGAATCGGCGCAAGGTCGCGGCGCTGCGGGCGATGTCGGTGTCCTCGTTCCTCGCCGGCGGGCGCCATTGGGCGAGCGGCACGCCGATGCGGTCGTCCTCGCGACGGAACGGCTCCAGCGTGATCGGCCCGTGGTATTTGACCGCCGCAAGCCCGTGGCAGACCGTCGCCCAGTCGATGTGGCCGGTGCCGAGGAAGCCCCGGTGGTTCTCGTTCGCCTGGAAATGGACGAGGTAGCGGCCGGCGGTGCGGATCGCCGCCATCATGTCCCCCTCCTCCATGTTCATGTGGAAGGTGTCGAGCATGACGCCGAGCCCGGGCGCGCGGGCCTTCTGGATCAGCTCGACCGCCTGGCCGGCGGTGTTGACCATGTCGGTCTCGAAGCGGTTCAGCGGCTCGACCGCCAGCACCACGCCTTTCGCGGCGGCGTAGGCGCCGGCCTCGGCCAGCGCTTCGATCGCCCAGGCGGTGCGGGCGGTGCGCGTCTTCTCGTCGACCGGCGAGGGCGCCCGGCCGGCGAAGACCAGCGGCGCCCCATAGACCGGGCCGCCGACGATGCGGGCGCCGAGCGCCGTCGCGACGTCGATGCAGCGCTTCAGATACGCACGCCCGGCCTTGCGGACGAGCGCGTCATCGGAGGTCGGATCGCGGGTCGGGTTGATCCGGGCGGCGAGCGCCACCGACAGGCCCGCCCCCGCGATCGCCGCCTTGAGCTCGGGGAGGCCGACCTCGTCCGGCTCCGGCACCAGCATCTCGACGAAGTCGAGGCCCGCGGCACGCATGCGTGCGAACAGCGGGAAATGCGCCGCCGTGAACGGCCGCGCATAGGCCATCGAGATGATGCCGACGGGGTTCATTCTGCCGGCCGGGCGAAGCGAGGTGTCGCTCACGCCGGCGGCTTGCCGAGGGGAGCTCCGGCGCCAGTGCGCTCGACGATCAGGCCGTAATGCTCGGGGCGCCGGTGCTTGGCGAAGTTGAAGATCGACTCCTTGTAGCTCTTGCAGCGGTCGAGGTCGCAGAGCGCCACCGCCACCTCGTCGCCCAGCGTCGAGCATTGCGCCACGATCTCGCCTGAGGGCGCGACGATGCAGCTCTGGCCGATCTGGTCGACGCCCTCTTCCACGCCCGCCTTGGCGACGCCGACCACCCAGGTCGCGTTCTGATAGGCGCCCGACTGCATCGAGAGGTGGTTGTGGAAGTTGCCGAGGTCGTCGGTCTCCGGCATCGCCGGATTATGGGTCGGTGTGTTGTATCCCAGCATGACGATCTCGACGCCCTGAAGGCCCATGACGCGGTAGGTCTCGGGCCAGCGCCGGTCGTTGCAGATGGCGAGGCCCATCTTGCCGCCCATCGTCTCCCACACCGGAAATCCCAGATCGCCGACCTCGAAGTAGCGCTTCTCCAGGTTCTGGAAGGGATGGCCCGGCTTGTAGTCGGTGACGCCCGGCAGGTGCACCTTCCGGTACTTGCCGACGATGCGACCCTGCTTGTCGACCAGGATGGCGGTGTTGAAGCGACGCTTCTTTCCGCTCGAGAAATCCAGCTCGCAGTATCCCAGCTTGAACCCGATCCCCATCTTCTTCGCCGCCTCGAACAGCGGCCGCGTCGCCGGTCCCGGCATCTCGCGCTCGAAATAGCTGTCGAGCTCGTCCTCGTCCTCGATCCACCAGTGCGGGAAGAACGCGGTGAGCGCCGCCTCGGTGTAGACGACCAGATCGGCGCCCATGCGCTTGGCCGTCTCCATCAGGACGATCAGGCGGCCGACCACCTCCTGGCGCGGCTGGGTGCGCGGGATCGGCCCCATCTGGGCGGCGGCGACGACGAGCGGGCGGGACATGGGGGCACCTTTGAAGATCGGACGGGCGAAACTATGGCGGCGAAATCGCGAGGGCTCAACTATTGGGGCGCTCGCCGCCCTGTCGTCACGTCCAGCAGGCTGTGATCGGCGGCCTTCCGCACCACCAGGTCGGCCGCGTCCCGGTCGGCGCGGATATGATTCCTGAGGTTGGGCAGATTGATGTCGGTCCAGACCCGGGCGGCAAAGGCCGGCCGCTCGGCCGGGTCCATCTCGCGATAGGCGTAGTAGAAGGAGCTGGGATCGTCGACGCCGGCGGCCATCAGCGGCAGCATCCGGTCGGCGAACCATTTCTCGATCGTCGCCTCCTCGGCCTCGAGATAGATCAGGCAGTCGATCAGCCGGGACTCGCCGGGCCTCTCGATCTGCGCCAGGTGCAATCCGTCGAGAATGACGACGTCGGGGGCCGAGACGATCTGCACGTTCACAAGGTCGACATCGTAGGTGGCGTGGGAATAGAGCGGCACCGCCACCCGCTCCCGGCGCCTGATCGCGGCCAGGGCAGAGCGGAGGGCGTCCACGTCGAAGGACTCGGGGAAACCCTTCCGCCGTTTCAAGCCGCGCTCGGCCAGGACGCGGTTGGGGAAGAGGAAGCCGTCGGTGGTCACGATCTCGACCCGCGGCGCCGCGGGGCCGGCCGCGATCCTCTGCCCCAGCGAGCGGGCGAAGGTGCTCTTGCCGACCGCGACGCTGCCGCCGACGCCGATCAGATGAGGCGGCTCGGCGGGGCGCCGTCGCAAGACCTCGCCGAGGATCGCGTCCATTTCGGGCGGCATCGAAGAGACGTCCTCGTCGTCGGCTGCGCTGAGGCCGGCGATCTTGGGGCAGGTCCGCGGAGGCCGGCAACAGGCGATTGCCGATCGGCCGCTTTTCCGATACGAAAGGCGGGCTCATGGGAGGATCTTCGATGACCGCAGCCCGCAGGATCGGCCCGGCCGAGCAGCCGGAGACCAAGTCGCGGGTCGAGCTCGCCGCGGCCTTCCGCATCGCCAATCGGCTCGGCTGGAACGAGGGCATCGCCAACCACTTCTCGGTCCAGATCGCCCCCGACCGCTACCTGCTCAACCCCTATGAGCTGCACTTTCGCGAGATCACCGCCGCCAACCTGCTGGTGGTCGACGGCAAGGGCCAGGTGATCGCCGGCGAGGGCCAGGTCCGCCGCGCCGCCTTCTTCCTGCATCCGCGCCTGCACACGCTGCTCCCTAGGGCAACCGCCATCCTGCATGCGCACCCGCCCTATGCGACCGCGATCTGCTGCATCAAGGGCGGGCGGCTCGACCATTCGGGCGCGCACGCGATGCTGTTCGCCCGCCAGGTCTGCTACGAGGACGAGATGGGCGGGCCGCCCGACGAAAACGAGATCCAGCGCCTCGTCGGCAAGGTCGGCGACAAGACCATCATTTTGCAGGCGATGCACGGGCTGACCACGCTCGGCCCCAGCGTCGCCCATGCCTTCGACCTGTTCTACTTCGCCGAGCGCTGGGCCAAGCTGACGGTGCTGTCGCGCGGCATGGGCCTGCCGACGCACCGGATGTCCGACGACCTCCTCTGGGACAGCCCCGACCGCGACCAGGGCCTGACGCCGCCGGCGCAGCAGGCGCACCTCGACGCCTGGATGCGCATCCTCGATAAGGAGGAGCCGGACTACAGGGGGTAGCGGGCTGTCGAACGAGTCGGGCTAGTCCGGAAGGACGTCCTTCGAGCCTTCCGCGCCCATGTACACCGCGAGGATGCGCACGGTGCCGGCGCCGGTGTTGCGTCCGAAATGCGCGACGGCCATCGCCTCCATGAAGCTTTCTCCCTGCCGGTAGACCCGGGTGCCGTGGGCGCCGTAGTCGACCGTGAGCTCGCCCTCCAGCATGTAGGCGAACAGCGGCACGCCGTGACGATGCAAAATCGTCCGCTCGCCCGGCGCCATGACGACGATCGCCGAGGTGACGACCGCCTTTCCCGTGGTCGGATATGCCAAGTCCTCGCCGACGATCGTCTTCGAGGTGGACTGCGCGCCCGTCAGCGGATAGCCCTGCGCTGAGGCGGCGCCGGCGCCGCCGAGAGCGACGGCCAACGCGACGACGGCGGCCGAAACCAGACGCTTCATCGAATCCTCATTCTGCGAACAGGCTCTGTAGCGGTCGGCGGTCAGCCGATCGACGCGTCGATCCACCCAAGTGCTTCGCCGGTCGGTGCATTTCTTCGACGTGCGGCGTGGGCATTGCGGCAACATGACTTGTGCATTAAGAAATTTGCATGTCGCTGGAGACGGCACTCGAGGAATTTCAGGCGAAGGTCGCGGATATTGACCGTCCAGGCAGTAACGCTTCTGAGCGCGTAAAAGGCGACCTCCCGCGCTTTAAAGGCATCCAAGAGCAAGTTTCACGTGGCATTGCCCTTTGGAGATCGGGGGCTTCGCCAGCGCGCCGGCAGGCTCGCGTCGCCTGGGTAGCCTCCCTGGACGCGACGTCGGCAATCTTCGACGGAAACCCGCCGTTCGGAGAGCACGACGTCTACCGTGCTCTCGTCGGTGTCGCCATTGCGCTCGCGAAGCATTCCCTGGACCCTCGGGTCGGGAGGCGGAGCGATGGTGAGCTGAAGCGCATCCAAGGCCAAAACCGTGAATTGGAGGAGCGGGTCCGGGAGCTCGGACGGCGAATCGAGGATCTGGAGCGGGCGATCGCGGCCAAGGACGCGGTGCTGGCGGGAAAAGAAGAGCACATTCGCGACCTGCGGGAACTAAAGCGCGCTTGGGTTCACATCGAACGCGTACGGATCGAGAAGGTGCTCAACGTACTCTCAAACAACAAGGTGAGGGTTGAGGCAACCGCAAAAGCCGATCTCGGCCTGTCCGAGATCGTCTTTCAAGCGATACGTCGCCTCGGCAAGGTGGCCGTCGGCATCGGCAAGAGCCTTGCGACGGCGCCCGAAAGCGTCCGCACGAAAGGCCGCGCATTCATCGAGGCGGCTCGTCGCCTGGCAAGCGAGCTTTCAGTCCGCGTGCAAGGCAGTGAGGCAATCGAACACCTCCAGCGAGAGCTCGAGAGCGTTTCCTCAGATACGCAAGCTTCGAAGAAGATCGATGCCCGCTCGCTGCCGGACCTCGCCGTCTTCCGCGACCGGCTGTCCGACGGGACGGAAGGACCGAAGATGGCGATCCTGCCGGCGGGGCGTTTCCTGATGGGCTCGCCCGCGAAGGAGAAGGGCCGCTACAAGGACGAAGGCCCG
>SHVZ01000052.1 GCA_009694025.1 Alphaproteobacteria bacterium | reverse complement strand
CGCATGCCGAACCCGTCCATATAGCTCCACGCCCTTCATCCCTCCGCCTTCCACCAAACGGCAAAAGGCTATCTGCTGCCGGATCTTTACTCCGGCGCAACCGGACAACCCGGCCGCTTCAGTGAGGGAGTTTCGCTCCGGCGCTTACAGGTTCTCGTCGATCGGCCAGATCGGACGCGGAATGCGCCGGTATGGCACCTTGCGGGGGTCGCTCGGATAGGGGCCGCCAGCGTCGATGTAGTGGATCTCCTTGGCGATCGGCGCGAAACCCGCATGGAAGTGGTTGCTCGATTTGACCACCACCAGCTTGCGGTCCGCCGGTTCGATGCCGAGGTTGCGGAACAGGCTGGGATCGAAGGTCTGCGCGCGCTTGGTCTCTAGGACGACGTCGATGCCGGCGACACGGATTGCGGCGGCATCGCCGAGCGAGACCACGCTGGAGGCGAAGGTCTGAGTCGCGTTCTCGACCACCCGTGTCACCTCGACCTCGGCGTCGATCGGCGTGCCGGAGGTGGCGGCGGCTTTGCCGCCGAAGCGAAGCTTGAGGCGCGCGCCCTCGCCGGCGCCGTGGCAGAAACGTACGGCGATCGGGTCCCAGAGCGCGCCAAAGACTGCATTGTCGATGCCGCGCTCGAGCATGCGCCGGAGAATGACCGTGGAGTCGCCAGCGACTCCGCCACCCGGGTTGTCCCAGCGGTCGGCGAGCACGATCGGTCCTGCGGGAGCGGCGATGGCGCGATCCAGGCCCTCGTCTGGGCTCAGGTGACGCGGCGCGCCCTGGCCGCGGAGCGAGAACAGCTCTTGGCCCAGCGCTTTCGCCAGGCGGTCCCCGTCTTCTCTCCGGTCGTCGGTGACGACCAGCATCTTGGCGCCCATGTGGGGGACATCGGCGGCGGAGAAGCCGTGGACGATCGAAACGGAGAGCGCTCCGTCTCGACCTTCGAGCGCGGCCATCCGGTCGACGAAGCCGCGGATCGGCTGGCGGCTGGTCATGAAGCTGTCGATCATCCGGCAGTCCCAGACGGACATGGCAGGATGGATCTCGCCGCGGGCGGTCGCCAGCAGCAGCGTCACCAGCTCCTCCGCCCGCTCGACGAAGTCGGTGTGGGGGAATTCCTTGTAGCAGATGAGGATGTCGGCGGCGGCCAGCATCGCCGGCGTCATGTGGCAGTGCGGATCGAGGGTGGCCCCTATCGCCGCCTTCGGCCCGGCGAGCGCGCGGGCGCGGGCGAGCAGGTCACCCTCGCAGTCGTCATAGCCGTGGGCGACCATGGCGCCATGCAGTCCGAGCGCGACCACGTCGACCGGCAGTGCCGTGGCGATCTGGCCGAGTATCTCGTCGCGAAGGCGCTCATAGGCGGCACGGCTGGTGGTCCCCGACGGCGCGGCGCCGGTGACGGTGCCTTCGATCAGGCTGAAGCCGTCGCCTGCCGAGCGCCGTCGCGCGACGACCAAGACCGCGGAGGAGGTGTTGGTCGGGTGGTCGGGATGCTCGCCCGGGCGGAAATAACGATTGCCGGTGAAGCTCTCGATGTCCGTCGGGATCGGCGAGAAGGTGTTGGACTCGGTTGACAAGGCGGCAGCGAACAAGCGCATAGGCCCCCCGACGTCGACGTCGTATCAGCGTTCTCTGCTGGTCGCTGCAAGTCAAGCAGGTGCGTTTCGCAGAGCGGAACGGTGCTCGTCGGCGCTCGCAGAACGCACCGTATGTGCGATGATCGCCGCGAGGTCGGACGAATGGAGACGGGGCGATGAAGGTGTTCACGGCGTGCCTCGGCAGCGAGACCAACACATTCTCGCCGATCCTTTGCGGGCGCGACGCCTTCGAGGGGAATTTCTACGCGGCGCCCGGAAAGCATCCCGATCATCCGACGCTCTACTCCGGCCCGATGATGGCGCTCCGGCGCCGCGTCAGGGAGAGCAACTGGGAGGTCGTCGAGGGCCTCTCGACCTTCGCCACCACCGGCGGGATCGTGACGCGGCCGGTCTACGAGGAGTACCGCGACGCCATCCTCGCCCAGCTTACGGCAGCGCTTCCGGTCGATTTCGTTGCGCTCGGGCTTCACGGCGCCATGGTCGCCGACGGCTACGAGGACTGCGAGGGCGATCTCTTGGGCCGGGTCCGCGCCATCGTCGGACCGAAGGTGAGGGTGGGGGCCGAGCTCGACCTCCACTGCAATTTGACCCAGGCGATGGTCGACTACGCCGACGTGCTGGTGCCCTACAAGGAATCGCCGCATATCGACGTGCTGGAGCGGGGCGAGGAGCTGATCCAGATCCTCGCCGACGCAGCTATCGGCAAGGTCAAGCCGGTGATGAGCGTCTTCGATTGCCGGATGGTGACGTCGTCTCCGACGACGCGCGAGCCGATGAAGAGCTTCGTCGCCCGTATGCAGGCCCTCGAGGGCAAGGACGGCGTGCTCTCGGTCTCGCTCGTCCACTGCTTCGCTCTCAACGACGTGCCGGACATGGGCTACAAGGTCATCGTCGTCACCGACGACAGGAAGGTCGCGGGCGATGCGCTGGCGAAGTGCCTTGGCCATGAGATCTACCGGATGCGACGCGAGATCGGCATGACCTTCCTCTCGGTCGAGGAGGCGATCGGGCGCGCGCTGGTCGCGCCGAAAGGGCCGGTGGTGCTGGCCGACGGGGCGGACAATTCCGGCGGTGGCGCTGCCAGCGACTCCACCTGGTTCATCCGGGCGCTCCGCGCGCGCGGTATCCGCGACGCCTGCGTCGGGCCCCTGTGGGACCCGATCGCCGTCCGCATGTGCTTCGCCGCCGGCGAGGGCGGTTCCTTCGACCTCCGCTTCGGCGCCAAGATGAACGCGAACTCAGGCGAGCCGATCGACGCCAGGGTGAAGGTGACCAGGCTCCTGCCCGAGGCCTGGCAGAGCTTCGGAGACGCCCGCGACCCGATGGGCGATACCGCGGCGATCGAGGTCGACGGTATCGCCGTCGTGCTGAACACGCTCCGGACCCAGGCCTTCGGTGTCGATCTTTTCACCAACCTCGGCGTCGATCCGACCAAGCGCAAGATCGTGGTGGTCAAGTCCCACAACCACTTCTTCGCCGCCTTCTCGAAGATCGCGACCGAGGTGCATCGCACCACGGCGCCGGGACCGCTGCCGCTCGACTACTCGAAGGTGCCATACAAGCGCCTCAAGCGGCCGATCTGGCCGCTCGACCCGGACCCGCTCGGGCTCGACTAGGCCCGCGAGATCCCGGCGCCCAACTTCGGGAACTCGCAGCGGATCGAGGTCCCGAGCTTGGTCATCTTGCAGTACTGGTTGATGCGGAGGTCGGCGGCGATCGACATCAGGCCGAAGGCGTCGGCGGGCGACACGCCGAGCCGGTCGCCGAGGAGCTGGATCATCGACCGGGTGGCGAACTCGGCGGCGGCCTCGAAGCTCGGTGCCGACGCCGTGGTGATCCAGCGGTCATGGGTCTCGAGCCATGGCCACTCCTTGGCGCCGCCCTTCTCCAGCGCGAAGCGGAGATGGACGCGGGCACCGATCTCGGCGCCGGAGCCGCACATCTCGGCGTCGCCCATGGTCGCGTGCACGTCACCGACGTAGAACAGGCCAAGCGGCGCGTAGATAGGCAGATGCACGGTGGTGCCGACGGCAAGGCGGTTGTTGTCCATGTTGCCGCCGTGCTTGCCGATCAGCCCGACCGAGATCGGCTCCAGCGGGGCGCAGGCCATGGCGCCGATCATCGGCTTCAAAGGCAGACGCAGGTCCTTGAAATGCACTTGGCCGTCCTTGATCGGCAGCATGGTGACGGTCCGCTGGTTGACCACGTCCTGGACGATGCCGACCTCGGGGAAGACGCCGACATAGCCGACAGGATCGACCTCGATCGAGACGATCTCGACGGCGAGCGCGTCGCCGGGCTCGGCGCCGGCGATGCCGACCGGCCCGGTCATCGGGTTCGAGCGCGGGTACTTGTCGTTCGGGTTCGGGCGGCAGGCGGCCTCGTCCTCGGGCTTGTTGAGGCGGCCCTCGCGCGAGTTGTGGGTCTCGATCATGATCTCGCACGGCGCCTCGACGGTGAGGCGCGGCGTGTGCGTGGCGTCGAAGGCGTATTCGACCTTGGTGCGGTCGAGGTAGTGGAGCTCGCGCGACGGCATCGGCTCAGCCCTCGAAATCGGTGGCGAGGTGAGCGACGCAGTCGCCGCGCTCGGTGCGGCCTTGGGCCCGCTTGCAGACGACGAGGCCGGCGCGCTGGAAGCGTGGCTCCAGCGGCGGGCGCATCGGATCCTCGACGAAATGCAGACGGCCGGCGACCTGACCCTTCTCGACCCAGTCACCGAGCTCGACCGCCGGCTGGAACAGGCCATCGGCCGGCGCATAGACGAAGTAGTCGCGCCCGGCGATCTGCATGAAGCGGGTCGGCTTCTCCGGCGGCTGGATCGTCCAGCTCTTGAGGATGCCGAGGTGGGCCAGCGTGTTGCGGATGCCGCGCTCGACCAGGGCGAGGCCGATCTTGGACACCGCCGCCCGGCCGCCGAACTCGCCGCCCATCGCCGGGATGCCGCGGACATGGGCGCCGCGCTGGGCCAGCCGGTCGTCGGAGTTGCGGCCGACGATGCTGAAGGGTGGGCCGAAGGCACGGACGAGGGCGAACTGTTTCCGGTTCACATCCTCGTTCTGGGTCAGATGCATGCCGCAATACGTCAGGTAGTCGAGCGAGCGGCCGCCGGCATGGAGATCGTGGTAGGCGCTTGCCAGCGGCACCAGATGGTTGGCGACGTAGTAGGCGATCTGGGCGGTCGGTCCGCCGTCGGGATCGCCGGGGAAGGCGCGGTTCAGGTTGCCGCCGTCATAGGGCGAGAGCCGCTGGGCGGCCATCGCCGCCGGGAAGTTGGCGGCGGCCAGGATGATGACGCGGCCCGCGATGTGCTCGGGCTCAAGCTCGCGGATCAGGTTCAGAAGCCCGATCTGCCCCTCGTACTCGTCGCCATGGGTGCCGGCGGTGAACAGCATGGTCGGCCCCGGGCCGTTCTTGATGCAGGCGATCGGGATATGGACGACCTTGTAGGCCGAATCGTTCATCGACCACGGCATGAACAGGTTGGACACCTGCTTGCCGTCCTTGTCGAAATCGACGTCGGTCGAGATGCGGGTCGGGCGCGCGGTCATATGGAATCTCAGGATTGGAGAGCAGGAGGAAGCGGGCCCGCCGTCAAGCGGGCCCGCTCGAGGCGCTACTTCTTCTCGACCGCCCAGAGCACGTGGTAGCCGATGTCGATGATGCCGGAGATATTGCTGCGGAAGGCGGCCGGCGAGGTGAACTGGCCGAGATTGACGTAGGGCACGGTCTCGTAGAAGCGCTTGTTGAGCCGACCGGAGATCTCCAGACGCTGCTCCTTGCCCGCCGCGGCAATGAGCTCGGCGCGGATCTTGTCGAGCTCCGGATCGCAAGGCCAGCCGAACCAGTTCTTGCCGTCGCAGCCGGTGTTGAGCGCGTTGTTGGCGATCGGGTCGCCCTGGAAGGTTGCGGTCGATGTCGTGACGAAGAGATGCCAGCCGGCCCGGTTGGCCGAGGGTGCATCCTTCACCGAACGGCGAGACACCAGGGTCGCCCAGTCCATGCTCTGCATGTCGATGTTGAACCCAGCCTGACGCAACTGCTGATCGGCCAGCCGGACGAATATGGTGATCTGCGGCTGATCGGTCGGATTCATCAAGACAAGAGGCTCGTTCTTGTAACCGGATTCCTTCAGCGGCTGCTTCGCCTTCTCGATATTGGCCGAGGGTTTGGCGAAGTCGCCGAGACCTTCCTTGGTTTCGAGCGAGGTGCGGCAGGAGAGCGCGGTCCAGCAGACGATCTCCTGTGCCGGCACGCCGACCACGGCATTGAGATGTTGCGACTGATCGATGGCGTAGAGCATCGCCTGAAGGATCTTCGGATTGTCCATCGGGGCGACCAGATGGTTCGGCCGGAGGATGGCGAGGCGCCCCAGCTTGTTGGTGATCTCCACCTTCACGTTCGGGTTCTGCCGCAGCATCGGCATCAGGTCGGACGGCGGGAACTGGATGATGTCCATCTCGCCGCGAGACAGCGCCTGGATCGCGATCGCCGGGTCGGGTAGGTAGGTCCACACGACGCGGTCGGTCCGGGCGGTCTTGTTTCCACCATGGCCGGCCGCGGGCTCGCTGCGGCCGACATAATTCGGGTTCTTCCGATAGAACCACTGGGCGCCCGGCTTCCACTCGTCCTTGTTGAAGATGAACGGTCCGGAGCCGATCGAGTCGGTCACCTGCTGGAACGGATCGACGTTGGCGTCTTTCTCCCGCATGATGAACAGCGGAGTCCCGGAATTCGCCAGCACCTCGGTGACCGGCCCGAACTTCTCCTTGAACACGATCTGCCAGGTGTCGGCATCGACCACCGTCATCTCGGCGACGCGGCTCATCAAGGCGGCGCCCACGGCCATTCGTGCGGCCCAGCGCTTGATCGATGGCACGATGTCCTTGGCGGCGACCGAGGTCCCGTCGTGCCATTTCAGCCCAGGCCTCAGCTTGAACGTCCATGTCAGCCCGTCCGGGCTGACGGTGTGGCTGCCGACCATCTGCGGATGGACCGCGCCGCTTTCGTCCTGGCCGTAGAGCATGTCGTAGACCATCGCGCCATGGGCGTAGACGACGCCGGCAGTGGTCCAGATCGGGTCGAGGGACCGCATCTCCGCCTCGGCGACGACGTTGAGCGTGACCTGGCCGCGGGAAGGAGCGGCGATGGCCAGGGCCGCGATGGCGATGGCGGCCGTGGCCCACAGCTTCGGCATCCGGATCATGTGCAGCTTCCTTGCGTTCCGCTTGCGGAAAGGGGCCCGGCGATGGCCGGGCCCCTCGACGACAAAGGCCTACTTCTCGACGTTCCAGAAGGAGAGCCGGATGTCGGGAATGACGCCCTTCAGCTCCTTGCGGTAGGCGATCGGGCCGACGAACTGGCCGAGCGGCAGGTACGGCACGGTCTCGTAGAACCGATTCTGATAGCGGTTGATGACCTCCATGCGCTTGGCCGGCGTGTCGGCATTGAGGTATTCGAGCCGGGTCTTCTCCAGCACCTCGTCGCAGGGCCAGCCGAACCAATTCCTGCCGTCGCAGGGCGTCTGGGCGCCGGAGTTCATCAGCGGGCTCGACATGAACGGCCCGGTGCCCCAGGTGTGGAACACGTGCCAGCCGCCCTTGTTGACCGACGGCGCCTCCTTGACCGGACGCCGCGAGACCAGGGTCGCCCAGTCCATGGTCTGGACGTCGACATTGAATCCGGCCTGCCGCATGAGCTGGGCCGAGATCTGCGTCAGCGCCGAGATCACCGGCTGATCGGTCGGATCCATCAGAACGATCGGCTCGTTCTTGTAGCCGGCCTCCTGCAGCAGCTTCTTCGCCATCTCTGGCTTCGCGCCCGGCTTGGCCCAGGCGTCGTTGACGCCGGCCTTGGTCTCGAGCGGCGTCCCGCACATGAAGACCGACCAGCAGAGGCTTCGCATGGACGGATCGCTCTGCATGACCTGCAGGTACTGATCCTGGTCGACCGCGTAGAGCAGCGCCTGGCGCACCTTCGGATTGTTGAAGGGCGGGACCAGGTGGTTGGGCCGCAGCATGGTCTGGTTGCCGATCTTGTCCATGACCCGAACTTCGATGTTCGGGCTGGCCTTCAGCATCGGCAGCAGGTCGGGCGGGATCACCTCGATCGTGTCCGCCTCGCCCTTGAGCACGGCCTGGACCCGGGTATTGGCGTCCGGGATGTAGATCCACTCGACCGCATCGACCTTCACCACCTTGCCGCCGGCGACGCCGTCGGCCGGCTCGTTGCGCGGCCGATAGTCCTTGAACTTGCGGTAGGTGACGCTGTGGCCGGGATTCCAGTCCTTGGGATCGAAGGTGAAGGCTCCGGAGCCGATCATGGTGGTGACTGCGACATCCGGGTCGATCCGCGCCTCCTGCTCGCGCATGATGAACAGCGGATTGGACGAGGTGCCGGTGGCCTCCAGCATCGGTGCAAACGGCTCCTTCAGCACGATCTGGAAGGTGTCGGCGCCGGTCGACTTCACGTCGGCGATGCGTGTCGCCAAGGTGCGGCCGAGGGTGTTCTTGGCCATCCAGCGTTTGACCGATTGAGCGACGTCCTTGCCCTCGACCGGGCTGCCGTCGTGGAACTTGAGCCCGGCGCGGAGCTTGAAGTTCCAGGTGAGCCCATCGGCGCTGACCGTGTGGCTCTCGGCCATCTGCGGCTGGTAGACCCACTTGCTGTCCGGCGCGTACAGCATGTCGAAGATCATGTAGCCGTGAGAGATGGTAGTGCCAATCGTGGTGAAGATCGGGTCCAGCACCTTGAGATCGGCATCCGGAATGTGACGGATGACCTTCTGAGCGGAAGCCGGGCCGGCCAGGGCCAGCGCGGCGATCGTCGCCGCGGCGAGCGGGATCAGTCCTCGAGCCTTTTTCATGTCCAAAGAGCCTCCTGTTCTCAGTTGCGGGCGGTATCCTCCCGTTTCCCACCGTAGATGCAGCCCTACTTGCTGCGACACCGGGGCCAGCCTAGCCTTGGACCAGCCGCGGGGATCCTATTTCCGATCATCAAACACCGGCCGGCGGCGGGGATCAACCGCCTTGGCGGAGGGAGAGAAACGATGGCCGTCGATGCAGACAAGTTGCACCGCGAGGCGATCGTCATCGACGCGGTCTGCCCGCTGCTCCGGGGCCAGAAATACACGGACTGGTACGCGGAGGGCGGGGTCACGGTCGCCGCGCCGACGGTCGGCGCCATGGAGGGCATCGACGTCACCATGCGAAGCGTCGCCGCCTGGAAGGCCTTCATCGCCCGCAACTCCGGCAATGCCGGCAAGGTCACCCAGGTGTCGAGCGTGGCCGAGATGCGGAAGGCCAAGCGGGATGGGCGGCTGGGGCTTCTTTTCCACTTCCAGGGTACCGACCCGATGGAAGACGACCTCGACATGGTCCACGCCTACAAGGCGCTCGGCGTCGGCATCATGCAGCTCTGCTACAACGTCCGGAACCGGGTCGGCGACGGTGCCGACGAGCGCCAGGACTCAGGCCTCAGCTACTTCGGTGTCGAGATGGTCAAGGCGATGAACGAGGCGCGGGTCATCGTCGACACCGCGCACACCGGCATCAAGACCAGCTTCGATGCGCTGGAAGTTTCCGAACGGCCGGTGATCTGCTCCCACGGCAATCCGCGCAAGATCAAGGAGTCCTACCGGAACCTGCCGGATGACCTGATCAAGGCGATCGCCGCCCAGGGCGGCGTCATCGGCATGGTGGGCTTCCCGGCCTTCGTCGCCGACCAGCCGAAGCCGACGCTCGACCAGTTCATCGACCATATCGCCTATACCGCCGACCTTGTGGGCATCGACCATGTCGGCCTCGGCATCGACTACTACAACGGCCAGCACCTGGTGATGCCGTATGAGGAGGCGAAGCGGTACTACGACTCGCTGATCGCCAGCGGCAAGTGGCGGCCCGGCACCTATCCGCCACCGCCGCACCACTATCCGGAAGGGATCGAGACGCCGCGGACGTTGCCGAACCTGACCAAGCGCATGATCGCGCGGGGCTTCTCCGCTGCCGATACCAAGAAGGTGCTGGGGGAGAACTGGCTTCGGGTCTACGAGACGGTGTGGGGCGCGTAAGGGAATGACCGAAGCGCTCTCGGGCGCCGCCCGCAAGATCCTTGAGGACTACAACGTCCCAGGAGCGGCGCTGTCGATCCTCAAGGATGGGAAGCCGATTTGGCGCGAATGCTTCGGCGTGATGTCGACCGCCTCCGAGCGGCCGCTGAATGATGCCGCGACCTTCGACATCGGCTCGATCTCCAAGACCTTCAACGCCGCATCCGTCGGTCTGTTGGTCGAGGCAGGAGAGCTCACCTGGGACACGCGCGCGATCGATGTTCTGCCGGAGTTCCGCCTCTCCGATCCCACCATCACCCCGCATGTCCTCATCCGTGACCTCGTCGGCCAGTCGGTCGGCTTCGGCGAAGACAACATCATGAACTACAACTCGCGCTTCACTCGGCCGGAGATCATCGGCCTGATCCCGACGCTGCCCCTGCGTGTTCCCTTCCGCAGCGAGTGCGCCTACCAGCAATTCGGTCCGATCGCCGCCACCGCCATCGTCGAGCGGCTGACCGGGATGGCCTGGGAGGATTTCGTCGAGCGCGAGGTCCGCGCCCGCCTCGGCCTCAAGGAGACCTTCGCCAGCTACTTCCGCATGCCCGACCGGAGCATCGCCTGCGATCCGCACATCGATCTCGGCGATGGCGGGATGAGCGTCATCCCGCACCGGAACTTCGATGCGTTGTCGGCGACCGGCGGCATGACCGCGAGCCAGCGCGATATGGAAACTTGGTTCTCGGCCTTCGCCTGCGGCGGCGCCGTCCACGGCCGGCGCCTGCTGAACGAGGCGACCGTCGAGGAGATGCTGACGCCGCGGATCGCCGTCCACCGGAACGGCATCCATCCGCAGCGCTGGGCCAGCCGCTACGAGGCGAACTTCGTCAGCTACGGCCTCGGCTGGTATGCGCACGACTTCGCCGGCCGGCGCATCAACGAGCATACCGGCGCCCTGGAGGGCTTCCTCGTCCTCGGCTGCTCGGTGCCGTCGGAGCGGGTCGCCATCGTCATCCTCACCAACCAGCACTCGTCGGCCTCGATCAACCCGCTCCGCTACCTCCTGCTCGCGCACGCCTTCGGCCTTGAGCAGAAGGACTGGGATAGCCGCTTTCGCGCCTTCGCCAAGGAGGCGAAGCGTGGTCCGCGTATGATCGACGGCGAGCCCTACTTCTGGCGGCCCCTGGCGAAGGTCGAAGGGACCCGGGCGAGCCAGCCGCTGGCGGACTATGCCGGCGACTACGTCAACACCGGCTACGGCGCCGTCCCGGTGCGCGTCGAGAACGGCCGTATGAGCATCGACGTCATCGGCAATCCCTGCGATGCCGAGCATTGGCATCGCGAGCTCTTTCGGGCGGTCCCCCGCGATCCGGGGATCCGCTCCTATCACCCGCAGATCTTCTTCGGGTTCGAGCCGGATCCGGCGGGTAAGCTGACCCGGCTCAACATTCCGACGATCGGGCGCTTCGACCAGGCGATCTGAGGGTCACGCGGCGCGCGGCGGCGGCGCCTCGCCCATGTCCCAGAACAACCCCGTCATGATCGCCAGGCCCTCGCGCAGCAGCGGCTCGAGCACGTGCTCGTTCGGGGCGTGCTGTGAGCAGGCGGCGTAGGAGTGCGGGACCCAGATCGTCGGCATGCCGAGGGTGTCGGCGAAGCAGTCGTTGGGAAGCGAGCCGCCGAGATTGGGCAACACCGCCGGCCTCTTGCCGGTCGTCGCCTCCAGCGACGCCGCCGCCCAGCGCGCCGCCGGGTGGTCGGGATCGACCCGGGTCGCGTGCATGATCACTTCCTTGGACGCCTTGACCTCGACCGCCTGAAAGCCATGGGCGTCGAGGTGACGGCGGATCGCCGGCAGGAAGGTCTTGGGATCGCGGTCGACGGTGAAGCGGATCTGACAATGGGCGCTGGCGGTCGGCGGCACCGCATTGACCGGCTTCAGCGGGTTTCCGGTCGAGAAGGCCAGCACCTCGAAGGTGTTCCAGGCGAACACCTTCTCGGCCGCGGTCAGGCCGGGCTCGCCCCACCAGGGATCGATCTTGGGCGCGTCCTCGCCGCCGGAGACCTCGCAGCCGGCGAGGGCGTGGCGGATCGAGTTGGGAATCGACTGGGGCACGATGTCCCTTAAGAGCACCCGGCCCTTGGCATCGATCATGGAGGCGATGGCGTGGGCGAGGATGACGCCGGGATTGGCGAGCAGGCCGCCCCAGTTGCCGGAATGGTGGCCGCCCTTCCTGAGATTGACCGTCAGGTCGAAGTTGAGGGCGCCGCGGGTGCCCATGAAGATCGTCGGCCGCTCGGGCGAGAGGCGTGGGCCGTCCGACCCGATGAGGATGTCGGCGGTCAGCTCGCCCCTAGCCTTCGCGCAGAACTCGGCGAGGCCGGGCGAGCCGATCTCCTCGCTGGTCTCGATCAGAATGCGCGAGTTGAAGCCGAGTCGGCCGCGCTCGGACAGAACACAGGAGAGCGCCGCCAGGTTGATCGAGTGCTGGGCCTTGTTGTCGGCGCTGCCGCGGCCGTACCAGCGCTCGCCCTCGCGGGTCAGCGTCCACGGGTCGAGGCCGCTCCGCCAGCTTCCTTCCTGGCCGCGGACGACGTCGCCATGGCCGTAGGTGAGAACGGTCGGCAGGTCGGCGCCCTCCCGCCGCTCGGCGGTCAGGAACGGCCCGCCCGGGGCGACCGGGTTCTCGTGAACCTTCGTCCTGTATCCCATGGCGGTGAGCCTCGGGCCGATCTCGTCGTTGAGGTAGGCGTAGAGGTGCGGCCGGCTCTCCGGCACCTGGCTCTCGGTGTGGAAGGCGACCCGCCGGGCGAGGTCTGCGAAGAAGCCGCCGTCATCGAAGTGACGGTGGGCTCGGGCGATGGCGGCGGAACGGGACATCGGAATCTCCTCGGGAGCTACTTTCGGGCGGGAGGCCAACCCGCGGCGGGGGTGCTGAACAAGGGGGCCCCGGGGTCGGGCCGAGGATAGTTTTCGTGTCGAGAGGCGGGGACAGAGGATAGATTTCCAGCCGCGGCGGCCGAGGACAAGGCCGGCGTGGAGGAGGATGCCATGGATACGCCCGTTCCCCCGACCGAATCCGCGCGCCGCGACTATGTCCGGCGGATGGCGGCCGAGCACCGGGCCGGCGGGCCGCTCAAGCGGGAGTTCTATACCTCGACCGACATCTTCCAGGAGGACATGGTGCGCATCTGGGGCCGCTACTGGCTCTATGCGGGCCACACCTGCCAGATTCCGCGTCCCGGCGACTGGCTGACCTACGACGTCGGCACTGATTCGGTAATCGTGCTCCGCGACGACAAGGGCGAGATCAGGGCCTTCCACAACACCTGCCGGCATCGCGGCAGCCGGGTCTGCCCGGCCGAGTCCGGCAACAGCCGCCGGCTGGTCTGCCCCTACCACTCTTGGACCTACGGCCTCGACGGCCAGCTGATGATCGACACCAAGGGCGACTTCGGCATCGACCGGAGCGAGCTGTCGCTGCACCCGGTCAAGGTGCGTGCCGTCGACGGGTTGATCTTCATCACGCTCTCCGACGACCCCGTCGACTTCGAGGACGGCTTCGCCACTATCGCCCGGAAGCTCAAGCCGCATGGGCTTGAACGTGCCAAAGTCGCCCATCAGATCGACTATCGGGTCAAGGCCAACTGGAAGCTGGTCTTCGAGAACAACCGCGAGTGCTACCACTGTCCGGCGAACCACCTCGAATACAACAAGGCCACATACGACGTTCACCGCGACAACGCCAATTTCGATCCGAAGCTGAAGGCGGAGATGGAGCGGATCGTCGCGGAGTCGAACGCCCGGTTCCGCGCGCTCGGACTGGATGAAGGCGACGCGCAGTCGACCATGACCGGCTCGCACTGGCGCTGTCATCGCACGCCGCTGATGAAAGGGTTCTCGACCCAGAGTCTGGACGGCAAGCCGGTCGCGCCGCTGATGGGCGATTTCAAGGAGCGGGATGCCGGGACGCTCCGCATCACGATCTTCCCGAACTTCTGGCAGCACGCCAATGACGACTATGCCTGCGCCAGCCGGCTGACTGCGGTGAGCCCGACCGAGACCCTCGTGCGCGTCCTCTGGTTCGTCGACCGCGAGGCGGTCGAGGGCAAGGACTACACCTTGGATCGCCTGCTTCCGGTCTGGCAGATGACCTCCGAGCAGGACTGGAACATCTGCCAGTGGAACCAGCAGGGGGTGTCGTCCTCCCGCTACGTTCCCGGGCGATATTCGATCTCCCGCGAGCAGAACGTCGTCCACTTCGTCGACTGGTATCTCCGCGAGGTGGCGAGGTGACTCAAGCGAAGCTTCCCGAGCGGGCCCGCGTCGTCATCATCGGCGGCGGCGCCATCGGCTGCTCGATCGCCTATCACCTGGTGAAGGAGGGCCAGAAGGACGTCCTTCTCCTGGAGAAAAGCGGCTTGACCCACGGCGCCACCTGGCATGCCGCAGGGCTGGTGGGGCAGCTCCGCTCCAAGCGCAACCTGACCCGCCTCATGCAGGACTCGGTCGCCCTTTACGGTCGCCTCGCCGCCGAGACCGGCCAGGAGACAGAGTGGAAGCCGGCCGGGAGCCTCAGGCTCGCCTCCTCGCAGGCGCGCTGGAGCGAGCTCAAGCGCTCGGTCACGACCGCCCGCAGCTTCGGCTTCGACATCCACACGGTGTCCCCGACCGAAGCTCAGAAGATGTTTCCGCTGATCACACTCGACGGCGTGGTCGGCGCGGTGTTCGTCCCGACCGACGGCTATGTCGACCCGACCGGGCTCACCATGGCGCTGGCCAAGGGCGCCAGGGCCGGCGGCGCCAGGCTGATCGAGGGCGTCCTCGTCACCGGGATCGAAACCAAGGGGCGCCGCGCCGTCCGCGTGCTGTCCGACAGGGGCGCGGTCGAGTGCGAGATCCTGGTCAACGCCGCCGGCATGTGGGCCGACCGAATCGGGGCCATGGCCGGGATCAAGATCCCGGCGGTAGCGGTCGAGCACCAGTACATGGTGACGGAAAAATCCCCGGAGATTCCGAAAGGCCTGCCGACCCTCCGCGATCCGGACCGGGCCTTCTATCTCAAGCCGGACGTGGCCGCGCTGGTGATCGGCGGCTGGGAGCCGAACACGGTTCCCTTCGGCCGCGGCGGCGTTCCGTTCGAGTTCGGCCGTGAGCTGCTGCCGCCGAACTTCGACCGCTTCGAACAGATCGCGCTGCCGGCGGTCGAGCGCCTGCCGATCCTGGAGAAGCTCGGCATCCGCACGCTGATCAACGGGGCGATCCCGATCTCGCCCGACGGCGAGCCGATCCTCGGCCTCGCGCCCGAGCTCGACAATGTCTTCGTCGCCTGCGGCTTCACCTCCGGCATCGCCGCCTCCGGCGGCGCCGGCCGCGCCATCGCCCAATGGATCGTCCATGGCGAGCCCGAGCGCGACCTCTGGGCCTTCGACATCCGCCGCTTCGGCCTCCACCACATGAGCGGTCGCTACCGCTACGAGCGCGCGGTCGAGAGCTATCACCGCTATTACCTGATCCACTGGCCGGTCGAGGAGCTGTCCACCGGGCGCGGCGGCCGGCGGAGTCCGCTCTACCCGCTGCTCGAGGCCAAGGGCGCGGTGTTCGGCTCTCGCTTCGGCTGGGAGCGGCCGAACTGGTTCGCACCGGCGGGGACCAAGACGGTCGACGTTCCGTCCTTCGAGGGCAGGCCGTCCTGGTTCGAGGCGGTAGCGGCCGAGCACAAGGCGACGCGCGAGCGGGTCACGATGTTCGATCAGTCCTCCTTCTCCAAGTTCGAGATCGACGGTCCTGGCGCGTTCCGGGCGCTGCAGCGGATCGCCGCCAACGACCTGGGCAAGCCGCCAGGGACGGCGATCTACACCCAGCTCTGCAACGCCCGCGGCGGCATCGAGGCCGATCTCACCTTCATGCGGATGGGCGAGAACCGCTTCTATGTCGTCACCGGCTCCGGCTTCGGCGTGCGCGACGGCGGCTGGATCCAGCGCCACCTGCCTGCTGATGGCTCCGTCTCCTTCCGCGACGTGACCTCATCCCGCGCGGTGATCAACCTGGCGGGGCCGCGGTCGCGCGACGTGCTGGCGAAGATCGCCGAGGCCGACGTCTCGAATGCCGCGTTCCCCTATCTCGCCGCCCGCGAGCTTCGTATCGGCTACGCGCCGGTGCTGGCCGTCCGGATCACCTATGTCGGCGAACTCGGCTGGGAGCTGCACGTGCCGGTCGAGTACGCGGCCCATCTCTACGAGACGCTGGCCGCGGCCGGAGCGGAGTTCGGCATCGCCGACGCCGGCTACCGCTCGATCGAGACGCTTCGACTGGAGAAGCGCTATCTCTACTGGGGGGCCGACATCTCCCCGGACTACACGCCTTATGAGGCTGGCCTGGGTTTCGCCGTCACCCTCGACAAGGGCGAGTTCATCGGCCGCGACGCGCTGGTTCGCGCCAAGACGGAAGGCCCGAAGCGAAAGCTCTGCGTCTTCCTCCTGGACGAGCCGGTCCAGGTCTATGGCGGCGAGGCGATCTATGCGGCCGACGGCCGCGTTCTCGGCGTCACCTCCAGCGGCGGTTTCGGCCATACGATCCAGAAGAGCATCGCCTACGGCTACGTAGCGGCCGCCGATGCCAAGGCCGAGCGCTACGAGATCGAGGCCTTCATGCGTCGGGTGCCGGCGACCCGCATCGACAAGGCGCCTTACGATCCGGAGCGCAAGAAGCTGCTCGCATAGGCGGCAAACGGCCCTTGCCGGCCTGACATGTCAGTTCGTACACTCGACCCCGATGAAGCTCCGCGAGAAGGCCTATATGAGCTTCCAGCAACGGCTGCTGGCGCTCGACCTGAGGCCCGGTCAGTTCGTCTCCCAGCGCGAGCTGGTGGCGTTGACCGGCATGCCTTTGGGCGCCATCCGCGAGCTGATCCCGAGGCTCGAGGCCGACGGTCTGATCGTCACCATCCCCCAGCGCGGCCTGCAGATCGCCGCCGTCGATCTCAAGCTGGTCCGCAACGCCTTCCAGCTCCGCACTATCCTCGAGAGGGGGGCGATCGCCAGCTTCGCCGCGAAGGCGCGGGACGAGGAGATCGAGGCCCTGGCCCAGGCCCACCAGCGCATCGCCGCCCGGGCGAAGAAGGGGATCAGCCGGGACCTCCTGGAAGAGGCGCAGGCGGTCGACTGGGCCTTCCACGACGCGCTGATCGACTCCCTCGGCAATGACATCCTCTCCGCCATCTACCGGGTCAACTCGATCAAGATCCGGTTGATCCGGCTGGAGCGCGTTCTGCTCTCTCCCGACAGCCTGATGCCGGCTCTGAAGGAGCATGGCGACATCATCGCCGCCCTTCGCGCCCGCGATCCCGCCCGCTCCGTCGCCGCCCTCGAACGTCACCTGACCAGCGCGCGCAACCGCGCCATGGGTCTGCAGACGATCGAGGCGCCGGCCGCCGTTTCCCGTACCCGCTCCGCAAAGGCCGCTCGATGACCGCTCCCTCCTCCCAGGCGCCGATCCGCGGCGTCTGGTCTGCCGCGCTGACCCCGCTCGAAGCCGACGGCCGCGTCGCCCACGACCTCCTGGCCAAGCACTGCCGCGACCTCTTCGCCCGCGGCTGTTCCGGCATCGCGCTTTTCGGCACCACCGGTGAAGGCCAGTCGTTCTCAGTTGCCGAGCGCAAAGACGCCCTGGAACGCCTCCTCGCTGCCGGGATCTCGCCGGCCCAGGTCGTCGTCGGCACCGGCTGCGCCGCGCTGCCGGACACGGCCGAACTCACCCGCCACGCTGCCGGGCTCGGCGTCGCCGGCGTGCTGGTGCTGCCGCCGTTCTTCTGGCGGAATCCGGGCGAAGACGGCGTCTATGCCAGCTATGCGAAGCTCGTCGAGCTGCTGGGCGGCGTGAAGACGCAAATGATCCTCTATCATATCCCGCAGGTGACGGGCGTCGCGGTGCCGCCGGCGGTCGTCGGCCGCCTCGCCAGGGCCTTTCCCGGCCTGATCGCCGGCGTCAAGGATTCCTCCGGCGACTGGGACAACACCGTGGCGCTGCTGAAGACCGCGCCCGGTCTTTCGATCCTGGTCGGGCACGAGCCGTACCTGCCGGCGGCGCTCAAGGCCGGCGCGGTCGGCACCATCTGCGGCCTCGGCAACTACCGCCCGGAGCTGATCCGGCGCCTGCACGATTCTGCCGGAAAGCCCGAGGAAGGAACGCTGGTCGAAGTGGTGAAAAAGCTGGTCGCCCTGGTGACCGGCGTTCCCTTCGTTCCTGCGATCAAGTCGCTGATGGCGGCGGAGACGGGTGAAGGGCGCTGGCTCAACGTCCGGGCGCCGCTGCTGCCGCCGGCCGAGGCTGAGAAGCGCCGCCTGCTGGCGGCCGCCCGCGGCTTCGATGCGGAGGCGAAGGCGGCGGCTTGAGGCTCGACAGACGACGTTCGGTCTCGCAAGCTTACTAACGGCTCGGAAAGCCACAGTGGAGGAAACGACGATGGACGACAGAAAGACGAGATTTACCCGGCGTACGGCGCTCAAGATCGGCGCCGGCGCGGCGGGCGTGTTCGCCGCTCCGGCGATCATGAAGGCGGCGAGGGCGCAGACCGGGGGCTTCAACTGGAAGAAGTTCTCGGGGCAGAGCATCGAAGTGTCTTTGACCCTCGGCCCGCGCGCAGACGTTCTGCGCCGTCACGAGAAGGAATTCACCGACCTCACCGGCATCAAGGTCGGCTCCGAGGCGGTGCCCGAGCAGCAGCATCGCCAGCAGGTGGTGATCCAGTTCAATTCCGGCAATCCGCAATTCGACGTGATCAGCATCTCCTGGCATGTGCAGAAGCGTCTGGTCGGCAAGTCCAAGTGGCTCGCCGACATGAAGCCGTTGCTGGCCGACGCTTCGCTGACCGCGCCGGAATACGACTTCGCCGATATGACCGCCGGCGGCATCCGCTGGGCGACCCAGGGCGACGGCCGCATGGACACGCTGCCGCTCTCGATCGATCCCTGGATGATCTACTGGAACAAGGAGCTGTTCGCCGCCAAGGGTCTCGCGTTCCCGAAGACCTTCGACGATATCGTGATGGCGGCGGAGAAGCTGACCGACAAGGCGTCCGGCCAGTACGGCTGGGTCTCCCGCGGTCTCAAGAACGCCAACGTTCCGGTGTGGACGAGCTTCATGCTCGGCCACGACATGGACCCGGTGAATCCGAAGACGGTCACTCTCCAGACGACGACGCCCGAGGCGATCGCCGCGGCCGAGTACTACAAGAAGCTCAACAAGGACTTCGCTCCGCCCGGCACCGTCGGCTTCAACTGGAACGAATCGCAGACCTCGTTCAGCCAGGGCAAGATCGGCATGTGGCTCGACGGCATCGGCTTCGCCCCGCCGCTCGAGGATCCGACCAAGTCCCGTGTCGTCGGCAAGGTCGGCTACGGCATCATGCCGAACGGTCCGAAGACCAAGAACTCGGCGACATTCGGCGACGGCATCGGCATCGCCGCCGCCAGCAAGAAAAAGGAAGCGGCCTACCTCTACTGCCAGTGGGCGACCGGCAAGCAGATGGCCTCGCGCCTCTTGCAGTCGGGCGGTGGCTCGCCTTGTCGCGCTTCCACATACACGGACAAGGACGTGATCGCCGGACTCAAGCTGCCGCGCGAGTGGCTCACCTGCCTGCAGGAGTCGACCGCGATCGGGCGGCCGGGCCTGCCGGAGATCGTGCCGGTGACCGAGTTCCGCGACATCTTCGGTATCGGTCTTACCAACACGATCGGCGGCGCCGACGCGAAGACCGAGATGACGAAGGCGACAGAAGCCTTCACGCCGATCCTGCAGAAGTCCGAGGCCAGCTGAACGACCCGTTCGATTCCCCCTCCCGCCGCTTCGACCCGGTGGGAGGGGGCTTTCGGGCACGCCCATGACCGAGGCCAGCACACTCGAACGCAAGGTCGCGTCCGCCGCCAAGGCGGTGTCCACGCGCGGCCCCGGCTTTGATCGGAACTATCTTCCCTTCGTCTATCCGGCGTTGATCATCACGCTCGCGGTGATCGTCTTCCCGTGGATCTTCACGATCTACATGAGCTTCTACGACTGGAAGATCGGCCACGCGCGCGAGTTCGTCGGATTCGCCAACTTCACCAAGCTCACGACCGACGCGCGCTTCATCGAGTCGATCGGGCACACGCTCTATTTCACCGCGCTCGCCGTGGTGCTTCCGGTGATCTTCGGTACGATCGCCGCGCTGATCTTCAACGAGCGCTTTCCGTTGCGCGGCCTTTTCCGCGCCATCTTCATCCTGCCGATGATGGCGACGCCGGTCGCGGTCGCGCTGGTGTGGACCATGATGTTCCACCCGCAGCTCGGCGTGCTGAACTACCTCCTGAGCCTCGTCGGCATCCCGCCGCAGCTCTGGGTCTACTCGCCCGAGACGGTGATCCCCAGCCTGGTCGCGGTCGAGGTCTGGCACTGGACGCCGCTGGTCATGCTGATCGTCCTCGGCGGTCTCGCCTCGTTGCCGACCGAGCCCTATGAGTCCGCCAGGATCGACGGCGCCAGCGCGTGGCAGATGTTCCGGCACATCACGCTTCCGCTGATCATGCCGTTCATCCTGGTCGCCGGCGTCATCCGGATGATCGACGCCTTGAAGGCCTTCGACACGATCTTCGTCATCACCTCCGGCGGGCCGGGGACGGCATCGGAGACCATCAACATCTATCTCTATCTACAGGCCTTCTCCTTCTACAATATCGGCTACGCCTCGGCGATGACGATGGTCTTCTTCGCCTTGATCATCGTGCTGACCCTGGTCCTCTTGTATCTCCGCCAGAAGGCGAAGTGGACATGACGACGGCGCGCCCGAGTCCCGGCGTCCGTCTGAAGCGTTTTGCGTCCAACGTCGGCTTCGCGCTCGCGGTCTTCGTGATCGTTTCGCCGGCGATCCTCGTCATGCTGTGGATGCTGTCGCTCTCGCTCAAGAACGATGTCGACAACATCGCCTTCCCGCCGGTCTTCGTGCCGTCGCCGCCGACCTTCGCCAATTTCATCGACGTGTTCGAGAAGAACCGCTTCGACATCTACTTCGTCAACAGCCTGGTCGTCTCCGGCGTCTCGACGCTAATCGCCATCCTCGTCGGCGTCCCGGCCGGCTACGGCATCGCCAAAGCCCAGGCGCACAAGCTCGCGGTGCTGACGCTGATCGCCCGGATCACGCCCGGTCTCTCCTACCTGATCCCGCTCTACATCCTGTTCCAGTGGATCGGGCTCACCGGAACGGTGTGGCCGATCGTCATCACCCACCTGGTGCTGACCGTGCCCATCTTCATCTACGTCATGATCGGCTTCTTCGAGAATCTGCCGCCGGATCTCGAGGAGGCGGCGCTGATCGACGGCTGCTCGCTGTGGCAGGCCTTCCGCTACGTGGCGCTGCCGCTGGCGCGGCCGGGAATCGTGGTCGGCGCTATTCTCTCGGTCATCTTTTCCTGGAACAACTTCATCTTCGGTGCCGTGCTCGGCGGGCGCACGACCCGGACGCTGCCGGTCGCGGTGTTCAACATGCTGACCTTCGAGCAGCTGGCCTGGGGGCCGCTTGCCGCGGCGGCGCTGCTGGTGACCGCGCCCGTCCTGATCCTGACGCTGTTCATCCAGAAGGAGATCGTCGGCGGCCTGACCACCGGCGGCGTCAAGGGCGGCTGACGCCCGTCAGTCGGCGTCGGCGCCGGCAGCCGTGAGCTCGGCGAGAACGCGCTCCGCCTGCACCTTGCGCTTGCCGGCGCTGATCTTGGCCGCGAGCGCCAGGATGGTGTGGGACCCGGTGGTGACGAAGAGGAAGGGGAGGGCCGCGTGCACGAGGCAGGCGAAGCCGGCCCCGATCATCCTGACCCCGACCGATCCTGCGACCCGGCTGTGCTGGAGGTAGGTCTCGCCGACGGTCCGCGGATGGTCGGTGAAGGGATTGGCCATGACATGTCCCCCGCTGCTCAAAACATTCTATATACCACGCTGTGACATGTCACAAGAGCCTCTTCCACATGGCAGAGAAGCGGAGTAGGTAGGGGGCGTGAGCGCCAGGATACATCCGCCCGTCACCCTCGAGCCCGCGGCCCAGACCCTGGGCGACGCCGCCTATGCGACGCTCAAGGCTCGGATCATCGAGGGGCGGCTGGCCGCCGGAATGGCGGTCAGCGAAGGCGAGCTCGCCCTCTCCTTAGGCCTCGGCAAGGCGCCGGTCCGGGCGGCGCTCGCCCGGCTCGCCCAGGACGGGCTGGTCGCGGCCGTCGCCCGCCGCGGCTGGCGGGTGGCGCCGGTGACGCTGGCCGACGTCCTCGACGTCTTTCGCCTGAGGCGGTCGCTGGAGCCGCTGGCGGCCCGGCTCGCGGCCGAGCGCGGCATCGATTCCGGCCAGCTCGAGCGCCTGGACGCCGCCTGCCGGGCCGACTATCTGCCGGGCGACCCGGCGAGCGAGCGGGCGTTCCTCAAAGCCAATCGCGCCTTCCATCTGGCGGTGGCTGAGGCCTCGGGCAGCCGGCGTCTGGTCCGCGTGCTGTCGAACCTTTTGGACGAGTCCGAACGCGCCCTGGTGCTCGGACTCGCCGTTCGCAACCGCAGCCACGAGATCCAGCACGAGCACCAGGCGCTGATCCAGGCGCTTTCATCGGGCGACGCGGATGCCGCCGAGAAGGTCGCGGCCGAGCAGATCGACGATGCCCGCGACATGGTTCTGGCGGCGCTGATGTCGACGCCGAGCCTGCTCGGCGCCGAGATCGCCGCCGGGCCGGCGACGGGCCGTCTCAGAGCTTGAAGATCTTCTCGGCGTTGGCCGAGCGGACCTTTTTCGCAACCCTTGCCGGCAAGTCGTTCACGCGTTTCAGGCAGCCCTTCATGCTGCCGATGTTGTGCGGGTAGTCGGACCCGTACATCACCTTGTCCTCGCCGCCGACATCCAGGCACATCTTCAACGACTCGGGCCGGTAGGTTACGGCGTCGTACCAGATGCGCTTCATGTAGTGGGACGGCCGCTTCGAGATCTTGATCCGCGCCGCGTTCATGTTGTCGAAGCAGATGTCGAGGCGCCCGACGAGGTAGGGCAGCGTCGCGCCGGCATGGCCGGCGATGATCTTCAGCTTCTTGTACTGCTCGAAGAAGCCGTCGAAGATCATGCGGGCGATCGCCAGCGACGTGTCGAACATGAATCCGACCGAGGCGATCAGGTTGAAGGCGCGCATGTCGAGCACCGGCGTTCCCGGCGGGGCGGTCGGATGGACCAGGACCGGAAGACCCTTGCGGTCGATCGCGGTCCAGATCGGCGCGAACTTCGGATCGGTCAAGGACGCGCCGGCGATGTTGGCGAGCACCATGACGCCGACGGCGCCGGCTTTGGTCGCCCGCTCCAGCTCCTTCACCGCCAGGTCCGGATACTCCCAGGGCAGCGAGCAGAGAAAACGGATGCGGTCCGGATAGAGGCGCTGCGCCTCCGCCATCTCGTCGTTCGAAACCTGGGCGGCCTTGAGGCTGATCTCGCCCGGGCCGAAATAGACGTTGGGGCAGGTGAGCGAGACGATCGCCAGGTCGACCTTCGCCTTGTTCATCTCCTTGAGGCGGAGCTTGTAGTCCCAATGGCCGGGCTGGGGGGTCATGAACGGCGCGCCGTCGAGATGGATGCCGTAGGCCGCGTCCTTGCTCGGGCGGACCTCGTAGCGCGGCGGCCCGTAGTCCTTGAGGAGCTTGAGCCAGGACTCGCTCAGCATGTGCGTGTGGACGTCTATGACGGTCATGGTCGGCTCCCCCGCGGTGTCCACCTCGCGCGGGGTGCGCCCGCGTGCGGGCGCACCTTACCCATCGGCTCCCGGCAGCGACAAGGGGGTACTCTTACTAACCCAGCTTGTTTCTTCAGACCTCGCTGACGATGCGGATCAGAAGGTGTAACGCGTCAGGGCGACCTGTTGTCCGTTCGGGAGGGTCAAGGTCGCCGCCGTCTGGCTGGAGAACTGGAGCGTGATCGCCCCGACGCTGGAGCTCGAGGTCGTTGCGTTGTAGGCGCCTCCCAGGGTCTGGCCGCCGCGGAACTCGGTCAGCGTCCCGGTGTAGAGAGAGGTGGAGGTCATCGCGCCCAACGAGATGTACCAGACCGCCTGCCCGGTGCTGTCATACATGTAGGCGGCGAGGAACAGGGTCGATCCCTGGACCTCCAGGAAGTAACCGCGGCCGCTTTCGGCCGAGCTCCACCACCAGCCCTTCTGCGGCATACCCGCAGCTGCTCCCGAGGTGACGCCGCCGGTGACGATGTCGTAGCGCGCGATCGGGATGGTGCCGCCCGCCCAGGTGAGGCGGCCCGCGGTCGTCGTATCGAAGCTGAGGGTCACGGTGCCGACCGTGCCTCGATTGCTCGCGGCCTGATAGCTGCCGGCCAAGGTCTGGCCGCTGGAAAACTCCAGGAGCGAGCCCTGGTAGACGCCGTTGGAGGCGCGGGCGCCCTGGGAGATGTACCAGATCGGCTTGCCGTTGGTGGAGTAGAGGTAGCCCGCCATGAACAAGTTGCCGCCGCTCACCTCGATCGAGAAGCCGCGGCCGGATTCGGCTGAATTCCACCACCAGCCGGTCTCCGGGGTCGCGGTGGCGCTGGCGCTAGCCAGACTCGCCTGGAACATGCCGCGGCCATGGGTGGCGGCCATGAGGGTCGTGGTGGTTCCGACGAAGAAAACTTCGTCGACCGAGACCGCGCCGGGACCGTCGTTCGTCGTCGACCACGTGGTCCCGCCGTCCTCGCTCGAGAAGATTCCGACCTCGGTCCCGACATAGAGCCAGTTGGCGTTGGTCGGGTGCCGCGCGACGCCGCGGATCGGCGCCTGGGGCAGGCCGGTGGAGATGTCGGTCCAGCTGGTTCCGCCGTTGGTCGTCTTACGGATGTTGCCGGAACTGTAGCCGCCGAAGCTGACATAGACGGTATTGGAGTCGGAGGGGTCGATGAGGATGCGCATGACCTTGCGTGCCGGGCCGATGGTGACCGCCGTCCAGGTCGGCGTCGTCGCCGTCCCGTTCGTGGTCTTGAAGACCTCGCCTTCGTTGTGGCCGACCCAAATCAGATCGGAGTTGCCGGAGGCGACCGCAATGGCGCTGATGTAGTTGGCCGAGGTCGAAGACGGCGATTTTGCCGCCCGCCAGGAGGGCGCCGTCGCCTTGGCATTGTTGGTGATCCATAGCGAGGCGGCACCGACCAGCATCCGCGCCTGGCTGTTGGGGTCGAGAATATAGGGGGCGATGAAGTTGGCCTCGCTCGTGCCGCCGCAAGAGCTGCCGCCTTCGCTGATGCCTGTGCAGATATATCCGTCGGAGTTTACTCCGCCGTCGGACGAGCGGTGGACAGCCGCATAGATGTATTCGCCGTAGACATAGTTGGCATCGGTCTGGTCGACGGCGGCATAGCCTCCGTCGCCGCCGAAGAAGGTGGTCCAGGTGGTCGAGCCGGTCGTGCTGAGCGAGCCGTTGTCCTGGGTGCCGCCGGTGATCTTGGCGCCGGTCGCCGACGCGGCGCCGCCGTAGAACTGGGTCGTCACGATCCCGGTCGAGATCGACGACCAGGTGTTGGACGACGAGCTTCCGGTCGCCGTCGCGATGTTGGTCGACTTCCACACGCCGCCGTCGTTGCCGACGAAGACCGTCAGGTTGCTCGAGCCGTTGAAGCTCGGGTGATTGACGATTACGTGATGATCGGCATGGGGCGAATTCGGCCACAGAGACCAGGTCGAGATCGAGGTGAAGCTGGCGCCGGCGTCGGTCGACCGGTGGAGATCGATGCCGCCGACCACAACGAAGCTCGCGTCGACCGGCGATACCCAGATCGTGTTGTCGTACCAGCCCTGGGTGCCTAGATGCTCCGGCGAGGACCGGAGCGTCCAGCTCGAGCCGCCGTCGGTCGAGCGGTAGACTCGGCCGGTGCCGATCTGGACCGACGCGTAGACCGTGCCGCTCGATGAGGGGGCGAAGGCGATCTCGACGCGGGCACCGCCGGAGACGACGGTGACGGCCGTGAAATTGGCGCCGCTGTCGGTGGAGACGGCGACCTGGCCATCGGTGCGTCCGGCGATCGCGCGGGTCGTCGTGACCGGATCCCATTTGACGTCGAGCGTGCGGGTCGAGGTGATCTGCGTCCAGCTCGTGCCGCCATCGGCTGTCCGGTAGACGCCGCCGTTGGTCGCCGCGAGGATCAGGCTCGAATTGGACGGATTCACCGCGATGCGGTTGACGTAGTACCAGTTGGAGTCGTTGGCGGGATTGGTGGCTGAGAGCTGGATCCAGGTTTGGCCGCCGTCGGTCGAACGGAAGATGCCGGCGCCGCGGACCGCGTCGACGTTGAAGAAACCCTCGCCGGTGCCGGCGTAGAGCACATTGGTGTTGGACGGGTCGATCACCAGCGAGGCGATCGCGAGGTTGCTCTGAAAGTCGTTGAGCGGGCGCCAGCTCGAGCCGCCGTCGGCGGTGTACCAGATGCCGCCGGAAACCGCGCCGACCCAGATGCGGTTGCCGTCGCTGGGATGGACGACGACGGCGCGGACGCGGCCAGGGATGTTGGCGGGCCCGAGCGAGCTCCATCGCGTCGAATCGAGGCCGGCGAGCGGCCGGACGAGGCCGCCGTTCCGAGCGCGGGTCTGCTCGATGATTGCCTGGCGTTGGGCCATCGCCTCGGCGAGGCCGTTGGGTCTGACCTCGCCCGTATCGTCACGCTGCCCCATCGCCCGCCACTTCGCCCATTCGCCGGGGCTGCCGGGCTTCGGCTGATCGACCCGGTGGATCGCGCGCGAGAGAAGCGGCGCCGGCATGGTGCAGACGAGCTCGTTGGTCAGCGACCGCTCGGCGCGAAGGCGCCGCAGGCGCTCTGGCGACTGTTTTATGGCGAGGGCGACCTGTTCGTCGTCCCGGGTGCCGTCGCAGCGATCGGCGACGGTCTCGGACGTCGGCACCTGGCAGGCCGACAGCAGCATCGCAACGAGAAGCGCAGGGAGACGACGGATCATTGCGGGTACCCTTTGAGCCCCCCCGGGATGGGAAGGCTAGCCCGATCTATTCACGGGGCGAAGGGATAGCTGGGCTGGGGCGTCGCGGACGAGCGGCATGGTGGCACCCGATTGGCGCGGTTTGATGTCGATGGCTCGGCTGGGGGTTGCGGATCTGGGTTCGACGGGGCACGAGGCCCCTTAGT
>SHVZ01000051.1 GCA_009694025.1 Alphaproteobacteria bacterium | reverse complement strand
CTAAGGGGCCTCGTGCCCCGTCGAACCCAGATCCGCAACCCCCAGCCGAGCCATCGACATCAAACCGCGCCAATCGGGTGCCACCATGCCGCTCGTCCGCACCGCCCCAGCCCAGCTATCCCTTCGCATGGTGAATAGATCGGGCTAGTCCGCCGGGCTCGGGCTTGGCGAGTGTTTCGCCGCGCGGCAGTTCGGGGCCGAGACGAGGGTTGCAGGCGGCGGCATGTCCAGGCGGCGAACGAATCTCGCATCGGCGATCGAACGCTGGCTCGACGCGCTTTACCCGGAAGCGCTACGTCGTGACCAGCTGTCTGTCCTCGCGCAGACGACGCCGATCAATGCGATCGCCACCATGGTCAACTCCGCGATCATCGGCGTGGTGTTCTGGCCTGCCGGACCCCGCGGCCTGGTCCTCGGATGGACCGGAACGGTATGGGCTTTCGGGCTGTTCCAGCTCTGGCGCTGGAACCGTTTCCGGAGTCGCGTCCTGCCGCAGGCGCTCAGGGCCGGTAGCTGGCGGAAGCCCGTCCTGTGGGCGACGCTCGCGGGGCTGCTGTGGAGCAGCGCGCTCGTCTTCCTGCCCGGCGCCGGGCCGACCGAGACCCTGACGCTCTGCGTGGCGTTCGCCGGCGTCGCCGCGGGTGGGGCGGCGACGCTTGCGGTGCTGCCCCTGGCGGCTGCGGGGTTCGTGCTCGGCGTGCTCGCGCCTGTCACCGTTTTCTTTCTGCTCTACAGCGACCTCACCTACGCCGGCGTCGGCGCGTTCTCGATCATGATGATCCTGACGCTGCTCAACTCGACGACGGTGGTGTTCCGCTGGTTCTCGGAGGCACGGGCGGCGCAGCTGCGCGAGCGGATGGTGAGCGAGCGGGTGCATGACTTCGCCCGGTCGGCGTCGCACTGGTTTTGGGAGCTGGATGCGAATTTGCGCTTTTCCTACCTCGCGACCGAGACCGTCGAGGACGGCGGAATCGAGCCGAGCGCCTTCCTCGGTCTCACCTATCGGGAGACCAAGCCCGACGGCGTGTCCGAGGAGCAATGGTCGACCCACGACGCGACCCTCGCGGCCCGGCAGCCGTTGATCGACTTCCGGTACTCGCGGGTCTTTCCCAATGGCTCCAGGCGATGGCTCTCCGTCGACGGGCGCCCGTTCTTCGCGCCCGATGGACGTTTCCTCGGATATCGGGGTACCGGACGCGACCTCACCGACGTGGTGGAAGCTCAGGCGGCGACCGAGGCGGCGCGCCTGCGGGCCGAGCAGGCGAGCCAGGCGAAGTCCGAGTTTCTCGCCGTCATGAGCCACGAGCTGCGGACACCGCTGGCTTCCGTCATCAGCGGCATCGATCTGCTCGCGGCGAAGGCTATGCCGCCGGACCAGAGGAAGCTCGTCGACCAGGTGCTCGAGTCCGCCCTCCAGTTGACCGAGCTGATCGGCGACATCCTCGACCTCTCGAAGCTCGAAGCCGGTCAGATCGTGCTCGAACGCCTGCCGTTCAGCCTGCCGGAGATTCTGCGCAGCGCGGTCGGCACCCTGGAGCCTCGGGCACGTGCCAAGGGTCTGTCGGTGTCGCTGGAGATCGGCGCCGGCGCCGACGGCTGGCGTCTCGGCGATCCGACCCGGCTCCGCCAGATCGTGCTCAACCTGGTGACCAACGCGATCAAGTTCACCGACCGCGGCACGATCAAGGTGGCGGCCATGGTGACGGCCGATACCGACGTCGCAAGGTTGACCGTCACCGACACCGGAATCGGGATATCCGAGGAGATACGCTCGCACGTATTCGAGAAATTCGCCCAGGCCGACCAGACCATCACCCGGCGCTTCGGCGGAGCCGGGCTCGGCCTCGCGATCTGCAAGCAGCTGGTCGACGCGATGGGCGGGCAGATCGATTTCGAGAGCGAGGTCGGAAAGGGTCCCACCTTCTGGCTCACCTGCCGCTTGCCGCCGACCAAAGCGCCCGCAGCCGTCGCCCCGAGCCGCGCGGATCCGTCGACAGCGCGCCAGGCGACCGGCGTGCGTGCGCGCGTCCTGCTGGTCGAGGACAACGACGTCAATCGCCGGCTGATCGCCGAGATGATCGGCGGCTGGGGCATCGAGGTCGCGCAGGCGGCGGATGGAGGGGCCGGCGTCGCCGCGGCGAGCGGCTCGGCGTTCGACGCCATCGTGATGGACATCCAGATGCCGGGCATCGACGGGCTGGAGGCGGTGCGGCTGATCCGCGCCCAAGACGGGCCCAACCGGCGGACGCCGATCATCGCCCTCACCGGCAACGCCTTCGAGGACGACCGCCAGATCGCCATGGCGGCCGGCTTCGACGACTACCTGGCGAAGCCGATCCGCCCGGACTCGCTCAAAGACGCCCTGACAAGGCAGCTATCGGCTCAGGGCCTGAAGGCCTGACCGCGATATCGGTTTCGGCCCTGGTTGCGGGGGCCGGGTGGCGCCGCTATAAGCCTGCGGCCTCATATACGAGAGACGTTCTCCAGGAGTTCAGCGATGGCGCTCGAGCGCACCTTCTCGATCATCAAGCCGGACGCGACGCGCCGGAACCTCACCGGCAAGATCACCGCCGTGCTCGAAGGCGCGGGGCTGCGCATCGTCGCGCAGAAGCGCCTGAGGCTGACCCTGGCCCAGGCCGAAGGTTTCTACGCCGTGCACAAGGCCCGGCCGTTCTTCGCCGACCTCTGCAAGTTCATGATCTCGGGGCCGGTCGTCGTCCAGGTGCTCGAGGGCGAGAACGCCGTCGCCAAGAACCGCGAGGTGATGGGGGCGACCAATCCGGCGAATGCCGCGGCAGGAACCATCCGCAAGCTCTTCGCCGAGTCGATCGAGGCGAATTCGGTGCACGGCTCGGACTCGACCGAGAACGCCAGGAGCGAGATCGCCTATTTCTTTGCCGAGACCGAGATCGTCGGCTGATCTCCGAGCGCAGGGATCGCCCGTCCGCGCCAGGCGCGGACGGGACGTCGTTTTCAAGCGACGAAGAACAGCAAGGCCAGCAGGACCGCAGCGCCGAAGCCGCCGCTGTACGTCGCGCCCTTCATGAACAGGTGCCAAGTGTCCTGGTGATGCTTGAGGTCGCTGTCGATGGCCATGCCTGAGTTCTCCCTCCCGATGCCTGCAGAACGCCATATAGCGCAGGTTCCGGCGATTTTCTAGCCGGCGGGATTGATCAGCGCGCCGGCCGGCACCTCGGCCTCGGCGACGATCGCGCGGGTGCCGTCGAGCTGGACCCGGCCCTCGGCGAGCCAGCGGATCGCGAGCGGATAGATCCGGTGCTCCTCGGCCAGGACGCGCCCGGCAAGGGCCTCGGGGGTGTCGTCCGGGCGGACCGGCACCGCCGCCTGGACGATGATCGGCCCGGCGTCGACCTCCGGCCGGACGAAATGGACGGTGCAGCCGGAGAAGCGGCAGCCGGCGGCGATCGCCCGCTCATGGGTCCTCAAGCCCGGGAAGGCCGGCAGCAGGGACGGGTGGATGTTGATCACCCGGTCGGCCCAGGTATCGAAGAACGACGGGGTCAGGATCCGCATGAAGCCGGCGTTGCAGACGAGGTCGACGCCGTGGGCGAAATGGACGCGCGTCAGGTCGGCCTCGAAGCTCTGGCGGTCGGGGTAGCCCTTGTGCGGGACGACCACGCCGGGAATCCCGGCGGCGCGCGCGCGCTCGATCCCCTGGGCGCCGCGCACGTTCGAGACGACGCAGGCGATCTCCGCCGGGAAGGCGAGGCCCTGGCAGGCATCGATCAACGCCTGCAGGTTGCTGCCGCGCCCGGAGATCATCACCCCCAGCCTCAGTCGCGCCATGCACGCTCCAGATTGGCAATGGTCACGGGCTCGCCGGTGCGGGCGACCATGCGCCCGACCTCGAAGACGGTCTCGCCGGCGGCCTCGAGCACGGCCTTCGCCGCCTTGGCCTTCGCCGCATCGACGATGACCAGCATGCCGAGGCCGCAGTTGAAGGTCCTGGGCATGTCGGATGCCTCGATCCCGCCCTCGCGTTTCAGCCAGCGGAACACCGGCGGCATCCGCCAGGCGTCGCCGTCGAGCTCGGCCGCGACCGACTTCGGATAAACCCTGGGCGGGTTCTCGATCAGGCCGCCGCCGGTGATATGGGCCATCGCCTTGATGCCGCCGCCGCGGATCGCCGCCAGCGTCGACTTGACGTAGATGCGGGTCGGGGTAAGGAGCGCCTCACCCAGCGACCGCGCCTGGTCGAAGGGCGCCGGCGCGTCCCAGGCGAGGCCGCGATCGGCGACCACCCGGCGGACCAGCGAGTAGCCGTTGGAATGGACGCCGGAGGATGCCAGGCCGAGGATCACGTCGCCGGCGGCGACGGTCTCGCCGGTGATCATTCGTCCGCGCTCGACCGCGCCGACGGCGAACCCGGCGAGGTCGTAGTCGCCCTTGGCGTAAAGGCCGGGCATCTCGGCGGTTTCGCCGCCGATCAGGGCGCAGCCGGCGAGCCGGCAGCCTTCGGCGATGCCGGCGACCACCCGGCGGGCGACGTCGACGTCGAGCTTGCCCGTCGCATAGTAGTCGAGGAAGAACAGGGGCTCGGCGCCCTGAACCACCAGGTCGTTGACGCACATGGCGACGAGGTCGATGCCGAGCGCGTCCGGACGATGCGCCTCGATCGCGATCTTGACCTTGGTGCCGACGCCGTCGGTGGAAGCGACCAGGATCGGATCCTCGTACCCGGCGGCGCGCAGGTCGAAGGCAGCGCCGAAGCCGCCGATCTCGCCGGTGGCGCCAGGCCGTCTGGTCGCGCGGGCGAGCGGCTTGATCGCCTCGACCAATGCATTGCCCGCGTCGATATCGACGCCGGCGTCCTTGTACGTCCTGGCGCTTATGGTGTCCTCGCGCTCGCCACGGTATAAGCGGGCGCCAGAAGATAGACGAACGCGGACGCTTTGCAATGGCGGTAGCCGGGCTTTTCCGTCTGGTCGTGGCGGTGTTGCTCGTGCTCGCGGGACCGGCGGGCGCGCAGGCGCCCCGTGCCGGCCAAGACGATGTCTTCACGGTGGCGGACGTCGCCGTCGACGTCACCGATGCGACCGCCGCGCAGGCGCGCGAGCGGGCGCTTCTCGAAGGCCAGCGCCAGGCCTTCCAGCGGCTGATGCAGCGCCTTGCGACCGACGCCAGCGCCCGCCCGCCCAGGCTCGACGAGGCGACGATGGCAAGCGTGGTCCGCTCGATCGATGTTTCCAACGAACGCACCTCGGCCGTCCGCTATCTCGCGACCCTGACCATCCGGTTCAACCCTGGCGCGGTCCGCGACGTGTTGGCCGCCGCAGGTATCTCGTTCACCGAAACCAGGGCGCGGCCGATGCTGCTGGTGCCGGTCTATTCGGCCGGCGGAAGCACCATCCTGTTCGAAGACCGCAACCCGTGGCGGGAGGCCTGGGCGAGGCGGCCGCAGCGCGACACGCTGGTGCCGATCGTCGTCCCCCTCGGCGATCTCCGCGACATCGCCGATCTCGATGCGAGGCAGGCCATGGCCGGGGACACGGCGAAGCTGGAGGCGCTCGCCAGGCGCTACGGCGCCGCCGACAGCGCCGTTGCCGTCGCCGTCGCCAACGTCAGCCTCGATCCGGTGACCTCGAAGCCGATCGTAGCGCTGACCGTGATCCGGCACTCGGCGCCCGGCGACTCCACGCTGGTCGATTCCTTCACCGGCGAGGCCGGCGACCGTGGCGAGGCGCTGCTCGCCCGGGCGGTCGACTGGGTCGAGCGTGAGCTCGAGCGGCTGTGGAAAGATGAGAATGCAGTCGGCCCTGGCCAGGACGAGCGGCACATGACCTTCGCTGTCCCCATCGCGAGCCTCGCCGAATGGACCGAAGTCCGACGGCGCCTCGGCGGCATCGGCCTCGTCCGCAAGGCGGACGTCCTGCAGGTAACGCGCCAGGAAGGCCGCATCGCCATCACCTATGTCGGTGAGCCCGGCCAGCTCAAGTCCGCCTTGGCCCAGCGCGATCTCGAGCTGATCGAAGGCGACGGCGAGGCGGTCCTCAGGCTGACCGGGCCGGTCCGGCGATGACCCGCGCGCTCCTCGGGCTCATTCCCAACCTGATCACTCTCGCCCGCCTCCTGGCGGTGCCGCTGGTGGTCTGGCTGATACTGACCGGCCGCTGGGCCCCCGCCTTCTGGGTGTTCGTCGCTGCCAGCATCACCGACGGCCTCGACGGCTCGCTCGCCCGCGCGTTCGACGCACGCTCGCTGCTCGGCGCCTATCTCGATGCCATCGCCGACAAGGCGCTTCTGGTGTCGGTCTACATCACCCTCGGCCAGGCCGGGCAGATCCCGCTGTGGCTGGTGATTCTGGTCGTCTCTCGCGACGTGCTGATCGTCGGTGGCGTGCTGCTGCTGCACACGGTCGATCAGGCGCCGGCGATGGCGCCGATCCTCATCAGCAAGGCGAACACGGTGGCCCAGCTCGTGCTCGCCGGCATGGTGCTCGCCGATGTCGGCCTCGGCATCGTCGCCGACGGCGTGGTGCCGACGCTGATCGTCCTGGTGGCGGCCACGACCATCGCCTCGGGCGGCGCCTATCTGGTCGGCTGGGGCCGTGGCCATATCGGCGCCTGAAGAGATGGACGGACGCTCCCGCACGCTCACCTGGCTGGCCGCAACCGCGGCCGCGGGCTTCGTACTCTACGTGCTCCGCGACGTGCTGCTGCCCTTCGCCGCCGGCGTCCTCGTCGCCTATGTCCTGGATCCGCTGGTCAACCGGCTCGTGCGCCGGCGGATCGGGCGCGGCGCCGCGGCGGCGGCGGCACTGGTCCTGTTCTTCCTCTCCGGCATCGGCGTGCTCCTGCTGATCGCCCCGGTGTTGCAGGCGCAGATCGTCGCCTTCGCCCACCGGCTCCCGGCCTATGTCGAGCGCGCCCGGGCTGCGCTCGAACCGCTGCTGATGCTCGTCATGTCCCATGTTGGCGGTCAGGATCCGAAGGAGATCTCGCAGCTCCTGGGAGCCCACGCCGGGGAGGCGTTCGCTTGGCTCGGCACCCTGCTCGCCGGGCTTCTTTCCGGTGGTGCAGCGATCGCCGGCCTGCTCTCGCTTCTCTTCATCACGCCGGTCGTCGCCTTCTATCTGCTCCGCGACTGGGACCGCATCGTCGACCGTCTCGATCGTTGGTTGCCGAGGGCCGAGGCCGCGACTATCCGCGTCCAGGTCGCCGAGATCGACCGGACGCTCGCCGGCTTCGCCCGCGGCCAGGCGCTGGTCTGCCTGGCGCTCGCCGCCTGGTATGCCGCCGGTCTCACCATGATCGGCCTCGACTTCGGCCTGCTCGTCGGCATCTTCGCCGGCCTTGCCTCCTTCATCCCGATCATCGGCGCGCTCGTCGGCGGCGTGCTGGCCCTGGCCCTCGCCCTGGTCCAGTTCCCGACCTGGGGTCCGGTGGCGGCGGTCGTCCTGGTGTTCGCGGTCGGCCAGGTGCTGGAGGGGCAGGTGCTGACCCCACGGCTCGTCGGCGACCGGGTCGGCCTGCACCCGGTGTGGATCATTTTCGCGCTGATGGTCGGCGGTGCCTCGCTCGGCTTCTTGGGTCTGCTTCTGGCGGTTCCGGTTGCCGCCGCCATCGGCGTCCTCGTCCGCTTCGCCCTCGAGCGCTACCTGGCGAGCCCGTTCTATCGCGGCCCTCAGGAGCCTGTCTGAGCAATAGCCATGGCCTCAGCCGTCATTACAGGGGTTTGGGCTAGGAGAGCGGCGCGACGTGATGCTGGTCTCTCGGCGAAGCTTTGCTTCGCCTGCCGACAGGCGTTCGCGTCGCGAACGCCTAAAGGCATCACGAGCGGCGCTCGACGACGTCCAAACCCCTGTAATGACGGCCCTCCGGGTTGCGGTGCGCGGGACGATGGCTTTGTCGCGGGCGCTCGGCGATGCGTCCGGCATCCCCGTCGCGCCCGCTTCGCGCCCTCGCCGCCGCGCGCCGCAACTGAGGCCGTGGCTATTGCTCAGACAGGCTCCTTGGAATGACCGGGCCGAGCCAGCTCACGCTCGATCTGCCCCATCGCCCGGCCCTCGGCCGCGACGATTTCCTGGTGGCCCCGTCCAACGCCGAGGCGGTCGCCTGGCTCGACCGCTGGCCGGACTGGCCGGCGACGGCGCTCGCCCTTCACGGCCCACCGGGATCGGGGAAGAGCCACCTCGCCCAAGTCTGGCGCCACCGTTCGGGTGCGCTCGAAGCCGCCGCAGGCGGAGCCGTCGACCCACCGGCGCTGGCGACGGCAGGCGCCGTCGTCGTCGATCTCGGCGATGCGGAGGCGCCGCGGGAGGAGCGGCCGGTGCTGCACCTCTACAACCTCCTGGCCGAGCGGCGTGGCCACCTGCTGCTGGTCGGGCGCGAGCCGCCGGCGCGCTGGCCGCTGGCGCTCGCCGATCTTCGCTCGCGGCTCTCGACGGCGCCGGCGGTGGCCCTGCTTCCGCCGGACGACGATCTGCGGGCGGCGGTGATGGTCAAGCTCTTCGCCGACCGCCAGATCCGCGCCGAGGCGGAGGTCGTGAGCTATCTCCTTCAGCGTCTCGACCGCTCCTTCGCCGCGATCGGCGCCGTCGTCGCCGCCCTCGACGAGACGGCCTTGGCCGAGCGCCGGCCGATCACCGTTCCGCTCGCCCGCGCGGTCCTCGCGCGGCTCGTTCCATCCGAACAGGAGACGTGACCATGGACATGGGCATCGCCGGGCGCCGCGCGCTGGTCTGCGCGGGGTCGAAGGGATTGGGCAAGGGCTGCGCCGAGGCGCTGGCGCGGGAGGGCGTGCACGTCACCATCACCGCGCGCGGCAAGGACGCGCTGGAGGCGACCGCGGCGGCAATCCGGGGCGCCGGCGGCAAGGTCGCCGTCGTCGCCGGCGACATCACCACACCCGAGGGTCGTGCGGCGGCGCTCGCCGTCTGCCGCGATCCCGACATCCTCATCAACAACGCCGGCGGCCCGCCGCCCGGCGACTTCCGGGATTGGACGCCCGAGGACTGGATGAAGGCGCTCAACGCCAACATGATCACCGCGATCGAGCTGATCAAGGCGACCCTCGATCCGATGATCCAGAGGCGCTGGGGGCGGATCGTCAACATCACCTCGGGCTCGGTCAAATCGCCGATCCCGGTCCTCGGCCTCTCCAACGGCGCCCGCACCGGCTTGACCGGCTTCTGCGCCGGCATCGCCCGCCAGGTCGCCAAGGACGGCGTCACCTTGAACGGGCTCCTGCCCGGGCCGTTCGATACCGACCGGCTGCGCTCGGGCATGGCCTTCGAGGCGAAGAAGTCGGGCCGGCCGGCGGAGGACATCGCCACTGAGCGGGCGGCGCAGAACCCGTCGCGGCGCTTCGGCACGCCGGCGGAGTTCGGTGCCGCCTGCGCCTTCCTCTGCAGCGTTCACGCCGGCTACATCACCGGCCAGAACCTCCTGATGGACGGCGGCGCCTTCAACAGCTCGATCTGAGGACCTTCATGCGCCAGCTTCCCGATCCCTCGACCCTGCCGCCGCGCATCCGCACCGATGTCGACTTCGACGAGGCGGGAAAGCAGTTCGGGCACCTGAGGGTGCCGCGGGCGCACACCCATTCCGGCCTCGGGGTCATCGGCATCCCGATCGTCGTGATCAAGAACGGCACCGGGCCGACCTTCCTGCTCACCGCCGGGACCCATGGCGACGAGTATGACGGGCAGGTGGCACTGCTGAACCTGGCGCGTGAGCTCGACCCGGCCCGCGTCCAGGGCCGCATCGTCCTGATCCCGTCGCTCGACCTGCCGGCGGTCGAGGCCGGCCATCGCCTTTGTCCCTATGACGGCAAGGACTTGAACCGGGTCTTCCCGGGCAACCGGCTCGGCAGCTTCACCGAGATGCTCGCCGACTACGTGACCCGCGCGCTCCTGCCGATCGCCGACTACAACATGGACATCCACACCGGCGGCACCTACCACGACACCGCCTTCAACACCTGCTCGCATTTCGTCGACGACGCGAAGCAGATGAAGGCCAACATCGATCTGGGATTCGCCTGGGGCGCGCCCTACCACGCGGTCCTCCGCGAGATCGACCACACCAACAGCTTCATGACCACGGCCGATCTCCTCGGCGTGCCGGCCTTGAGCTGCGAGTTCGGCGGCCTCTCCCGGATCGGCAATGCCTCGCTCGCCGAGATCGAACGCGGCGTTCGCAACATTCTGAAGCTGCACGGCGTCATCGACGGGAAGATCGTGGCGCCGGAAAAGCCGACGAAGCTGATGGGCGTGCCGGACCCGACCACGGCGTTGCTGCTTGCCTCCCATGGCGGTCTCTTCCACGCCTTCCACGCCGGCGGCGACTGGGTGGAGAAAGGACAGGAAGCCGGGCGCATCTACGACTTCCACGACCCGGCCCGGCCGCCGACGGTGGTGCGCTATTCGCGCAGCGGCTGCCTGTGGGCGGTCCACACCGGTCCCCGTGTCGAAGCCTTCGATGTGCTTTCGATCGTCATGAACGAGATCGACCGGGCCGGCCTCGGCATCTGATCCGGGGTCTACCGAGGCTCCGACATGACTTCGTCATATCGGCCGTGGTATGGCTAAAGGTCTGGGAAACCATGTCTCGGTGCCGCCGTGACCGTCCTGACCCAGGCGCGCGAACAGCCCATCGGCCGCGACTCGCCTGACCGTTTCTTCAACCGCGAGCTGTCCTGGCTCGCCTTCAACGCCCGGGTCCTGGAGGAAGCGTTCAACCAGCGCCATCCGCTGCTCGAGCGGCTGCGTTTCCTCTCCATCTCCGGCTCGAACCTGGACGAGTTCTACATGGTCCGGGTCGCCGGCCTCTGCGGCCAGGTCACCGCAGGCATCACGCTCCCATCCCAGGACGGGCTCTCACCCGCGCGGCAGCTCGACGAGATCAACCGCCACGTCGCCGACCTGGTCCAGGACCAGCAACGCTGCTGGCGCGAGCTCAAGGCCGAGCTCAGCCAGGCCGCGTTCTCCGTGATCGAGCCGGACGGGCTCTCCGGCGAGGAGCGGAGCTGGGCCGATGCTTACTTCATGGAGCACGTCTTCCCCGTGCTCACGCCGCTCGCGATCGATCCGGCGCATCCGTTCCCGTTCATCCCCAACCTCGGCTTCGCCATGGTGCTGCAGCTGATGCGCCCGGACGCCGGCCGCAGCATGCGGGCGCTGGTGCCGCTGCCGGCCCAGATCGGCCGCTTCATCCGCATGCCCGGCAAGGCGATCCGCTTCCTCCGGCTCGAGCACCTGGTCTCGCTCAACCTCAACCGTCTGTTCCCGGGATTCGTCGTCAACGGCGAGGGCGTATTCCGCATCCTCCGCGACAGCGAGCTCGAGATCGACGAGGAGGCCGAGGATCTGGTCCGGCACTTCGAGTCGGCGCTCAAGCGGCGCCGGCGCGGCAACGTCATCCGGGTCAAGCTGAACGCTACGATGCCGACCGAGCTGAGGGACTTTGTCATCGACCAGCTTCGCGTCGCCGCCGACCAGGTCTTCATGCTGGAAGAGCTGGTCGGCGTCGCCGATCTCCGCCAGCTCATCGCCGTCGACCGCCCCGACCTGCTGTTCAAGCCGTTCAACGCCCGCTTCCCCGAGCGCATCCGCGACTTTGCCGGCGACTGCTTCGCCGCCATCCGCCGGAAGGACATCCTGGTCCACCACCCCTATGAGAGCTTCGACGTGGTGGTGCAGTTCCTCCGCCAGGCCGCCCGAGATCCCTCCGTGATCGCGATCAAGCAGACGCTCTACCGGACCTCGGCCGACTCGCAGATCGTCCAGGCGCTGGTCGAGGCGGCCGAGGCCGGCAAGTCGGTCACGGCGATGGTGGAGCTGAAGGCGCAGTTCGACGAAGAGGCGAACATCCGCTGGGCCCGCGACCTCGAACGCGCCGGGGCCCAGGTCGTCTACGGCTTCATGGACCTCAAGACCCACGCCAAGGTCTCGCTGGTGGTTCGCCGAGAGGGCACGGGCCTGAGGAGCTACGCCCACTTCGGTACCGGCAACTATCACCCGGTGACCGCGCGGATCTACACCGACCTCTCGTTCTTCACCGTCGATCCGACCCTGTGCCGCGACGCCGCGAAGCTGTTCAACTACATGACCGGCTACGTCCATCCGGAGAAGATGGAAAAGCTGGTCATCGCCCCGACCGGACTCCGGTCGACCCTGCTCCAGCTCATCGAGGACGAGATCAAGCATGCCGAAGCCGGCCAGCCGGCTGGCATCTGGGTCAAGCTCAACTCGCTCGTCGACGGCGAGATCATCGACACCCTCTACCGGGCCTCGGCCGCGGGAGTCGCCATCGATCTCGTGATCCGCGGCATCTGCTGCCTCAGGCCGGGCATCCCCGGACTCTCCGACAACATCCGGGTCAAGAGCATCGTCGGCCGCTTCCTCGAGCATGCGCGCATCGCCTGCTTCGGCAATGGCCATGGCCTGCCGAGCCGCCACGCCAAGGTGTTCGTGTCCTCGGCCGACTGGATGGGGCGCAACCTCGACGGCCGCGTCGAGTGCTTCGTGCCGATCGAGAACGCGACCGTCCACCAGCAGGTCCTCGACCAGATCATGGTCGCGAACCTCCGCGATGAAGCGCAAAGCTGGACCCTCGACGGCGAGGGCGTCTATCGTCGCGTCCATGTCGAGAACCCGGAACAGTCCTTCAGCGCCCACACCTACTTCATGACCAACCCCAGCCTCTCCGGACGTGGCAGCGCCGGACGAAAGACGCCCGCACCTCCCAGGCTCGTGCTCAAGCGGTGAGGTCGCGCGCAGCGGAGCGGGCGCGGCGACCCAGGCCGGTCGGCGTCCTCGACGTCGGCTCCAATTCGATCCGCCTGGTCGTCTTCGAGCATGACGGCCGGGCGCCGGTGCCGGTTTTCAATGAAAAGGTCTTGTGCGGCCTCGGCCGTGGGGTCGCCACCACCGGCCGCCTCGACGACGGCGCCATGGCGGACGCGCATCGGAACCTCGCGCGTTTTGCCGGGGTCGCCGCGGCCATGGGCGTCGGACGGATGACGGCGGTCGCGACCGCGGCGGTGCGCGAGGCCGGCAACGGCCCGGCCTTCGTCGCCGAGGTCCGGCGTCGGACCGGCATCCGGCTTTTCACCCTCTCCGGCGAGGAGGAGGCGCGGACCTCCGCGCTTGGCGTTCTTTCTGGAAATCCAGATGCCGACGGAGTCATGGGCGATCTTGGCGGTGCCAGCCTCGAACTCGTCGACATCGGGCGCGGCAGGACCCGGGCCCAGGTCACTCTGCCGCTCGGCCCGCTGGCATTGACCGAGCTCTCGGGCGGATCGTTGAAGCGGGCGAGGGGGGTGGTCGCCGCGCATTTGGCCGAAGTTCCATGGCTCGACCGGCTGGCCGGCCGCGACCTCTATCTGGTCGGCGGATCCTGGCGGGCGCTGGCGCGCGTCCACATGGCGATGGCCGACTATCCGCTCAAGATCATCCATGCCTATACGGTGGAGGCTGCGGCCGCGCGGGCGTTCCTCGGGCGGCTGCCGGGGCTCGGCAAGGCGCAGCTGAAGCGCATCCCCGGCGTCGCGCGGCGGGTCGACGGCCTGCTCTGGGCGGCCGTGCCGCTGGCGGAGGTGGTGCGGATCGGCAAGCCGCGGCGGCTGGTCTTCTCCTCTTATGGGCTCCGCGAGGGATGCCTGTTCGAGCAGCTCGCCCCGCTGGTTCGCCGGCAGGATCCGCTGCTCGCGCACGCGAAGGAGCTGGCGTCGCGCCAAGCCCGGTTCGCCCCCAAGGTCGAGGAGATCCTGGCCTGGCTCAAGCCGGTCCTCCCCCGCGGCTTCCCCGACCGCCTGGTCCGCGCTGCGGTCCTGCTCGGCGACATCGGCTGGCAGGACCATCCGGACTACCGGGCCGAGCACGCGTTCTGGCGGATCCTCCGCTTGCCGGTGGTGGCGATCGAGCACCGCGAGCGGGCGCTGCTCGCCCTTACCGTCCACGTCCGCTACCACGGCCACATCGAGGCCGACCTCCTGGCCTCGGTCCGCCGCCTTCTCGCCCCCGGCGACGCCGAGGCGGCGCTGACTCTCGGGCTGGCGCTTCGCCTCGGCTACACCCTGGCCGGCGGCGACTCCCGCGCGCTCGCCGATGTCCGGCTGGCAATTGAGGGGAAGAACCTATCCGCGACTTTCCGCGGCAACCGCCGGCAGCTTGCTGGAGACGTCATCGGACGACGCCTCGCTGTCCTCTCCGGTTCACTCGGAATTATTAGTAAAATAAAATAGATATATGAAAAAGTTGATATTTTAGATTAAATCTGTCCGACCACTCCATGGGACCGACAGCTTGCTCCTCGGCAATCACCCGATTGTGGATCTGCTCGTCGGGCGCTTCGAGGCCCGCGTGTTGTCGGCGGCCTGATCCTGAGCCAGCGAGGCCTCCGCCCGGGCTTCGTGGTTGGCGTCAGGATCGTGCGCTGCGCCGCTTCGGACTGATGTGCCGGTCCACGCTTCGGAAGGAACCCCCGGCCGCTGCGGGCTTGCCAGCAGAGCCGACTCGCGCCATATCCCTGCCATGTTGAGAGGTACTCTTCTCGCAAGTGCGGCACTCGTCGGGCTCGCTTCGAACGCCGCAGCCGAGAGCGACCAGGTGCTGTCCACCAGCTCGTATCCCTATTGGGAAGTGGGCCTGCTCGATGCGGACCTCTCGACCGAGTGCGCGCGCGGCGTCTTCAATCAGGTGCAGCCGTACAAGCTGAAGATGGTCTTCAACGGCTCGATCGGGCCGGCCATCCTCGGCGTCGCCACCGACCGGTACAATCTCTACGACCCCAGGGGTCGGGCGAAGCGGGACACTTCGTATTTCTTCCACCGCGACAAGACCGGCGCCTGCGAGGTCTACCGCTTCGCCAAGGGTGACGAGCCGAAGAAGCAGGGTGCCCTGCCAATGGATTTCAGCCCTTACCGATCGGTGATCGAGGACTCCTACAAGGGCTGGAGGATCGACGAGAGCGTCAAGAACCGGCCGCCTACCCGGCGACCGCGGCCGGCTCCGCCGGGATCCACGGGCTGAGCGCGGCGGATCCGCCGATCGCGCTTCTCGGGTGCCGCCACGGGCTCTTTTTCGTCCTGCTTTCCGATGTCTACGTCGGCCGCGCGCTCGCCGCCTATGGCGAGTTCAGCGAGGCCGAGGCCGCGTTCCTGGTCGCCTTGGTCGGGCCGGGGGCGACGATCCTCGACATCGGCGCCAATGTCGGCGCCCTCACCGTGCCGCTCGCATGTGCGGTCGGGCCCAAGGGCCGCGTGCTCGCCTTCGAGCCCCAGACCTTCCTCCACCGGATCCTTCGCGCCAATGCCGCGGTGAACAACCTTGCGGCCGTCGTCTCGCCGCTTCGGCTGGCGGTCGGCGAGGCTGCCGGGCGCATCGACGTCCCGATCTTCGAGTACGCGTCGCTCGGCAACTTCGGCGGCTTCGACATCTCGCTCCGCGACTTCTCGCGCCAGCCGATACGGCCGATCGCCTCCGAGCCGGTCGATGTGGTCGCGGTCGACGACCTCGGCCTTGCAGCCTGCGACCTCATGAAGATCGACGTCGAGGGCATGGAGCTGGAGGTCATCGCGGGGGCGACGCGGACGATCGGACGCTTCCGACCGATCCTCTACCTCGAAGCCCGCGAGCGGGCGCCGGAGCTGTTCATGACCCTCGACGGGCTCGGATATCGGGCATGGTGGCATCACCCGCCGTTGTTCAGCGCCGCCAACTTCCGCGGCATGACCGAAGATCTCTGGCCCGGCTTCTTCTCCTACAACGTCGTCTGCCTGCCGTCGGAGGCGGCGCGGGCGGACGAGATCGCCGGACGCCATGGGTTCGTTCCGATCCTCGACCCCTTCGCCGCACCTGGCGAGAGCCGACCGGGTCACGTCGCCCACTGACACCGCCTTCGACCCCCTGCTAGGCTCCGGGCCTGCTGCGAGGCTCTCCGGAGGAACGATGCTCAGCTATCAGGTGACCGAGTTCTCGAAGCCTTTGGCGCGGGTCGCGCACGAGACGCCGAAGCCGACCGGACGTCAGGTTTTGATGCGAACCATCGCCGCCGGCGTCTGCCACAGCGACCTGCACATCTGGGACGGCTACTACGATCTCGGCGGCGGCAACAAGCTGACCCTCGGCGACCGCGGCATCAAGCTGCCGCTGACCATGGGCCACGAGGTCGTGGGCGAGGTCGTCGCGGTCGGGCCGGAGGCGAAGGGCGTCCGTATCGGCGACGTCCGCATGGCCTTCCCATGGATCGGCTGCGGCACCTGCATCGCGTGCACGGACGGCGAGGAGAACCTTTGCCTCTCCATGCGCTCGCTCGGCGTCTTCAGCCCGGGCGGCTACGCCGACCACGTCATGGTTCCAGATGCCAGGTACCTGGTCGACGTCGATGGCGTCGATCCCGGCCTCGCGGCGACCTTTGCCTGCTCGGGCGTCACCGCCTACGGCGCGCTCAAGAAGATCCCGAAGCTGATCGCCGGCGACCATGTCGCCCTGATCGGCCTCGGCGGCGTCGGCTTGGCCGGCGTCGCTATTGCCCAAGGCATGATCGGCGCGCCGCTGATCGCGGTCGACATCGACGAGGCCAAGCTGGCGGCGGCGAAGGCGATGGGCGTCGCCAAGACGCTCAACTCCTCCGGGCCGGATGCGGCCAGGCGGCTGAAGGAGCTCGCCGGCGGCCGCCTTGCCGCCGCGGTCGACTTCGTCGGCGCGTCGGCGACCGCGAGGCTGGGCCTCGATGCGCTCAACAAGGGCGGCACCTATATCATCGTCGGCCTGTTCGGCGGCGAGGTGACTCTGCCGCTGGTGACGTTGCCGATGCGGGCGCTGACCGTCAGGGGCTCCTACGTCGGCACGCTGAGCGAGATGCGCGAGCTGATGGCGCTGGTGCGGAGCGGTAAGGTCAGGCCGATGCCGGTCGGCCGCAGGCGCCTGGACGACGTCAACCAGGCGCTCGAGGACCTCAAGGCCGGCCGCATCGTCGGCCGCGTCGTCCTCGCGCCTTGACCGACCTCGCCCACGCGCTGCTGACCAACGCCGAGATGGCGCGGGCGGACGCCCTCGCCGCGTCGCTTGGACAGCCGGGCGAGCGGCTGATGGGGCGAGCGGGCGAGGCGGTCGCGGCAGCGCTCCGGCGACGCTGGGCGCCAAGGCCGACGCTGGTGCTGTGCGGTCCCGGCAACAACGGCGGCGACGGCTATGTCGTCGCCCGCGCCCTGGCCGCAGCCGGCTGGCTGGTCCGCGTCGCGGCCCTCGCCGAACCGAGAGGCGGCGATGCGCTCGTCTGGCGCCGGCGCTGGCCCGGAAACGTCGAGCCGCTGGACCCGAGCGGCCTAGATGGCGCGGCCCTGGTGGTCGATGCGCTCTTCGGCGCCGGCCTCACGCGTCCGCTCGACGGCGTCGCCCGGGCCACGGTCGAGCGGGTCGCACAGCGTCGGATGCCCACGGTCGCCGTTGACGTGCCGAGCGGGCTCGACGGCGACAGCGGCCGGGTCAGGGGGGCCGCCGCGCCGGCTGACCTCACCGTCACCTTCTTCCGGCTCAAGCCCGGCCACCTTCTTCACCCCGGCCGCAGCCTCTGCGGCACCCTCGTCCTCGCCGACATCGGCCTTCCGCCGTCGGTGCTGGCGCAGATCGGTCCCCGCGCATGGGTCAACGACCCCGGCGTATGGCAGGCGTTCTTCCCTCGGCCCGATGCGGGGTCCCACAAATACCGCCGCGGGCACGCCGTGATCCGCGGCGGCATCCGGATGACCGGGGCCGCCCGTCTCGCCGCTCTTGCCGCCCGCCGGGTTGGGGCCGGGCTCGTCACCATCGCCGCGCCGCCAGAGGCGGTCGCCATCTATGCCGGCGACCGGCCGGGAACGCTGGTCGAGGCGGTCGGGGCCGAGGACTTCGCTCCGGCACTCGCGGACGAGCGAAGGAACGCCGTCCTCGTCGGCCCTGGGAACGGCCTAGGCGATGCGACGCGAACGGCGACGGCCATCGCCTTGGCCTCGGGCCGGGCGGTCGTCCTCGACGCCGACGCGCTCGCCGGCTCGCCGGAGACGCTCGGCCGAAGCCACGGGCCGGCGCCGGTCCTGACCCCGCACGAGGGTGAGTTCGCCCGGGTCTTCGGCCAGATCGGCGCAGAAGGGCGCCTCGCCGCCACCCGCGCCGCGGCGGCCCGGGCTGCCGCCGTCATCGTCCTCAAGGGCCCGGACACGGTCGTCGCCGCCGCCGATGGCCGGGCGGCGATCGCCGCCGGCGCGCCGGCCGAGCTCGCGACCGCCGGGTCCGGCGACGTGCTGGCGGGGCTGGTTCTCGGCCTCCTGGCGCAGGGAATGCCGTCTTTCGAGGCCGCCGCCGCCGCGGTCTGGCTGCACGGCCGGGCGGCTGCCGAGCTCGGCCCCGGTTTGATTGCCGAGGACCTGCCGGAGCGCCTTCCCCGGGTGCTCCGCCGGCTGCGCGAAATGCCGCCGGCGTCGGCCATCGACGGCGTCGAGAGCCTGTGATATGAGACCCGCCCGTCGCGGCGGCAAATCGTCATGAATCCGCTTGCCGCGCAGGAATTTGGCGGGCGTGGTGGAATTGGTAGACACGCCAGATTTAGGTTCTGGTGGCGAAAGCCGTGGGGGTTCAAGTCCCTTCGCCCGCACCAGCCTCGCGTGAGGTTGGGCCGCTGCCCGCCGGTCGTTCTTTCAACCAGAAAAGATCCGCCATGAACGTCATCGAGACCTTTTCCGAGGGCCTGACCCGGACCTTCAAGATCGTTGTGCCCGCCGCCGAGGTCGACCAACAGATCAACCGCAAGCTCGGTGAGCTCGCCGGCACCGTCCGGCTCCCCGGATTCCGTCCCGGCAAAGTGCCGCTCGAGCTCGTGCGCAAGCGCTATGGCCAGTCGGTCATGGGCGAGGTCCTGGACGAGGCGGTGCGCCAGTCCTCGGCGACCGCGGTCACCGACAAGGGTCTCAAGACCGCCGGATCCCCCAAGATCGAGGTCAAGGCGTTCGACCAGGGCAAGGATCTCGAATACGAGCTGACCATCGACCTGATGCCGGAAATCGTGCCGGCGGACTTCTCGACCATCTCGCTCGAGCGCCTGAAGGCCGAGGTCACCGACAAGGACGTCGCGGACGACCTGATGCGGCTCGCGCGCCGCATGCGCGAGACTCAGCCGGTCGACCCGCCGCGCGCCGCCGCGAAGGGCGACCTGGTCGTCGTCGACTTCGAGGGCAAGATCGACGGCAAGGTCTTCGAAGGCGGCAGCGGCACCGACGTGCCGCTGGAGCTCGGCTCGGAAACCTTCATCCCGGGTTTCGAGGACCAGCTGGTCGGAGCCGAGGCCGGCGACTCCCGCGAGGTCAAGGTGACCTTCCCCGCCGACTATGTATTCACCGACGTCGCCGGCAAGCCGGCGGTCTTTACCGTCACGGCGAAGGAGATCCGCTCCGGCGCGCCTGCGGCTGTCGACGAGGCGCTGGCGAAGAAGGTCGGGCTCGAGTCGCTGGACGCGCTTCGCAAGACCGGCCGCGAGCGTTTGGAGCGCCAGCACACCCAGATCTCGCGCGCCAAGCTCAAGCGCAAGCTCCTCGATGCTCTGGCCGAGAAGCACTCCTTCCCGGCGCCGAAGAACATGGTCGACAGCGAGTTCAGCAACATCCTGAAGCAGGTGAGCCAGTCGAACGGTGGCAAGGAGCCAAGCGAGACCGAAAGGACCGAGTTCCGCCCGATCGCCGAGCGGCGGGTCCGGCTTGGCCTCCTGCTCTCGGAGATCGGTCGGCGCAACAACATCCAGGTCGGGGAAGAGGAGCTGAGGCGGGCACTCGCTTCCGAGGCGTCGCGTTACCCTGGGCGGGAGCGGGAAGTCATCGATTTCTACCAGAAGAACCCGGAGGCCTTGATTCAGCTCCGCGCCCCCATATACGAAGACAAGATCATCGACTTCATCCTGGAGATGGCGAAGGTGACCGACCGTACTGTCAGCGCGGCCGAACTGATTCGGGATGAGGGCCTTCCCGCCGATTGAGGTTGCGCTGACCGTCGCCCCATTTGTCTAGAAGCGGTGGGCCTCGAGCCCGCCCCCTTGAGGAACCATGCGAGACCGCGACCCGATCGAGATCTGGAACAGCACCCTGGTGCCGATGGTGGTCGAGCAGACCCCGCGCGGCGAGCGGGCGTTCGATATCTACTCTCGGCTCCTCAAGGAGCGAATCATCTTCGTCGTCGGCACGGTCACCGACTATATGGCGAGCCTCGTCTGTGCCCAGCTATTGTTCCTGGAATCAGAGAACCCGACCAAGGACATCTCGCTCTACATCAACTCTCCCGGCGGCGTCGTGAGCTCCGGTCTCGCGATGTACGACACCATGCAGTACGTCCGCCCGGAGTGCTCGACGGTTTGCATCGGCCAGGCGGCGTCCATGGGGTCGTTCCTGCTGGCCGCCGGCGCCAAGGGCAAGCGGTACTCCCTTCCCAACGCACGGATCATGATCCACCAGCCCTCCGGGGGCGCCCAGGGGCAGGCGACCGACATCGAGATCCAGGCTCGCGAGATCTTGAATACGCGGGCGCGGCTCAACGAGATCTACGTTAAGCATACCGGACAGACCCTGGCCGCGATCGAGGCGGCGGTTGAACGCGACCGGTTCATGTCGCCCGAGGAAGCAAAGACCTTCGGTATCATCGATCAAGTGATGACCCATCGGCCGTCGCCGGAAGAGCAGGCGAAGGTTAAGGGCTAAGCACCCGATTCGGCGCCGTCCGCCGGCCCGTTTGCGGCTCGGATCTTGCTACAGATCGCGTACGATCGCTGTCTTTTCTGGGTTGTGCCCCGGTTGTGGCGACCTGTAACATGTTGATCAGCCCCCGTTCCCGGCCCGTTCGGGTATTGCGGGCGGCTTTTCGAGGATGGCAATGAGCAAGTCCGGCGGCGATTCAAAGAACACCCTTTACTGCTCCTTCTGCGGAAAGAGTCAGCATGAGGTGCGCAAGTTGATCGCCGGGCCGACGGTGTTCATTTGCGACGAATGCGTCGAACTCTGCATGGACATCATCCGCGAGGAGCACAAGACCACTCTGGTGAAGTCGCGGGACGGCGTGCCCAGCCCGCGCGACATCTGCAAGGTGCTGGACGACTACGTAATCGGCCAGATGCATGCCAAGCGTGTGCTCTCGGTCGCCGTCCATAACCACTACAAGCGTCTCGCGCACGGCCAGAAGTCGAGCGACGTCGAGCTCGCGAAGTCGAACATCCTGCTGGTCGGCCCGACGGGCTGCGGCAAGACGCTGCTCGCCCAGACGCTGGCGCGCATCATCGACGTCCCCTTCACCATGGCGGACGCGACGACACTGACCGAGGCGGGCTATGTCGGCGAGGACGTCGAGAACATCATCCTCAAGCTGCTGCAGGCGGCCGACTACAACGTCGAGCGGGCCCAGCGCGGCATCGTCTATATCGATGAGGTCGACAAGATCAGCCGGAAATCGGACAACCCGTCGATCACGCGCGACGTGTCGGGCGAAGGCGTGCAGCAGGCGCTGCTCAAGATCATGGAGGGCACCGTCGCCTCGGTGCCCCCGCAGGGCGGTCGCAAGCATCCGCAGCAGGAATTCCTGCAGGTCGACACCACCAACATCCTGTTCATCTGCGGCGGCGCCTTTGCCGGCCTCGAGAAGATCATCTTACAGCGCAAAAAGGGCACCTCGGTCGGCTTCGGGGCCGACGTGCGATCGCCCGAGGAGCGGCGGACCGGCGACGTGTTGAAGGATGTCGAGCCCGAGGATCTGCTCAAGTTCGGCCTGATCCCGGAGTTCATCGGTCGTCTGCCGGTCGTGGCGACGCTCGAGGACCTGGACGAGTCGGCGCTGATGGACATCCTGTCCAAGCCGAAGAACGCGCTGGTCAAGCAGTACCAGCGGCTGTTCGAGATGGAGGACGTGCGCCTCGACTTCCACGAGGACGCGCTCCGCTCGATCGCCAAGAAGGCGCTCCTTCGCAAGACCGGCGCCCGCGGGCTCCGCTCGATCATGGAAAGCATCCTGCTCGACCCGATGTTCGACCTGCCCGGTCTCTCGGACGTCGAGCGGATCGTCATCGGCAAGGACGTGGTCGATGTCGGCTCGAAGCCGCTTTACGTCCATTCCGAGCGTCGGGGCGATGCCACGACCTCGGCGTGACCTGGGGGAGGGACCGAGTAGGCCGAAAGCGCCTGGGTTCAAGGGGTTGAAAGGGGAGGGACGGTCGGCCATCTGATTGTTTAAACGGGCCCCGGCGGCTGCAGCGAGTTCGAGTGCCGGCCCGGCTTCTCTGAGAAAGCGAGCACCATGCAGGAATCTACTGTCGGCCTCTTTCCGGTCCTCCCCCTCCGGGACATCGTCGTCTTCCCTCACATGATCGTTCCGCTGTTCGTCGGACGCGAGAAGTCGGTTCGCGCGCTCGAGGACGTCATGAAGGACGACAAGCAGATCCTGCTCGTCACCCAGAAGAGCGCGGCCCAGGACGACCCCTCGACCGACGACATCTACAAGGTCGGCACGGTCGGCACCGTGCTCCAGCTCCTCAGGCTCCCCGACAACACCGTCAAGGTCCTGGTCGAAGGCGTGAAGCGCGCGCGCGTGCTCCGCTACACCGACAACGCGGAATTCTTCCAGGCCGAGGCCGATCTTCTCCCCGACGTCGAGGGCGCCGGCCAGGAGCTGACCGCGCTGTCGCGCGCCGTGGTCTCCCAGTTCGAGCAGTACATCAAGCTCAACAAGAAGATCCCGCCCGAGGTCCTGGTCTCGATCAACCAGATCGAGGACATCGGCAAGCTCGCCGACACCGTCGCCCAGCACCTCAACATCAAGATCTCCGACAAGCAGGCGCTGCTCGAGGTGCCGACCATCTCCGAGCGGCTGGAGCGCGTCTATGCGTTCATGGAGAGCGAGATCGGCGTCCTCCAGGTCGAGAAGCGCATCCGCAACCGCGTCAAGCGGCAGATGGAGAAGACGCAGCGCGAGTACTATCTGAACGAGCAGCTTAAGGCGATCCAGAAGGAGCTGGGCGAGCACGAGGAGGGCCGCGACGAGACGGCCGAGCTCGAGGAGCGCATCAACAAGACCAAGCTCTCCAAGGAAGCCCGTGAGCGCGCTCTTGCGGAGGTGAAGAAGCTCCGCACCATGAGCCCGATGTCGGCCGAGGCGACGGTGGTGCGCAACTACCTCGACTGGATGCTGTCGATCCCGTGGAAGCAGCGGAGCAAGACCAGGCGCGACATCGCCAGCGCCGAGAAGGTGCTGAACACCGACCACTTCGGCCTCGAGAAGGTCAAGGAGCGGATCCTCGAACACCTCGCGGTCCAGCTGCGCGTCGGCAAGGTCAAGGGGCCGATCCTCTGCCTCGTCGGTCCTCCCGGCGTCGGCAAGACCTCGCTCGGCAAGTCGGTCGCCAGGGCGACCGGGCGCACCTTCGTGCGCATGTCGCTGGGCGGCGTGCGCGACGAGGCCGAGATCCGCGGCCACCGGCGCACCTATATCGGCTCGATGCCCGGCAAGATCATCCAGGGCATGAAGAAGGCGAAGACCTCGAACCCGCTCTTCCTCCTGGACGAGGTCGACAAGATGGGCAGCGACTGGCGCGGCGATCCCGCCTCGGCGCTGCTGGAGGTGCTGGACCCCGAGCAGAACTCGACCTTCAACGACCACTACCTGGAGGTCGACTACGACCTTTCGGACGTGATGTTCGTCACCACGGCCAACACGCTCCGCATGGCGCAGCCGCTGCTCGACCGTATGGAGATCATCCGCATCCCCGGCTACACCGAGGACGAGAAGGTCGAGATCGCCAAGCGCCACCTGATCCCGAAGCAGATGAAGGAGCACGGGCTCAAGAAGGGCGAATTCTCGATCTCCGACGACTCGCTCCGCGAGCTCATCCGCTACTACACGCGCGAGGCCGGCGTCCGCAATCTCGAGCGCGAGATCGCCAACCTCTCCCGCAAGGCGGTGAAGGACATCGTCAAGGACACCGACAAGAAGAAGAAGGCGATCCGCGTCACGCCGAAGGTCGTCGGCAAGTATGCGGGCGTCCGGCGCTTCCGCTACGGCGAGACCGAGGCCGACGACATGGTCGGCGTCGTCACCGGCCTGGCATGGACCGAGGTCGGCGGCGAGCTCCTGACGATCGAGGCGGTGACGGTGCCCGGACGCGGCAAGGTGATCGCCACCGGCAAGCTCGGCGACGTCATGAAGGAGTCGGTCCAGGCGGCCGAGAGCTACGTCAAGAGCCGGGCGGCCGAGTTCGGCATCAAGCCGACCTTGATCACGAAGAAGGACATCCACGTCCACGTGCCCGAGGGGGCGACGCCGAAGGATGGTCCCTCGGCCGGCGTGGCGATGGTGACGACGATCGTCTCGGTGCTCACGGGCGTTCCGGTCAGGCGCGACGTCGCCATGACCGGCGAGGTGACGCTGCGCGGCCGCGTGCTGCCGATCGGCGGCCTGAAGGAGAAGCTGCTGGCGGCGCTCCGCGGCGGTCTCAAGACCGTGCTGATCCCCAAGGACAACGAGAAGGATCTCGCCGAGATCCCGGACAATGTGAAGAAGGGGCTCGACATCGTCCCGGTCGCGACCGTGGACGAGGTTCTCACGAAAGCGCTGACGCAGGTGCTCACTCCGATAAAATGGGAGGAGAGCGATGTGAAGGCGACACCGGCGCCGACCGAAGAGGAAGAGCGCGACGGCATCGTCACGCACTGAGCATTTCGTTTCGACTGTCGACGGGCCGGCCGAGCACAACGCTCGCCGGCCCGTTTCATTTGGCGGAGCGCCGCGACCGGCTCTGAAGTCTTCGATTCTGGTTGCGCCGAGAGCGCCGTGAAAGCCACGGAAATCCGCTGTTTTCTTAAGTCTTTGCTCGTTGACGCGCAGCGAATGGGCTGTCTAGATTGCCCACCTTCCGCGGTTTCGTCGGCGTGATCGACGAGCGGGCGGAAGCGAATTTTCTAGTGATGGGGGTAGGCAGTGAACAAGAACGACCTCGTGGCGACCGTCGCTGACACCAGTGGATTGAGCAGGGCCGATGCGACCAAGGCGGTCGACGCCGTGCTCGACTCCATTACGGCATCCCTGAAGACCGGAACGGAGGTGCGCCTCGTCGGCTTCGGTACCTTCACCGTTTCCAAGCGCGCGGCCACCACCGGCCGCAACCCGAGGACGGGCGAGGAGATCAAGATTCCAGCCTCCAAGCAGGCGAAGTTCAAGGCCGGCAAGGGCCTGAAGGACGCCATCAACTAGGGCGGCCGTCGCGCCGCGGGCGCGGCGCCTTGGAGAGTTTCGAAGGCCGGCATCCGTGGGATCGCCGGCCTTCGCATTTGTGGCTATGGTGCCGGGTGTGGTCAGGCATCGTAATCTCGGGCGATTAGCTCAGCGGTAGAGCGCCTGCCTTACACGCAGGATGTCGGCGGTTCGATCCCGTCATCGCCCACCAACTCTTAGGCTGAGATGTTCCGAAGCAGGCCGATTTTCCTAATTAGCGCCCGGTTTTAAGCCGATTTCCATTCCAGCATCTTCCAGCTTGGGCCATTGCAATCCGGGGGCAACTGGGGGCAACATTGGGGAACAGTCACCTGCCCTAGTGAAGGGTTGCCCCCAATGCCCCTGACCGATGCCACCATCCGCAGCGCCAAACCCGGCGACAGACCAATCCGGCTTTTCGACAGTGGCGGGCTTTATCTCGAAGTTGCGCCGAGTGGCGGGAAATGGTGGCGGCTCAAATATCGCTTCGACGGCAAGGAGAAGCGGTTGTCACTTGGTGTCTATCCCGATGTGCCTTTGGCCGGCCGCAAGGACAAGGATGCCGGGGTATGGATCGACGGGGCGCGCGAGAGGCGCGACAAGGCTCGGCAGTTGCTGGCGGACGGCGTTGATCCCAGCGTGCATCGTAGGGCGGTAAGGAGCGCGAGGGCTGATAAGGCAGCAAACAGCTTCGAGGTTGTCGCGCGCGAGTGGCATCGCAAGTTCGCCACGCAGTGGGCAGACTCGCACAGTGAGAAGAATTTGGGTGCTTTGGAACGGGACGTTTTCCCTTGGATGGGTTCCCGGCCTGTCGCTGATGTGTCGGCGCCGGAGCTTCTGAAGGTCCTCCGCCGCATCGAGGCTCGTGGAGCCGGGGATACGGCGCACAGGGTTCGCCAGATCTGCGGCCAAGTCTTCCGCTACGCTATTGCAACGGGGCGTGCTGAACGCGACCTCTCCGTCGACCTTCGTGGTGCTCTGGCTCCGGTTCGGCAGGTTCACCTAGCCGCAATGACCGATCCGAAGGCGATTGGCGAATTGCTTCGCGCGATCGAGGGTTATCGAGGGCATTTGGTTACCAAGTGCGCGCTTAGGCTTGCGCCCCTGGTCTTCGTCCGCCCGGGTGAACTGCGAATGGCGGAGTGGCGGGAAATCGACCTCGACCATGCTGAGTGGACGATCCCTGCCGACAAGATGAAGACGCGACAAGTCCATCTCGTGCCTCTCTCCAGCCAAGCTGTTGCAATATTGCGAGATATTCATCCCCTCACAGGGCGCGGACGCTATGTCTTCCCGTCCGCGCGTTCTACGGCCAGGCCCATGTCGAACAACGCGGTTCTGGCTGCGCTGCGGCGCATGGGGTTCGCCAAAGACGAAATGAGCGGACATGGCTTCCGCGCCATGGCTCGAACGGTGCTCGACGAAGTGTTGAACGTGCGTCCGGACTTCATCGAGCATCAGCTTGCCCATGCGGTGCAGGACCCGCTAGGGCGAGCATACAACCGAACTGCACATCTGCCCGAGCGGCGGAAGATGATGCAGCAATGGGCCGACTATCTGGAGCGGCTGCGTGATGGCGCCGCGGTTGTTGCTATCCAGAAGGCTGGTTAACGTGGAAGAGCGCGAGCCGTTAGCTCCCCGATCGCCGTCAATCGTTTTGCTCACGCAGGTGGTTGATATCCGAGAAGCGATTAACTGGATCGCGCATGGCAACTTCGCGGGATCTTCGTTCGGCCCACGGCTCCTCTTTGAGTTTTCAGGCACGAACGAGATTCTTGAAAATGAAGGCTTAGAGGATTTGGGTCGGGAACAGCTTGCATTCGACCTCCTTTGGAATCGTGCCGAATCTGGTGACATCAAGCTATACGGCAAGAGAGCGGGCCTCACCGGCGACGCAAAAAAACCAGAGAGTCGATACTGGGATAAGCCGCAAAATGACCCGGAGCCAATTCCGCCGGAAGTGCTGACTTCTGCTGATTGGACGGAAGACGATCAAGGCGGAATCCAAGCGGAAGAGGTGAGTTATTGGGGCATCGCAGTTGATCATGCCGATCTTCTGACCTGGTGTAAGCGCCGGAGCGAAACTCCCTCACTGAAGCGGCCGGGTTGTCCGGTTGCGCCGGAGTAAAGATCCGGCAGCAGATAGCCTTTTGCCGTTTGGTGGAAGGCGGAGGGATGAAGGGCGTGGAGCTATATGGACGGGTTCGGCATGCG
>SHVZ01000050.1 GCA_009694025.1 Alphaproteobacteria bacterium | reverse complement strand
AACCGGTGCTCCGTCTTCGTCGAGCGCGCCAACCCTTCGAGCCGGGCACGCTCATCTTCCTTCAGTATGATCGGGGTCGCTTCAGGGATGCCTCTCGCCATGCCCCCTTGAATCACGACTCACGCTTCAGGCATAGCGGGTACTAGGCCGTCTTGGCCATCCAGCCCAGGCTGTCCGCGGTATTTCCGCTAGGAAAGTATTCGGCCGCGACCCAGCCCCGATAACCGAGGCGGTCGATCGCGGCGAAGAGGACCGGCCAGTTGAGCTCGCCGGTTCCCGGCTCGTGCCGCCCCGGCGGGTCGGCAAACTGGATATGGCCGATGTTGGCCATCAGCCGTTCCAGGTTCCGGAGCAGGTCTCCGACCATCACTTGCGCGTGATAGAGGTCGTGCAGCAGGCCGAGATTGGGGTGATCGGCGCGCCGGATCAGATCGAGGGCCTGATCGGCGCGGGTGACGAAGAATCCGGGAATGTCGCGGTCGTTGATCGGCTCGACCAGCAGCTTGATCCCGGCCTTGCCCAGCTCCTCGGCGGCAAAGCGCATGTTCTCGACCAGCGTCGCCTCGACCGTGGCGCGATCGGTGCCTTTGGGCGGGACCCCTGCCGGCATGTTCACCTGGGCGACACCGAGGGCCTCGCCGTAGCGCCGGCAGAGCGCCACACCGGCACGGAAGTCGGCCTCGCGACCGGGGAGGCACGCCATTCCGCGCTCGCCGGCGGCGAAGTTGCCCGGCGGCAGGTTGATCATCAGCCAGGCAACCTCGGCCTCGCGCTTGGCGCGGACGAGGGCATCCAGATCGAGGTCGTAGGGGAACTGGATCTCGACCGCGTCGAAGCCGGCGCGCTTGGCGGCAATCGGCCGCTTCAGCCAGTCGTACTCGCGGAACAGCGTCGACAGGTTGGCGGCGAAGCGCGGCATCAGGCGCTCTTGCGCTTGGCCGCCCAGCCGTCGGGATCGGAGAGGAAGCTGCGGACCTGGTCGAGCTGCTCCTTGGCGTGGCCGCGGCGCTCGGCGGCAATCAGCACGTCGGCCCATGTCGCGAGCGCGTGCAAGGTCACGCCCTTCGCCTTCAGCCCGGTGATCGCCTCAGGGAAGGTGCCGTAGTGGAAGACGACGAAGGCGTGGCGGCAGACCGCGCCGGCGGCCGTCATCGCGTCGATGAAGATGTGCTTGGAGCCGCCGTCGGTCGCCAGATCCTCGACCAGCAGCATGCGGGCGCCGTCCTTGAAGTCGCCTTCGATCTGGGCGTTGCGCCCGAAACCCTTCGGCTTCTTCCGGACATAGACCATCGGCAGCATCAGCCGCTCGGCGATCCAGGCGGCGAAGGGGATGCCGGCGGTCTCGCCGCCGGCGATCACGTCGAAGGCCTCGACGCCGGCATTCCTGGCCAGGAGGTCGACCGCCATCGCCATCAGCCGGTTGCGGGCGCGGGGAAAGGAGATGATCTTCCGGCAGTCGACATAGACCGGCGACAGTCGCCCGGAGGTGAAGGTGAAGGGTTCGCCCGGGCGGATGTGGACGGCTTGGATCTCCAGAAGGATGTCGGCGGTGAGCTGGGCGGTCGCGGCATCGGTCATCGTCTCTACCTCCGGACGGGCGCCCGGTCGTTTAGCAGACTTTCCGGGTCTTCGCCTCCGCCTCTGGCTGATTGACCGGCCCGCCACCGCGACCTACCTTGACCCCTCCAGTCAGCCTCGGAGTTCCGCTTCATGTCGACCGGCCAGACCCTCGCTGCCCCCTCCGTCGCCCTCAAGGCCGAGGCCGCCCGTGGGCCCGCGCTGGCGGCGGCGTTTCTTGGGCTCGTCCTCGTCTTCGGCGTCGGCTTCGCCGGCCCCAGCGTCATCCACAACGCCGCCCACGACGCCCGCCACATCCACGCCTTCCCCTGCCACTGACCGCCATGTTCCGTCGAATCGTCTTCGCGGCGGTCCTCGGCGGCCTGGTCGCCGGCGGCATCGCCAGCGCCGTCCAGGCCGTCCGTGCGGTCCCGCTGATTCTCCAGGCCGAGGTCTATGAGGAGGCGGCAGAGGCGGCGAAGCCGCACGACCCGGCCGCCTCCGCCGACCACCAGCACGAGGCCGATGCCTGGGTGCCCGACGATGGCTGGGAGCGAACGAGCTTCACCGTCCTGTTCAACGTGCTGGCCGGCATCGGCTTCGGCCTCCTCATCGCCGCCGGCATGGCGCTGAGCGGCCGCGGCGGATGGAAGGTGGGTCTCGGCTGGGGCCTCGCCGGCTATGCCAGCTTCGTGCTCGCGCCGGCGCTCGGCCTGCCGCCGGAGCTGCCAGGGACCGAATCCGCTCCGCTGATCGCCCGCCAGTTGTGGTGGGTGGCGACGGCCGGGGCGACCGCCGCCGGCTTGGCGCTGATCCTGATCCGGCGCGGCGCGCTCGCCATCGCCCTCGGCCTCGCGCTCCTGGTGTTGCCCCATGCGGTCGGCGCGCCCCAGCCTGCGGAGCATGGCGGTGCGGCGCCGGTGGCGCTGGCGCGCGAGTTCATCCTGATCGTGCTGATCACCGGCCTCATCTTCTGGATCGCGCTTGGCGCTTTCACCGGCGCGATCTATCGGCGACTCGCGACCACCTGATTGACACGCACCGTCGTCGACCGAACACTTCCCTGAGCGACAGTCGTCAGAGAGGGTCCGATGACGAAAGCCGAACGCGGCCTCAACGAGCTTTATCGCGACGATCCCGAGCGCGCCGACGCACTGGTCTTCGGCCGCCGCGGCGTCCTTGCCGGCGCCGGCCTCGCGGCCATGGGCGCGGCGGTCGGGGCATCAATTCCCTTCGCACAGCGGATGCCGGCGGGCCTGGTTCCGGCGGCGCTGGCGCAGGCGCCGGCCGGCGGCGCGGCGGCGAAGGCGCTCACCATGCCCGGCAAGGCCAACCTGGTCGTGCTGCAGGACCGGCCCCTGGTCTGCGAGACGCCCGAGCACATGCTCGACGACGACGTCACCCCGAACGACAAGTTCTTCATCCGCAACAACGGCCAGGTTCCGGACGTTCCGGCCGATCCCAAGGCGTGGAAGATCAAGGTCGACGGCGAGGTCGACACGCCGCTCGATCTCGCGGTCGGCGAGCTCGAGCAGCGCTTCCAGCCGGTGACCCTCAAGCTCCAGCTCGAGTGCGGCGGCAACGGCCGCGCCGGGTTCCAGCCCGAGGCGCGCGGCAACCAGTGGGGTAACGGCGCCGCCGGTTGCGCCGAGTACACGGGCATCCGGCTTAAGGACGTGCTCGCCGCCGCCGGGCTCAAGTCGACGGCGGTCTATACCGCCCATGTCGGCGCCGACCCGCATCTCTCGGGCGCGGCCGGACAGCTCACGATCTCGCGCGGCGTGCGTCTGGCGAAGGCGATGGACGAGCACACGATCTTGGCACTCCGGATGAACGGCGTGGCTCTGCCGCACATCCATGGCGGCCCTGTCCGCCTGCTGGTGCCGGGTTGGCCCGGCTCCGCCTCGCATAAATGGCTGACGCGCATATGGATCCGGGACAAGGAGCATGATGGCCCGGGCATGACCGGCACCGCCTATCGGGTGACGCGCAAGCCGATGATCCCCGGCGGCAAGGTCGACGACGCCAACATGGCGATCCTCGAATCCATGCCGGTGCGCTCGATCGTCACCAGCGTGGCGCATGGCGCCGAGCTGGCGCCCGGGACCCGCAGGCTCCCGGTCCGCGGCCAGGCCTGGGCCGGCGACCTAACGGTCTCCCAGGTCGAGGTCTCGGTCGACTACGGCGCCACCTGGAAGAAGGCCCAGCTCAACGCGCCAGCCAACAAATACGCTTGGCAGCGCTGGTCGACCGAGGTCGACCTGCCGTCCGACGGCTACTACGAGATCTGGTCGAAGGCGACGGACGCGAACGGCCGCGCGCCGCCGCGGCGAAGCCGGCGGCCGTGCCGGCGCCGTTGGTCCGCGCTCTCGATGAGACGCCGGAGGTGCTTCCGGAAGGGAAGGGGCGGGAAGAGACCTTCTATCTCTGTACCGCCTGCCACGGCACCGCCATCGTCAGTCAGCAGGGGATGCCGCGGCTGCGCTGGGAGGAAACCTTCGACTGGATGATCGTGAGGCACCGGATGCCGGATCCGGGCGCCGCCGACCGGGTGCTGATCGTCGACTACCTGGCCTCCGCCTTTCCGCCTCGCCAGCAGCGAGGTCGCGCCAATCCGTTTCTGAATCGATGAAGGTTTGGAAGCCATGTCCGACGTCGTGCTCGTCGAGACCGCGGATCGCGTCGCTACCGTCCGGCTCAATCGGCCGGACAAGCTGAACGCGCTCAACCGGGCGACGTGGGAGAGCCTGGCCGAGGTGATGGCGCGGCTCGATCGCGACGATGACATCGGCTGTGTCGTCCTGACCGGCGCCGGCGACCGCGCCTTCTCGCCCGGCGCCGACATCGCCGAGTTCGCGACCGAGCGCGCCGACGTCGCCAAGGCGACGGCCTATGGCGAGACCATGCACGCGACCATGGGCACGATCGCCGCCTGCCGGCATCCGACCCTGGCGGCGATCAAGGGGGTCTGCGTCGGCGGCGGCCTCGAGATCGCGCTGATGTGCGACATGCGCATCTGCGGGATTTCGTCGCGTTTCGGCGTGCCGATCAACCGGCTCGGCCTGGTCATGGCCTATCCGGAGATCGAGGCGCTGATCCGCCTCACCGGCGAATCCGTCGCCCTCGAGATCCTGTTCGAGGCCCGGATCTTCGGCGCCGAGGAGGCGCTCGAGAAGCGCCTGGTGAACCGCATCGTCGCCGACGACAAGGTCGAGGCGGAGAGCTACGCCGCCGCGCGCCGCATCGCTGACGGGGCGCCGTTGGTCAACCGCTGGCACAAGAAATTCGCCCGCCGCCTCGCCGAGGGCCGCCCGCTGACGCCTGAGGAAGCGGCCGAGGGCTTCGCCTGCTTCGCGACCGAGGACTACCGCGCCGGCCGCGATGCCTTTCTCGCCAAGGCCAAGCCGGTGTTCAAGGGGCGATGATGGAGAGGTGGGCTCATGCTTCGACAAGCTCAGCATGAGGATCGTATCTACTGAAGCCTCATCCTGAGCTTGTCGAAGGGTGAGGCGTTGGTCGATCCTAGGCCATGACCATCGAACCCACCGGCCCGCTGAAAGGCATCCGCGTCGTCGAGATGGCGCACATCATGGCCGGGCCGACCGCCGGGCTGATGCTGGCCGATCTCGGCGCCGACGTGATCAAGGTCGAGCGCCTGCCCGACGGCGACGACGTCCGCCGCTCGCTGCCGCCGGCGATCGGCGGGGAGTCCGCCGCCTTCCTGATGATGAACCGCAACAAGCGCGGCTTCGCGGTCGATACGAAGAGCGAGGCGGGCCGCGCCGCCTTGCGGAAGCTGGCGCTCTCGGGCGACGTCTTCATCGAGAACTACCGCAAGGGCGCGATGGAGCATTTCGGCCTGGGATACGCCGGGCTCGCCGCCGGGAAGCCGTCGCTGGTCTACTGCTCGCTCTCCGGCTTCGGCCGTACCGGCCCCTATGCCGAGCGCGGCGGCTTCGACCTGATCGCCCAGGGCATGAGCGGTCTGATGAGCATCACCGGCGAAGGGCCGGGGCGGCCGCCGGTCAAGGTCGGGGCGCCGGTGACCGACATCACCGCCGGCATCCTCGCGGCGATGGGAATCCTCGCGGCCCTTCATCACGCTCAGAAGACCGGACAGGGGCAGCTCGTCGACACCTCGCTGTTCGAGGCCGGAATCGTCCACACCTTCTGGCAGTCGGCGATCTGCCTTGCCACCGGCATGGCGCCGGGGCCGATGGGCTCGGCCCATCCGCTGAACGCGCCCTATCAGGCGTTTCGGACCGCGGACGGCACCATCACTGTCGGCGCCGCCAACCAGTCGAACTGGCTGAAGACCCTGGAGGCGCTCGGCCTCCCCGGCCTCGCCGCCGATATCAGGTTCAAGGACAACGCCGGGCGCATGGCCAACCTCCCGGCGCTGGTCGAGCTGATGGAGGCGCGGTTTCGGCTCAAGTCCTCGGCCGAGTGGCTGGCGATCCTGGAGGCCGCTGGCGTTCCCGCCGGGCCGGTACTCGACGTCATGGCGATGCATGCCGACCCGCAGACCCGGGCCCGCGGCATGGTGGCGGAGGTCGTCCACACGACGCTGGGGCCGGTCAAGACCATCGGGCCGCCGGTCAAGCTGTCGGCGACGCCGGCCAACCTCCGCCGTGGCGCACCGCTGCTGGGCGAGCACACGCGCGAGATCCTGGCCGAACTCGGCTATCGGGCGGACGAGATCGCCGCGCTTGCCGAAGCCGGCGCGGTCAGGCTGGGATAGCGTCCCATGGCCGGCATTCCCTTCATCAAGGAATTCACGTTCGACTACGGCACCGCGACGGAGGTGACGCCGCGCATCCGCCGCGTGGTGGCGAACAACCCGAGTCCGTTCACCTTCAAGGGCACCGGCACCTACATCGTCGGCCACGGCAATGTGGCGATCGTCGATCCCGGCCCGGACCAGCGGGACCACATCGACGCCGTGCTGAGGGCGGTCAGGGGCGAGACGGTGACGCACATCCTCGTCACCCACACCCACATGGATCATGTTCCGGCGACGCCCGCCATCGCCAAGGCGACCGGTGCCAAGGTCTATTCCTTTGGCCCGCACCCCAGGGCCGACGAGGCGACCGAGGAGGCGGGCGACCTCTCCTTCGCGCCCGACATCAAGCTCGGCGACGGCGATGTCGTCGAGGGCGACGGCTGGACCGTCGAGGCGGTCCATACGCCCGGCCACATCTCCAACCACCTCTGCTTCGCGGTCCGCGAGGACAAGGCCCTGCTCACGGGCGACCACATCATGGGCTGGTCGACGGCGGTGATCTCGCCCCCGGACGGCGACATGGCCGACTACTTCGCGAGCCTCAGGAAGCTGCTGCCGCGCATGGAGACGCTCTACATCCCGACCCACGGCGCCGAGATCCGCAATCCCGGCCCGTTCGTCAAGGCCTACATCGATCATCGTTTGGGACGTGAAGCGCAGATCCTGGCGCGCCTGGCGGAAGGGCCGCAGACCATCCCTGAGATGGTCGCCAGGAACTACGCCGACACGCCGCTCCATCTCCACAGGGCGGCCGGCCGATCGATGCTGGCGCACCTCGTGCAGATGGTGAGGGACGGCCGGGTCAGGACCGACGGCGGTCGCCCGACGATCGACAGCGTCTACCGGCGGTAGGGGTGCTGCTGTCCGACCGCGCGGCGAACCGCTTGGATCACCCGGTCCTGGTCGGCGGGCTCCAGGTACGGATGCATCGGCAGACTCAAGACCAGCCGTGCCAGCTCCTCGGAGACCGGAAGCCCACCCTTGGCGATCGGGAAGTGGCGGTAGCCCTCCTGGCGGTGGACCGGGATCGGATAGTAGATGGCGGTCGGGATGCCGTCGGCGTCGAGAACCTTGGCGACGCCGTCGCGGTTCTCGACGAGGATCGTGTACTGGGCCCAGGCCGAGGCGTTGCCGGCGGCGACCTGCGGCACCTCGCAGACGTCGGCCAGCGCCTGCGAATACCGCCCAGCGATGCGGTCGCGGGCGGCGACCTCGTCCTCGAGGATCGCCAGCTTCTCGATCAGCACGGCGGCCTGCAGCGTATCCAGCCGCGAGTTAAGCCCGATGCGGACGTTGTGGTACTTGTCGATCCCTTGGCCGTGCATTCGGATGCTCTTCAGCGCCTCGGCGAGATCGTCGTCGTCGGTGAAGATGGCGCCGCCGTCACCGTAGGCGCCGAGCGGTTTCGAGGGGAAGAAGCTGGTGGACGTCACCGCCACCAGCGATCCCACCCGCCGGTTGCCCTGACCGCCGCCGTAGCTTTGAGCCGCATCCGAGAGGATCCTCAAACCGTGCTTGCGTGAGACCGGCTCCAGACGAGCGAAGTCCGCCGGCTGGCCGAAGAGGTCGACCGGCATCGCGACCTTAGGCGTGAGGCCGGACTCGCGCGCCGCAAGCACGCCGAGCGCCAAGCTCTCGGCGGTCATGTTGAAGCTGTCGCGGGCGACGTCGACGAAGATCGGCGTGGCGCCGGCGAGCACGACGACCTCGGCCGAGGCGACGAAGGTGAAGGAGGGCACGAGCACGGCGTCGCCCGGGCCGATGCCCCAGGCCATCAGCGGCAGCAGCAGCGCGTCGGTGCCGTTGGCGCAGGTGACGCAGTGCTTCACGCCGGAGAAGCGGGCGAGCCGGGTTTCCAGCTCCTTCACTTCCGGGCCTAAAATGAACTGGCCATGGGCGAGCACGCGGGCAAGCGCCGCGTCCAGACGCGGGCCGATGCGCCGGCGCTGGGCCTGGAGATCGACGAACGGAAGGCGGGAGGTCATGCGGTCACCGGAGAGGAGCTTCGACCGGCGACCGCCGCACGCACCCGGAGAACAGCGGGAACGCGGCGGCGGGGGCTAGTGCGACAGGATCTGGCTGAGGAACAGCTTGGTGCGGTCGGACTTGGGCTGCTGGAAGAACTCCTCGGGCGGGGCCTGCTCGACGATCTCGCCGAAGTCCATGAAGATCATGCGATCGGCGACCGTGCGGGCGAAGCCCATCTCGTGGGTGACGCAGATCATGGTCATGCCGTCGTCGGCGAGAGCGACCATGACGTCCAGCACCTCCTTGATCATCTCCGGATCGAGCGCCGAGGTCGGCTCGTCGAACAGCATGATCTTCGGCTGCATGCAGAGCGAGCGGGCGATGGCGACGCGCTGCTGCTGGCCGCCCGAGAGCTGGCCCGGATACTTCTTCGCCTGCTCGGGGATGCGTACGCGCTCAAGGTACTTCATCGCCGCCGCCTCGGCGTCCGCCTTCGGCATCTTGCGGACCCAGATCGGCGCCAGCGTCAGATTCTCCAGCACCGTCAGGTGCGGGAACAGGTTGAACTGCTGAAACACCATGCCGACCTCGCGGCGGACCAGGTCGATGTTCTTGACGTCCTGGGAGAGCTCGATGCCGTCGATGACGATCTGACCCTTCTGATGCTCCTCGAGGCGATTGAGGCAGCGGATCATCGTCGACTTGCCGGAGCCCGAGGGTCCGCAGACGACGATGCGCTCGCCGCGGTGGACGGAGAGATTGATGTCTTTGAGGACATGGAAATCGCCGAACCACTTGTGCACGCCGGTCATCTGGATGACGACCTCGGTCGAAAGCTGGCGCTGCGCCTGTGCAGTCATGTCCTGATCCGCCTCCCGGGGCCTTAGGGCCTCTCGCGGTATCAATGCTTACAATCCGTTAGGGTCGACCGCAACCGCTTCCTTCTGCTTGCGCGCGATCCCGGGTGCCCCCACGATGGCGCACCTTTCGACCGAGATCCTCCGGAGCGACGCATGGCACTCAAGGGCACGTTCAGGCGCGACACGATCATCACCCATGCCGGGCTCGATCCGGAGGCCAATCACGGCATCGTCAACCCGCCCGTCTACCACGCCTCGACCATCACCTTTCCAAGTGTCGCCGCCTGGGACGAGGCCCACAAGCCGGGCTTCAAGGGGTACATCTACGGCCGGTACGGGACGCCGACCCATCGAGCGTTCACCGATGCGGTGGCGGCGATGGAGGGCGGCCACGGCACGGTCGCGTTCCCTTCGGGCTTCGCCGCGGTGGTCGGCGCGATCCTCGCCTTCGTCAAGACCGGCGACCATATCCTGATGGTCGACTCCGCCTATTTCCCCAACCGCCGGCTCTGCGACAACTTCCTCAAGAACATGGGGATCGAGACCACCTACTACGATCCGCTGATCGGCGGCGGCATCCGCGACCTGATCCGTCCGAACACCAAGATCGTCTATACGGAGTCGCCCGGCACCGGCACCTTCGAGATGCAGGACATCCCGGTGATCGCCGCCGAGGCCCACAAGAAAGGCTGCGTTGTCCTGACGGACAACACCTGGTCGGGCGGCATGCTGTTCAACGCGTTCCAGCACGGCGTCGACGTGTCCATCCACGCCGCGACCAAGTACATCGTCGGCCACTCAGACGTCATGCTCGGCACCGTCACCTGCAACGAGGCGTCGCTGGCGGCGGTCGAGTCCAGCTTCAAGTCACTCGGATACTCGGTCGGGCCGGACGACATCTATCTGGCGCTCCGTGGCCTTCGCACCATCCATGTGCGCCTGAAGCGCCACGAGGAGAACGCGATGAAGGTCGCCGAGTGGCTGGAAGGCCGCCCGGAGGTCGCCCGCGTCCTGTTCCCGGCGCTGCCGAGCCATCCCGGACACGCCATCTGGAAGCGTGACTTCACCGGCGCCTCCGGCCTCTTCTCGGTCCTGCTCAAGGAGCGGTCGAAGCCGGCGACGGACGCTTTCCTCGACACGCTCGAGATCTTCCGCATGGGGGCGAGCTGGGGCGGCTACGAAAGCCTGGCGCTGCCGGTCAGCAACGTGCTGCACCGGACGGCGGTGCCGTGGACGGAGAAGGGCCTGCTCGTCCGCCTCCACATCGGTCTCGAGGATCCCGCCGACCTGATCGCCGATCTCGAGGCGGGCTTCTCCAGGCTGGCGCAGGTGGCGAAGGCGGCGTGACGGCGACCCGGCCTACGCTCGCCCCCGAGTTCGAGGCTGTCCTCGCCTTCGACGAGCGCGGTCTGATGCCGGCGGTCGCCCAGCAGTTCGACACCGGCGAGGTGCTGATGCTCGCCTGGATGAACCGGGAGTCGATCGCCGAGACGCTGGCGACCGGGCGGGTCTGTTACTGGTCGCGCTCGCGCCGACGCCTGTGGCGGAAGGGCGAGAGTTCGGGCCAGGTCCAGCGCGTGGTCGAGCTCCGCGTCGACTGTGACGGGGACATGCTCCTGCTCAAGGTCGACCAGACCGGGGTGTGCTGCCATACCGGCCGCCGCACCTGTCTGTTCCGCGCCTGGCGCGACGGAAAGTGGGTGGAAATACAGAGAGTTCTGGTCTCGCCGGAGACGCTCTACGGCCACACGGAATAGCCGCCGCAGGAACTACCGCGGGCCCACGTTCCAAATTCAGGAGGTCGGCCGGCGTTGAGTCGCGTAATGGACGGACTGGCCGACGAGGCATTGATGGCGCGGATCGCCGACGGCGACCGGACGGCGTTCGCCGCCCTGGTTACCCGTCACGTCGATCGTGCCGTGCGGACCGCCCAGCGCCTGCTCGGCGACCGCGGCGAGGCGGAGGACGTGGCCCAGGACGCTTTCTTGAGACTTTGGCAGCGCGCCGATCGCTGGCGTGCGGAGGGCGGGCGTTTCACCACCTGGTTCTATCGCGTGGTGGTGAACGCCTCGATCGACCGGCTGAGGCGGCCGAGGTCGCTGGCGCTCGACGACGTGTCGGAGCCGGAGGACGAGCGACCGAACCCGTTTCGCAGCCTGCATCGCGCCGAAGTGTCGCGCTCGGTCGGGACGGCGGTCGGCGCGCTGCCGGAACGCCAGCGCACCGCGATCGCCCTCTGCCACTACGAGGGGCTCGGCAACATCGAGGCGGCCGAGGTGATGGGCATCACCGTCGGCGCGCTGGAATCGCTTTTGATCCGGGCCAAGCGGCAGCTCCGCGAAAGCCTGCAGCCGCTGATGGCGGATCTGGTGGAGGATGGACATGACGCCTGAGAAGGAACTGCCGCCGGAGGAGGAACGCCGGCTCGCCCGGGTGCTCGATGCGTGGCCGGCGCCGCCGGCGCGGTCGAGCCTCGCGCACGCGATCCTGGCCCAAGCCATCCGCAAGGCGCCGGCCTTCGGCTGGACCCGGCCCAGGCTGGCGACGCTTGCCGCCGCGGCCTGCCTCGGTCTGGTGGTCGGCTGGGTCGACGGCGGCGAGAGCCTGGCTACCGCGCTCGATCCCGGCTTCGACACGTTGTTTTTCCAGGGCGATGCCATCGAAGGAGACATCCTGTGATGGGCTTTCTCGGCGGCCGCTGGGTCGGCTGGGCGCTGATCGCCTCGCTCGCGCTCAACCTCTTCCTCGCGGGCGTGGTCGGTGTCCGCTACTGGCGCGAGCATTGGCAACCGGAGCGGGCGATGATGGGGCCGATGGGCCGCATCGCTGGGTCCGGACGCGCCAAGGTGAAGGCCGTCATGGACGCCCGCCAGCAGGAGATCCGCGAGCACAGCCGCGAGTTCCGTCAGGCCCGAGGCGATGCGATGCAGGCGCTGGCCGCCGAACCCTTCGACAAGGCCAGGGTCGACGCCGCCTTCATCGAGGCCCGCCGGCGCGCCAACGCCATGTCGGAGACCATGCAGTCGGCAATGATCGAGGCGAGCGCGCAGCTGACGGCGGAGGAGCGAAAGGCCTTCCGCGAGCGTCTGGCCGAGCGCGAGCGCCGCTGGCCTCAGCAGCCGCGTCCTTGAGGGGCGTCACGTCTTCCGCGGTAGCCGCGCCACCAGCACATCGACGAGGCTCGGCGGCAGCGCCTGCAGCAGCCACACCGCCGCGGCCATCGGCCAGGGGAAGGCGATCCTCGCCTTGTTACGCGCGAGCCCGCGCTGGATCACGCGCGCCGCGCCGGCGGCGTCCATCAGGAACGGCATCGGAAAGCGGTTCCGCCGGGTCATCGGTGTGTCGACATAGCCCGGGCAGACGACGCTGACGCCGACGCCGCGCTCGGCGAGCTCGCCGCGGAGCCCCTCGCCGAACACTTTTACGGCTGCCTTGCTGGCGCAATAGGCGGCCGCGCCCGGCAGGCCGCGATATCCGGCGAGCGACGCCATCAGCGTGATTTGGCCCCGGCCACGGCCGGCCATCAGCGGCACCGCCGGCAGCACCGTGTTGAGTACGCCGTCGAGGTTGACCGCGAGGATGCGCCGGATCTGCTCCGGCGCCTCGCCGTCGCTTCGGCTGCCGGCCGAGATGCCGGCATTGGCGATCACCAGGTCGAGGGGCCGCCCGGCGTCGCTGGCCCGGACCCAGTCGGCGACCGCGTCCCGGTCGAGCACGTCGAGGGCGGCGCACGCGACCTCGGCGCCGGCGGCTCGGCAGCGTGCGGCTACTGCCTCCAGGCGCTCGCGGTCGCGCCCGCCGAGCGCCAGGCGAACGCCCGGTGCGGCATAGGCCTCGGCCAGCGCTTGGCCGAGGCCGCTGGAGGCGCCGGTGATCAGGATCGAGGTAGGTGTCATGGTGGCGCGAGTATAGGCGAGGGAGCGGGGCGCGGTTATAGTCGCGCCGCCGCGGGTCGTACGGCGGTTTGGCAACGGCCGAACCGACGCACGATCCCGATAAGGGGGACCTTGACCGACGTGACCATCGCCAGCATGACCGGCTTCGCCCGCACCGAGGGCGAGACCAGCGGACTTTCGTGGGTGTGGGAAGCGCGGAGCGTCAACGGGCGCGGCCTCGACGTCCGCTGCCGGCTTCCCTCCGGCCTCGACCGGATCGATCCGGCGGTCAGGGCCGAGGTGACCAAGCATCTCAAGCGCGGCAACGTCGCGGTGACGCTGTCCTTGTCGCGGGCGTCGGGCGCGCCGCCCTTCACCGTCGACCGCGCCGTCCTCGACCAGGTGCTGGCGCTGCAGACCGATTTGCATGGGCGGATCGACCGCGCGCTGCCCAGGCTCGAGAACCTGCTGCTGATCCCGGGCGTTCTCGATCGCGGCGGTCTTGCCGAGACGATCGACGAGAAGGCGGAGAAGGTGCTGCTTGCCGGCTTCTCGCAGGCGTTGAAGCGGCTGATCGCCGCACGAGCGGAGGAGGGGGCCCGCCTCCAGACGGTGCTCCTCGCCCAGATCCAGGAGATCGACCGCCTGACCGCCGAGGCGGCTGGGGCGGCGGTGCTGAGGCCCGAGGCAGTCAAGGACCGCCTCCGCCAGCAGATCCAGTCCCTGCTGGAGGCGGTGCCGGCGCTGCCCGAGGAGCGCCTGGCGCAGGAGCTGGCTCTGCTCGCCGCCAAGGGCGACGTGCGCGAGGAGCTCGACCGCTTGGCCGCCCATATCGGCCAGGCCCGCGACATGCTGACCGAAGGCGGCGCCATCGGCCGGCGGCTCGATTTCCTCTCCCAGGAGTTCAACCGCGAGTCCAATACCCTCTGCTCGAAGTCGCAGGACGTGACGCTGACCCGCGTCGGCATCGCGCTCAAGTCGGTGATCGACCAGTTCCGCGAGCAGATCCAGAACGTCGAGTGAGCCCATGAGCCAGAGCGGAATCTCCAGGCGCGGTCTCATGCTGGTCCTGTCCTCGCCGTCGGGCGCCGGCAAGACCTCGATCTCGCGCCGTCTCCTCGAGCTCGACGGCGGCATCGAGCTGTCGATCTCCGTCACCACCCGCCGGAAGCGGCCGGGCGAGGTCTCCGGGCGCGACTACCGCTTCATCGACCGCACCGAGTTCGACCTGATGGTCAACCGCCAGCGGCTGCTCGAGCACGCCAAGGTCTTCGACAACTACTACGGCACGCCGAAGGCGCCGGTCGAAGCGGCGCTGGCCGAGGGCCGAGACATTCTGTTCGACATCGAGTGGCAGGGGACCCAGCAACTCGCCGCGACGGCGCGCCAGGATCTGGTCAGCGTCTTCATCCTGCCGCCGTCGACCGGCGAGCTCGAGCGCCGGCTCAAGACCCGGGCCCAGGACTCGGCGGCGGTCGTCGCCACGCGCATGGCCAAGGCGGCGGACGAGATGAGCCACTGGCCGGAATACGACTACATCGTCGTCAACCGGGACTTCGAGATGAGCGTCGCTAAGGTGCAGTCGATCCTGACCGCTGAGCGGTTGCGCCGGAACCGCCAGGTGGGGCTGCCGGACTTCGTCAAGCGCCTCCAGCAGGGCCAGTGAGCGCGCGGGCGAGCCGGGCGAACTCCGCCGGTTCCAGCGTCTCCGCCCGCCGCGTCGGGTCGATCCCGGCGCGGGCGAGCAGGCCTTCGGCATCGCCGAGCGGCTTCAAGGCCTGGCGCAGCATCTTTCGGCGCTGGCCGAAGGCCGCGGCCACCACGCGCGCGAACACCTCGGGGTCGGCTTCGCCCTGCGGGGCGGCACGCGGCGTGATCCTCACCACCGACGAGGTCACCTTCGGCGGCGGGATGAAGGCACGGCCCGGGATGTCGAAGAGCCGCTTCGCCTCGCCGACCCACTGGGTCATGACCGCGAGCCGCCCATAGGCCTTCGTGCTCGGCCGCGCGGTGATGCGCTCGGCCACTTCCTTCTGGAACATCAGCGTCAGGCTCTCGAAGTCGCCGAGGCGCGCGAGCCAGGCGAAGAGGAGCGGCGTCGCCACGTTGTAGGGCAGGTTGGCGACGATGCGCCGGGGTGGATCGCCGAGGCGCGTGGCATCGATCGCCAGCGCATCGCCTTCGACGACCGCGAGCCGGCCCTCGGCTGCTTCGGCGATCTCGGCCAGCGCCGGCAGGCAGCGGCGGTCGCGCTCGATGGCGACGACCTTGGCGGCGCCGGCCATGAGCAGCGCACGGGTGAGGCCGCCCGGCCCCGGGCCGATCTCGATGGTGGTGCCTTGGCCGAGATCGCCGGCGGACCTGGCGATCTTGCCGGTCAGGTTGAGGTCGAGGAGGAAGTTCTGGCCGAGAGCCCGGACCGGCGCGAGTTCATGCCGGCGGATGACCTCGCCGAGCGGTGGCAGCGCCTCAAGCCGGCCCAGCGCTGGTCTCCGCCATGGCGCAGGCGAGCTTGAGGGCGGCGATCAGGCTCGTCGGGTTGGCGCGGCCGGTGCCGGCGATGTCGAGGGCGGTGCCGTGGTCGGGCGAGGTCCGGATGAACGGCAGCCCGAGGGTGACGTTGACGCCGCCGTGGAAGTCGAGGGTCTTGATCGGGATCAGCGCCTGGTCGTGGTACATGCAGAGCGCCGCGTCGTAGCCGGCGCGGGCGTCGGCGTGGAACATCGAATCCGGCGCCCACGGTCCGGTCGCGGCGATGCCGAGCTTCCTCAGCGCCTCGACCGCCGGGCGCACGATCTCGTCGTCCTCGCGCCCGAGCGCGCCGCCCTCGCCGGCATGCGGGTTGAGGCCGGCGACGGCGATCCTGGGATTCGCCTTGCCGAAGCGGCGAGCGAGGTCGCGGGCGACGATCTCGCCGGTCTCGACGATCATCTCGCTGGTCAGGTCGGCGATCGCCTGGCGGATCGGCAGGTGGATGGTGACGGGGACCACCCGGAGCTGCGGGCAGGCCAGCATCATCACCGGGGTCGGCACATGGCCGTTCTCGGCGGCGAGCTCGGCCAGGTACTCGGTATGGCCGGGATGGGGGAAGCCGGCCTCGTAGAGCACCTGCTTGTGGATCGGGTTGGTAACCACGGCACCGGCCCGCCCCGAGCGGACGAGATCGACCGCGCGGCGGATCGCTTCCAGCACGGCTCCGGCGTTCGCCGGATCGAGCCGCCCGGGCGTCGCCGCCGTCGCGAGCCTGACCGGGATCACCGGAAGCGCGTCGGCGAAACGCGCTGCCGCCGCTTCCGGTGCCTCGATCACCGCGATCGGGGTCGCGAGGCCGACGCGCCGCGCGAGGGCGGCCACGCGGTCGGGGTCGTCGAGCAGAAAGAACGAGGGGATCCCCTCGTTCCGTCTGGCCCAGGCCATCAGGGCGATCTCGCCGCCGATGCCGGCGGGCTCCCCCATGGTCAGGGCCAGGGGCGATGTCACGTGCGGAAGTCCAGATAGGCGGCGCGGCGGAGATCGCGAAGGTAGCGGCGGGCGACGATTGCGAGCTTGCCGCGGAAGATCTGCTCGCGAACCTCGTCATACTTGGGGAGGCTGGAGGGCGGCTCGGTCTTGTCGCACACCATGAAGACCACGATCGCTTCCGCCACCTTGATCGGCTGGCTGACCTTGCCGGACTCGATCGGAGCCACCACCGGCTTCAGGGTCGCGTTCAGGTCGCCGATCTTGAGGCGGCCGAGGCTGTAGGGGCGCACGGCCTTGGCTTCCTCCGCCAGCGTCTCGAAATCCGGGCAGCTCTTGGCCTGGGCCATGCTTGCCGCGCGCTGCCTTACTTCTTCCTCGCTGGCACCGACGAGCGGGAACAAGGCCTGGCGCAGGTTGACGGTGACGTCGTCGGCGTTTGGCGCCTGAAGGAGGCGTCGCTCCGCCAGCCGCACGATGTGATACCCGGCGGCCGTGCGGATCGGGCCGACGACGGCCCCGGGCTCCACGTTCCCGATCTCGCGTTCGATGGCCTCGTCGAGCTGGTTGGGGAGCACCCAGCCGATCTCGCCGCTGGTGGCGGCGCTCGCGGCCTCGGAGAACTGCCGGGCGAGCGCGTTGAAGTCGGCGCCGGCGCGCGCTTGCTCGATCAACTGCTCGGCGAACCGCCGGATCTCGCCTTCGCGCTCCGGCTTGTCGATGCCGAGCAGGATCTCGACGACGCGAAGCTCGGGAAGGTCCTTGGTGCGGTGGATGTTGGCGAGGATCTCGTCGACCTCGTCGTCGCCGACCTGGACCTGGCTGGCGACCTGGCGTCTCAGCAGCTTCTGCCAGACCAGGCTCGCGCGGATCTGCTCGACCAGCGACGGCCGGCTTACGCCTGCCTGCTTGATCTCCTCCTCCAGGCCGCCGGGCGGAAGGTTGCCCTGCTCCTCGATACGTCGGAAGGCGTCCTTGATGTCGTCCTCGCTCGCGTCGATGTTCAGACGCTTGCCTTCCTGGAGCTGCAGGCGCTCGTCGACGAGCTGGCGCAGCACTTGCGGCAGTGCGCGGCGCTGATTTTCGGGCGTGTCGCCGATGTTGCTCGAAATCAGGACGAGGCGCAGGCGCGCTTCTAGGTCGCGGAAGGAGATCGCCTCGTCGTTGACCACGGCGGCGATCCGCATGGTCTCCTGGGCGGAGGCCGCGGGGACCAGCGCGAGGACGGCGAGGAGGGCGACGCGAGCCAGCTTCATCAGGTCAGACCTACCGCTTGACGCCGGGGGAGGCAAGCCGCTCAGAACCCGAGGCCGTGCACCTCGACCTGGCCGAGATTCTTGAACACCAGCCTGACGAAGGCGGTCGTGTCGGGTTTGAGCGAGCCGTCGGTGGTGTAGCGCCGGGAGAGGTCGAAGGAGAAAGTGAAGCATTCGTCGCCATAGGTGAACGTCATACCGGCGGAACGGTTCTTGTCGTGGGCGGCGCCGAGGTCGCGGACCAGCCGGACCTGGCCGGTCCAGTGCTCGGTCAGACGGGCGGTGACTGCCGTCGCCAGCTCCCGTCGCTGGCCGATCTGCGGCACGTCCCGGCGGGGCGCCACCTGAAGGTAGTAGCTGTCGACCCGCAGCCAAGGGGGGCCGACCGAGACGCCGATCTCGTTCCGCCGGAGGGCCATGTCGTTCTCGTCCAGCCGGAACCGGTAGGCAAAGTCGAGATACGATGCCGGCGACACGGTCACTCGGCCGACATAGTCCGACCAGGTGTCGTTGACGCCCGAGCCGATCACGTAGGCCGAGTCGCGCTGGAAGGCGTAGCTCTGGCCCAGCAGCAGGGTCGCGCTCTGGCCGAGGTCGCCGTAGAAGCCGAGCTTCATGCCGTAGTCGAAACGCTGGCCGGTCGACACCCGGTCGAAGCCGCCGAAGCGGTTGGCCTGGAACAGGTTGGTCTCGTCGAGCTCGAAGACCTGGGAATCCTCGTTCGGGATGCGCTCGGGGTTGCCTCCGATCGGACTCGCGACGACGTCGACGATCGGCTCGAAGATGGTCCGGACCCGCCCATCGCGGCGGATCCAGGGATAGCGCCATTCGAATTTCATCTGCGGGACGGCGCGACCGACGAAGCCATCCTCGAAGTTGCCGCCCGGGCGGTTCGGGTCGGCGACGTCGGCGGTCCAGTAGCCGCCGGTGTAGAGCAGCGTCGAGAGCGTGTAGATCTCGCCCGACCGTGACGTGTAGGGCAAGGTCCAGCCGCCGGTCATCGCCAGGCGGTTCGAGTCGGCGCCGATGTCGCGGGTGAGCGACATAGCGCTGGCGTCGATCGAGAAGCGGCCGCCGTAGCGTCCGGGCTCGCCGACGAAGGAGTAGAGCGCATACGGCGCGAGCAGAGGCGACTGCTCGCGGATGTCGGTCGCGCGCAGGCCTTGGAAGGAGTACGCGTTGACGATCATGTAGTCGCGACCGTGGAAGCCTTCGGCGAAGGCCCGGCTGGTCAGCACCTCCGGGTCGCCGAGCTTGTAGCGCTTGAGGTACAGCCGGTCGGACGCGCGCCTGAGGTCGGCGCCGCCGCGCCAGACGTCGCTCAGGTCCAGGCGTGCGGTGGCATCGACATGACCCTGGCTGTTCTGATCGCCGGTCTTGACGCCGCCATTGCGCTGGTCGAGGTAGCCGACGCTGCCCTTGAGGTCGAGCGCACCCTTGGCGAGGCGCTGGCGGTACTCGCTGGTGATGATGCCGCCATCGGAGGAATAGAGAATTGGCTCAACCGTCAGATCCTGGTTCTGGCTGATCGCCCAGTAGTACGGCACGCCGACGATGGCGCCGACGTCGCCCGAGCGGCCGAGCTTGGGCGCAAGCACGCCGGAGCGCTGGCGCACGCTCGGATCGGCATGGACCAGCGTCGGGAAGTAGGCAACCGGTACGCCCCACATCTCGAGCGTGGCGTCCTGGTATTCGATGTCGTGGACCGTTTCGTCGTGGACGACCTTGACCGCCTTGATCTGCCACAGCGGCGCCCGCGTCGGGTCGGTCTTGCAGAGGTCGCAGGGCGAGTAGACGGCGCGTGTCATCTCCTTGCGGTTGCCGTCGATGCGGCGCGCCGAGTTGGCGGCGAATCGGCTGTTGTCGGCGAGCAAAGCGCGCAGATTCTCGATGTAGCCGTCGCGCATCCCGCCGGTCAGCTCGATGAAGTCGGCGAACAGCACCTCGCCTGTCGCCTGAGTCAAGCTGACGTTGCCGGCAGCGCTGACCTTGTCCTCGCGTTCGCTGTAGGTGACGGTATCGGCGAGCAGGATGCGGTCGCTCTGGGTGATCTCGACGTTGCCGCTGGCAACTGTCGTGCCGAGATCCTGGTGGTGGGTGAGCTGGTCGGCCTTGATCAGGACCGGCTCGCTGCCGGGTCTCAGGCTGCCGCGCTGGGCTGAGGCCGGTAGGCTTGCGATGACGAGGACGACGAGCGTGGCAAGAAGTCGACGCATCAACCGTCCTCGAGGTGCAACAGCATGGCGAGGCCGAGCAGGGTCGAGACCGAGGCCGGCGTCCAGGCGGCGAGCTCGACCGGCAGCCGGCCGGAGAGGCCGAGCGCGAAGATGACGTCAGAGGCGAAGTAGATGAGGAAGCCGACGAAGATGCCGGCGCCGGCGACGGCCATCGTACCGCCGCGGCGGACCATGCGGAGGGAGAAGGTGGCGGCGATCAGCACCATGGCGCCCAGCATCAGCGGCGCGGCGAGCAGGCCGTGGAGGTGCAGCCGGTGGCGTGCCGCCGAGAACCCCGCCCGCTCCAGCACGTCGATGAAAGCCGGAAGCTCCCAGAAGCTCATGGTCTCCGGCGCGGCGAAGCTGTCCTGGATCGTCTCGTGGGTAAGGTCGGTCGAGACCCGAACGGTCGGCTCTCTGACCGGCGGGCGGTCGCCCATCGAAACCAGAGCATCGCGGAGCAGCCAGGAGCCCTGGTCGAGCCGGGCCGAGGCGGCGTCGATCCGTCCGGCATAGCGGTCGAGGCCCTCGTAGAGGAAGACCGTCGCATCCAGCAGCTCCATGTGCTGCTGGGAGACGCCCTGGGCGTGGATGATCGACTGGCCGCGATCGCTCATCTGGCGGAGCCAGAGCCCGGCGTCGGAAACCGCGAGCAGGCTGGTGCGGCCGCGGAAGATCTGCGCCTCCAGCTGCTCGTAGCGCTGGGTCAGGACCGAAGCGACCGGATTGAACAGGGTGACGCGGAACGCGCCGATGAGCACGGCCGCGACGAGCGCCGGCAGCAGGAACTGCCAGACCGAGACTCCGGCGGCACGGGCGACCACCAGCTCCTGGCTCCGCGTCAGTCGCCAGTAGGTCATCATCGTGCTGAAGAGGACGGCGAAGGGGAGCAGGGTCTGCGCCATGGTCGGCAGCTTGAGCAGGGCCAGCTCGATGACCAGGCCCAGGCCCGCCTGCTGGCGGACGGCAACCCGGCGGAGGAGCTCGACCAGATCGAAGATGAAGACGAGCGCCAGCAGCGACATGAACACGCAAGCGAACCAGTAGAGGAACTGGCGGCCGATATAGACCGAGAGAGTGCGAGAGAGCCGCATGCTATTCGGCCGGGGCGAAGCGGGGAATTGCGCGCCGGCGCTGCCGGAGGATCATCCAGAGCGCCGCCAGCGCCGGAAGGGCGACCACCGCGTACATCGCCGGAACCACCGCGAGCGTGCGCGTCGCCGCGTAGGTGACGCCGAGGTTGGCCGCCTGGCAGAGGATCACCGCGAGGATGGCGACGAGAATGCGCCCGAGATGGCCGCGCCGGGAAAAATCGCCGGTCAGGATCGCCGCGAGCCCGATCAGCGTGAACGACAGGCAGAACAGCGGCGTCACGATCCGCTGGTGGCCCTCGGCGATCAGCTCGGTCAGGTGCTCCTGGTCGATCTGCGTGTTCTCCGGCCAGAACAGCTCGGAAAGGAAGCGCTCGCGCGGCTCGCGCCAACGCAGCATCGAGCTTTGCTGCAGGCGGCCGAGGTCGTGGGCGTAGCTGTCGAAGTAGAGGATCGAGAGCCGTCCGCTCGCGACCTCGCGCTCCTGCCGGTTGCCATTGACCATCAGCACCTTCGGGCCGTCGTCGCCGCGCACCAGCGCGCCGCGTTCGGCCACCATCGTCACCTGCTTCTTCGGATCGGTCTCGTCCTGCACCAGTACGCCGAGGAGCTCTCCCGAGCTCTCGCGCTGGCGGATGTAGACGGTCATCTTGTCGCCGATGTTGGTGAAGACGCCTTCGCGCAGCAGGACGTTGGTGAACTGGTTGCGGATCTGAAACTGCAAGTTCTTGAAGGCGCCATGCGCCATCGGCGACAGGTAGAGGCTGAGCGCGTAGGCGATGGCGGTCGTCGACAGCGCCAGAAGCAGCGCCGGCTTGGCGAGGCCGAGCGAGGAGATGCCGGTCGCCCGCATCACCACCAGCTCGGAGTCGGCCTGCATCTTGTTGTAGGCGAACACCACCGCCGAGAAGGCTGCGATCGGCAGGACCAGCTGGAAGAACTGCGGCAGGAGCAGCATCGCGAGGTGGAGGAAGGTCTCTACGGGGAGCCCGCGGTTGACGATCAGGTCGACGAAGCGGAGCGCCTGGGTGAGCCAGATCGCCAGCGTCACCGACCCCAGCACGAACACCAGCGCCATCAGCATTTGGCGCAAGGGATAGCGCGTCATCCAACGCATCTGGGTAGTCCCAAGCGGCGCTCGATCGCCTCGGCCCGGCGGGCGAGCGCCCAGCTGACGATCGTGGCGCCGGCGGCGCCTAGCCAGAGGCCGGCGACGGTGTCGCTGACGAAGTGCGCGGTGGCGCCGATGCGGCCGAGGGCCACGACCAGCGCCAGCAGCATCCAGGCCCAGACGAGGCGCGGAGCGAGCAGGGCGAGCGCGACGGCGACGGCGCCGATGGTGGTCGCGTGTCCGGAAGGGAACGACCACCAGGACGACGACAGGCTGCCGGGTGCCAGCGCCATCAGCCCGTCCTGGAACAGGTGCTTCGGCCTCGCCCGGCCGACCAGAACCTTCAAGAGGTCGGCGGCGAGGCCGGTCGCGGCGACGGCGAGGAAGAGGAAGGCGAGCCGGCTGGTGAGCCGGAGCAGGCGCTCACGGACAGGACCCTGCATCCGCCGCGACAAGACGTAGGCGGCCAGGGAGCCAATCCCCCCGCCCACCAGATACCAGACCGAATCGCCTGGGACCGAAAGCGCGCGGAACACGTCCATGCTTCCCTCGCCCCGGGCCTGGAACCAGATCGCGACCGGCCGGTCGAGCCAGCCGGCAGCGATGGCGGCGAGTACCGCAGCCGTAACCGTCGCCGCCCAGAACCGCGCGATCGGCGCGGGTCGCGGCCAGTACCAGGGGTGCGGCGTCACGGATTGCGCCGGTAGAGCGTCAGCGTGGTCCACCGACCCTTGGAATAGTTGAAGCCGGCGAGGGTGTCGAGCGCTTCGGCCTCGGCTCCGGCGGCGGCGAGGGCCGCCAGGAACGCCGGTTGCTCCTCGCGGCCGATCAAGGCGATCCGGCCGGGGGCCTCGGCGAGGAAGCGGCCGGCGGCGCCAGCGTCGATCAGGCGGATCGGGGTGCCGGCGGCAAAGACCAGGCTGGGCTCGGCATAGCCCGAGGCGGCCATGGCGGCGGCGCTCGTCCCCGGCGCCTGCCGGACGATCGACAGGGCCGCTTCGCGACCGAGCCAGAGCGCGTCCAGGCGCGGCAGGATCTGGCCGAAGGCGACAGCGAGGACGCTCCAGGCGGTCAGCGTCGAGATCGCCGTCGCCCAGAGCCAGCGCCGGTAGCAGACGGCGATGGCGGCAAGCAGCGTCGCCGCCAGCGCCGCCAACCCGATGGCGAGCGCCGCCGGATCGAGCCGCTGGTCGAGGGCGTAGCCGATCGTCGCCGGCGCGAGCGCTAGCGCAATGCTACCGACCAGCCAGGGTGCCGCCGCGACCCTCGCCCAGATCCGGTCGAGGGCGGTCGGTTCGCCATCGGCGGCACGGACGAGGAGGCGCGCGGCCAGCATCGCCAGGGCCGGGAACAGCGGCAGCACATAGTGCGGCAGCTTGGTCGGCACCGCCTCGAACAGCAGCCAGGCCGGGATCGCCCAGGCGAGGAGCACGCGCGTCGGCGCATCCAACCGGTCGTTCCACGCCTCCTTGAGCGCCGGCCACAGCACCAGCGAAGCCGGCAGGAGGGTGACGCTGACCAGCGCCAGGTAATAGCCGGGCGGGGCGCCATGGCTCTCCTGGCCGCCGATCAGTTTCGGCAGCAGGTCGTTGCGCACTGCATCGCCGACGAAGCCGCCATCGGTCGCGAGCTGGATGGCGACGAACCACGGGGTCGCGATCGCCAGCATCAGGGGAATGCCGACGAGCGGCCGGAGGAGCCGGAGCCAGCGCCAATCCTTGTCGGCGACCGAAAGGGTGAGCGCGGTCAGCATCGAGATGGCGGGGATCACCGGTCCCTTGAGCAGGAGGGCGAGGCCCTGGGCGCCCCAGAACGCCAGCGCGAGGCCTGGGCGGACGAGCTCGCCCCGCCGCTGGCGCACGTAGGCGAGCGCGAGCGCGCCCTGGGCCGCGACCGCGGTCGCCAGCAGCGCCCCGTCGGTGGTCGCCTGCTGGCCCATCACCTGGGCGAGCAGACCCGCGCCGACCAGGCCGCCGGCGATGCTGGCGGTCATCGGGTCGTAGAGGCGGCGCGCGATCGCCAGGGTAAGCCCGACCGCGAGCAGGACGCCGAGGACGGAGGGGAGCCGGAAGACCCAGATCGCCGTGGCGTCAGGGGCGAGGGCTTCGACGGCTGCCGCCTGCAGCCAGTGGATGCCCGCCGGCTTTTTGTTGCGGGGCTCGTTCTGGAAGCGGATGCGGATGAAGTCCCTGGTCTCCAGCATCTGCTTGGTCGCCTGGGCGTAGCGGGACTCGTCTCGGTCGATCGGCGGCAGCCGGAGCGCGCCCGGCAGCAGCGCCGCCAGCGTCAGGGCGAGCACGAGAACCCGCGCCCAGGGCGAGGCGAGGAACGAAAGCACGGGCGATCCGTCGCGAGGTTGAGAGGGCTTTCGCCAATGTGCCACGGGTTCCCGCGCCATTGACAGCCGAAACGCGCGAAGGCTATTGGCACTGCGACACCCACCCGCCTTAAGAACACCAATCCCGTATCGGGAGGAGCCAGCCATGAAGATCACGTTCTCCAAGCCGGGGCTCCCGGCCAAGGGGGCGCTCGTCGTCGGCGTCTACGAGGGCAAGAAGTTGACCGCGGGCGCATCCGAGCTCGACCGCAAGACCAGGGGCGCGATCGCACGCGCCATCGCCGGCAGCCGCTTCGTCGGCAAGTCGCGCCAGCTCCTGTCGATCCTGGCGCCGGCCGGAATCGAAGCCGAGCGGGTCGTTCTGCTCGGCCTCGGCAAGGCCAAGGGCGAGACCAAGCCGGTCGATGCCGAGGCGTTGGGTGGCGCCCTCGTCGGCGAGCTCGGCGCGTCCGGCGCCCGTGAAGCGGCGGTCGCGATCGATCTCGCGGGCGAGGAAGGCGGCGTCTCGGCCGCGCATTTCGCGCTCGGCGCCAAGCTCCGCTCCTATCGGTTCGACAAGTACCGCACCAAAGAGAAGCCGGAAGACAAGCCGACGCTGCAGCGGATGACGATCCACGTCGAGGCGAGCCGCACCGCGCAGCGCGCCTATGGCGAGCTCGAGCAGGTGGCGGAAGCCGTGTTCTTCGCCCGCGATCTGGTCTCCGAGCCGGCCAACGTGGTGTTTCCGAAAAGCCTCGCCAACCAGTGCCGGAGCCTCGCCGCCCTCGGCGTCAAGGTCGAGGTCCTCGGCATCAAGGAGATGACCAGGCTCGGCATGGGCGCGCTTCTCGGCGTCGGCCAGGGCAGCGCGCACGAGAGCCAGCTGGTGGTCATGCAGTGGCAGGGCAAGCCGTCGTCGAAGGACAAGCCGCTCGCCTTCATCGGCAAGGGCGTCACCTTCGATACCGGTGGCATCTCCCTGAAGCCGGCCCTCGGCATGGAGGATATGAAGTGGGACATGGGCGGCTCCGCCGCCGTGATCGGGCTGATGCGGGCGGTGGCCGGGCGCAAGGCCAAGGCCAACGTCGTCGGCATCGTCGGGCTGGTCGAGAACATGCCATCGGGCACCGCCCAGCGCCCGGGCGACGTGGTCAAGAGCATGTCGGGCCAGACCATCGAGATCACCAACACCGACGCGGAAGGCCGGCTCGTGCTGGCCGACGCGCTCTGGTACTGCCAGGACCGCTTCAAGCCGCGCTTCATGGTCGACCTCGCGACATTGACCGGCGCCATCGTCATCGCGCTCGGCCACGAGTTCGCCGGCGCCTTCGTCACCGACGACGAGCTGGCCGACCGCCTGCTGGCTTCGGCCAAGGCGACCGGCGAGGGGCTCTGGCGGATGCCGCTCGCCGAGAGCTACGACCGCGGCATGGACTCCGACATCGCCGACGTGAAGAACTCGGGCGCGCGCGACGGCGGCTCGTGCAAGGCGGCGATGTTCATGAAGCGCTTCACCAACGACGTGCCGTGGGCGCACCTCGACATCGCCGGCATGGCGTGGTCGTCGAAGGACAAGCCGGTGACGCCGAAGGGCGCCACCGCCTACGGCGTCAGGCTTCTCGACCACCTGGTGAAGGCCTACTACGAGAAGTCGTGACGCCCTCGACCGCGCCGTGACCGAGGTCGGCTTCTATCATCTGACCACGCGGTCGCTCGACTGGGCGCTCGCCAGGCTGCTCGACCGTGCGCTCTCCCTAGGGAAACGCGCGGTCGTGCTGGCGGGGTCGACCGAGCGGGTCGAGGCGCTGTCGGCGCAGCTCTGGACCTTCGATCCCAACTCGTTCCTGCCGCACGGGACGGCCCGGGACGGCGAGGCCGAGCATCAGCCGGTGTGGCTCACGCCTGAGGACGAGAATCCCAACGGGGCCCAATTCGTCCTCCTGATCGACGGGCAGGAGACCCAGCGCCTCGGCGACTACGAGCGCGGCTTCGAGGTCTTCGACGGCCGGGATCCCGCCCAGGTCGAGCGCGCACGCACGCACTGGACGGCCTACAAGGCCGCCGGCCACGAGGTCACCTACTGGCGCCAGACCGAGGCCGGCGGCTGGGAGAAGGGCGCCTAAAGGCCCGATCCCGTCTATGGACTGGACCTTCGCCTTCGCCGCCGCGGTGACCCTCGTCTGCGCCGTCGTCCGCGGATATTCCGGCTTCGGCATGGGGTTGATGATCACGCCGCTGCTCTCGCTGGTGCTGCCGCCGCTGGAGGCGGTGGTGATCGTGCTGATCTTCGGCGTGACGGTGGCGCTCCGCCAGCTTCCCGGGCTCTGGGCGCATGTCGACTGGCGCGGCCTCAAGCTGCTGATGCCGGTCGCGATCCTGACCACGCCGATCGGCACCTGGGCGCTCGGTCTGGCGTCGCCGGCGGCGCTCAGGCTCGGCCTGTCGCTCGCCGTGCTCCTGGTCGCCGTCCTCTTCCTCCTTGGATTCCGGCTGACCGGCACGCCCGGGCGGCCGACCATCGTCGCGACCGGCGCGCTCGCCGGCGTGATGAACGGCATCGCCGCGCTGTCCGGCCCGCCGCTGGTGTTCCTCTATCTCACCCGCACCGACAGCCTGTCGGTCGGGCGCGCCACCCTCATCGCCTTCTTCTTCGTCACCGACGCCGCCGCGATCGCCTTCGCCTCGGCCGGCGGCCTGATCGAACGCGGGCCGGTGGTGACGGCGGCGCTGCTGGTGCCGTTCCTGCTGGCTGGGGTGTTCGTCGGCGAACGCGCCTTCCGCGGCACCTCGCCCGAGCGCTTCCGCCGGGTGGTGCTGTGGCTCCTGATCCTGACCGGGATCGCCGGCGCCGTCCGTGCGCTCTGGCCGATGCCATGATTGTTGAAGCAGCGTATCAATTGAGTAGTTCGGAATCTGCGTTCTGGAAGCCACCATATCTTGCGTCTCGACAACTAGCGTGCCATACATGCGGTGTCGATTTCCCCGCTTCTGGCGGCTGGGCTCGGGTTGAGCGTCGGTTGTGCCGGGGGCGTGGACCGCGGGGCCAATGCTTCTGCGGATCAGGTCGCACCCGAGGGTTGGCGTGAGCGCCTTCGGAGCCCTGGGGATCGAACACCTCGCTTCTGCCGGGGGCGGGTTTGCCGGTAGCCCCCACGTCACGGACAAAGGCTGATCCGTGGATCTCTATAAACGCGTTCGCATTCGAGACGTCCTATACAGGGCTTGGTCCAAAGTCCGATCCAGTGGGCTGAAATCCAGTAGCGATAGGACCAAGCAAGAAACACTTCGCTTCGACGCCCATTGGATCGCGAACCTTGAACACATCAGCGAGCGCCTGAGGACGGGGTCATTTCAGTTTGAGGATGAGAAAGGCGTCCCACTCCCGAAGGGCAAGGGCAAGACCGGCTTCAGGCTGTCAAATCGCTTCCAACCGTGACCCCCTTTTCGCGTCCAATTCCGACCCCTCTGGGTGGGGAGGAATGGGCTTATCCGCGTAGTGCATAGGAGGGACCCGCGCCCGTAGCGCAGCGCCCATGG